>NZ_CP011123.1 GCF_001628715.1 Acetobacter oryzifermentans | reverse complement strand
GGGAAAATCCGGGGTGCCAGAGGATTTTGATCGCATGGGACAGGAGGACATCATTTCTCTGTTCGATGGTTCGGCATGAAGCTGCTTCTGGATACCCATCTGCTTCTCTGGGCCGCAGGAGAGCCTGATAAACTGTCAGAGCGTGCGAGAACCCTGATTGACGACCAGAATAATGTTCTGGTTTTCAGTGCTGCCAGTTTATGGGAAGTCACCATCAAGGTCGGATTGGGGCGTGCAGACTTCCAGGTCGATCCCCATCTTCTGCGGCGCGGTCTGATCGAAAATGGCTATGAGGAGTTACCGATCACCAGCCAGCATGCTCTGGCAGTAGGGCAATTGCCAGATGTGCATCGGGATCCTTTTGATCGTATCCTTGTGGCTCAGGCGATGGTGGAAGGACTGCTTCTGCTGACCCATGATCCTCTCGTGCAGGCTTATCCGGGTCCTATCGAAGCTGTTTGAACGATATTCGTACGCGCCGCGCCCCTTATGTGTTGAGATGAAGTTCAGATTATCCGGTTTTTAGGGAGCGCTTCTTGCCTTCCCACACCGGCAATCCGGCATATTCAACCGATCCCTGCGCCATACGGATATCCTGCCTATCTGAATTCGCGCGTGTCAGTAGCAGGATTTCCAGCACTATCCCCATCAGCTCGTCTGGGATGCCACCATCCTCCTCAGAGCTGGTTGTTTCCGGCATTGTGGGTTTGCCAGAAACCTTACGGTCAAGGTCATTCAGCAGATCAGTCACCACCCTCATCTCTTGACCGAGATACACCAGCTTATCGTCCATGTTGACCAGCTTGCGGTCACTTTTGGACTGTCTCAAAACAGCGTCCCGAATATAGCCAGACAGGGGTCGTTTGCGGGAGAGGGCGAAATCCTACGCTAAGGCTTTGGCCAACGATATTCTCCTGTGAGATTGATGTGCTCCCATCCCAGCGGTGAGACATGGGCCAGCAGATCGGGCGATAGCAGCTTTCCGTCGCGTTTCTGGCTGGCGACGACTTCGCCGAGCTTCATAGTGTTCCAGAAGATAATGATCGCGGCGAGCAGGTTCATGCCGGCGATCCGGTAGTGCTGTCCTTCGGCGGACCGGTCGCGGATTTCGCCCCGGCGATGGAAGCTGATGGCCCGCTTCAGCGCATGATGCGCTTCACCCTTGTTGAGACCGATCTGGGCGCGGCGTTGCAGATCGGCATCCAGAATCCAGTCGATCATGAACAACGTGCGCTCGACGCGGCCGACCTCGCGCAGAGCCGTGGCAAGTTCGTTCTGCCTCGGATAGGAGGCGAGCTTGCGCAGAATCTGGCTGGGCGCGACGCTCCCAGCCGCGATGGTCGCGGCGATGCGCAGGATGTCGGGCCAGTTGCGCTCGATCATGGCCTGATTAATCTTCCCACCGATCAAGGCCCGCAAGTGCGCCGGCGTAGCCGATGGATTGAACGCATAGAGCCGCTTGGACGGCAGGTCACGGATACGCGGGGCGAAGCGGTAGCCGAGAATGGTGCATGCGGCAAAGACGTGATCGGTGAAGCCGCCTGTGTCGGCGAACTGCTCGCGGATATGACGGCCAGCATCGTTCATGAGCAAGCCGTCGAGGATATAGGGCGCTTCGCTTGCCGTCGCGGGGATCACCTGGGTCGCGAGCGGCGCATATTGGTCGGAGACATGGCTGTAAGCCTTCAAGCCCGGCATATTGCCGTATTTCGCGTTGACCAGGTTCATGGCCTCGCCTTGCTCGGTCGCCGCGAAGAATTGCCCGTCGCTCGATGCTGAAGTGCCCATGCCCCAGAATTGGGCCATGGGTAGCGCCGCCTGCGCCTCGACCACCATGGCCAGCGCCCGGTCATAGGCTTCGCCCTCGACATGCCATCGTCCAATGCGGATCAACTCCCAGAAGGTGTGGGTGTTGGTGGCGTCCGCCATCTTGCGTAAGCCGAGATTGATCCCCTCTGCGAGGATGACGTTCATTAGCCCGATCTGATCGGCGCAGGGCGCTCCCGTGCGCAGGTGGGTAAAGGCCTCGCAGAAGCCGGTCGCAGCATCCACTTCCAACAAAAGGTCGGTGATGCGCGTGGGCGGGATCTCCTTGTAGAGATCGAGCACCATATCCTAGGCGCCGGACGGCGCGACGGCTTCGAGCTTCTCGATATGCAGGACGCCGTTTTCGATGGACCCGCCGGGAATCGTGCCCGCGCGAGCAGCGCGGCCAAGCTCGCGCAACCGGATATCGAGGCGAGCTTGCCGATCCGCCAGCCATTCCTCCGGCCGCAATGGCACGGCGAGACGGCCGCTTTTCGACACAGCTTGCGCCGGCACGAGCGCATGCTTCAGATCGCCATAGCGCCGGGATCTGGCCAGCCAGATATCGCCGGAGCGGAAAGCGTCGCGCAGATGGAACAGCACCGCGATCTCCCAGAGGCGAGTATCGCCGGCCGCCTGGGCACGAAGATGACGATGCCATTTCGAGCTGGGCCGAAGGAAGCCGGTCAGCGCGGCATCGTTCAAACCGGCGCGAAGGGCCGTCACCGCTTCCAGAAGCGGGAGCGCGACGGGCGCAGCCCGCAGATCAAGCAGGCGCAACATACGCGGAGCGTACCGACGGAAACGATGATAACCGTCGATTACATGATTGAGAGGATCATCCACCATGATGGCGGTCAGCCGGGTTGCCATTGCAACAAGGGTCTTGAAACTGTCCCACCCTGATCCGCTCGCGATGACGTCGTCCAGCGGCTGACCATCATCCTGTGCGTCGACCAGGGCTCCGCCAATTTCAGCGAAGGATTTGAGGGTGTCGCGCACCGCGTTCGCTTCGTCGACAACCTTGGCCTGGCAAATACACTCGGAGGCTCGGTAGAGCTTGCCAACGATCCGGTCGTGGGTTTCGACCACGGCATCGGCAAGCATCGCCTGCCATTCCGATGCGCAGACGGCCAGAATCGCAAGCCGCCTGTCCTCTGGGAGATCGCGCATGCCGTCGGCATAATACCGCTCGCCCTGCCTGCGCAGACGTGTCACCCGATGGGCGGGAACACCGGCCAGCAGATCCTCGGGAAGATCGACACGTTGCAGGTATTCCAACCGATCGAGCAGCCGGTTGGCCGCCGCCGAGTTCGAGCCAGGCTCGAACTGACGCATCCACACAAAGCGCGTCACCCGATCGTCAACCGTCTCCTCGAGCAATGCCAGTAACTGTTCCCGGATCGGTATGGACAACCGACCGGCAATCCGCGTCTCGATTTGCCGCTCAGCATCGACCAGAGCCGTAGCGCAAAGCCGTTCGATCGTGGATGTCGCGGGAAGAACGATGCGGGTGCGTCGGCACTCGGCCACGAAGCGACGGGCAATGTCCTCGTTCGACACCGCCAGTTCGGCTTCCCGGAACAGCCAGTCCTTCAGCTCGCGTGCTCCACGTCCGGAGAAGGTGCGGAACCCATAGAGCGCCCGCAACTCGGCAAGATGCTCGTGCCGCGTCTCTTCGCGGGTGGCATAGTCGACGAGATCATCGGCGTTGAGGCCGAGTTGCGCTCCGATGAACTCGACCACCTCGACCGGTATCAGTTCACCCGGAGCCAGCACCCGGCCAGGATAGCGCAGGACGCACAGTTGCAAGGCGAAGCCAAACCTGTTGTGAGCACGCCGGCGTTGCCTGATGTGGCCGAAATCTTCATCGCTCAGAGTATAATGCTTCAGCAAATCCGCCTGCGAGGTCGGCATGCGCAACAGCGCGTTCTTCTGCCGATCGGTTAGAGTGACGCGACGCGGCATCTGTGTTCCTTTTTCAAAATCAGACAATGTTCAAGATGCTTTGTTTATGAAGCTGGTTGAGATACATTTCCAGCCAACAAAACATTCGCGGCCGGCGCGCCGCCTCAAACCAACGTTTAAGAAACATGCTGATCGGATATGCCCGCGTCTCCAAAGCCGATGGTTCCCAATCCCTCGACCTCCAGCACGACGCCCTGCGTGCCGCCGGGGTCCAACAGGACAACATCTATGAGGATCTTGCTTCCGGCAGCCGCGATGATCGGCCCGGCTTAGCTGCGTGCCTCAAATCCTTGCGCGACGGCGATGTGCTGGTGGTCTGGAAACTCGATCGCCTCGGGCGCTCGCTCGCCCACCTGGTCAACACCGTGAAGGATCTGTCAGACCGCAAGATCGGCCTGCGTGTGCTGACCGGAAAAAGCACTCAGATCGATACCACGACCGCATCCGGCCGCATGGTGTTCGGTATCTTTGCCACTCTGGCCGAATTCGAGCGGGATCTGATCCGCGAGCGCACCATGGCTGGCCTTGCCGCAGCCAGAGCGCGCGGACGAAAGGGAGGGCGAAAATTCGCCCTGACCAAAGCACAGGTGCGTCTCGCCCAGGCCGCCATGGCGCAGCGCGACACGTCTGTTTCCGATCTGTGCAAGGAACTCGGGATCGAGCGCGTCACTCTATACAGATATGTCGGACCGAAGGGCGAGCTCAGGGATTATGGGAAGCGCGTTCTCGGCTTAGCGTAGGATTTCGCCCCCTCCCGCAAACGACCCCAGGTGGCATGAAGGATAAGGCTATACAGGAAGCCCTTGTCATCGTGCAGGACCACGCTGAGATGCTGGCTGAAGCATGGGAAAAGATACATGGCGAATGACATGAACTATCAAGCTGCTCGTGAAGCAGACGCGCTTCATCGAGCAACAGTTCCTCATGCGGTCTCCGCACGGTTGATCCGTGCACGCCGCGCCCTTCATGTCACGCTCTCCAACGGAGTTGAAATGAGCGTGCCTGTGGATCTGCTACAGGATTTGCAGGGGGCTTCCCTGAATGATCTGGCCGAGATCGAGATCACCCCGCTGGGGAATGGCCTTCACTGGCCCCGTCTTGATGCTGATGTCCTGGTTGAAGGTCTCATCCACGGTATCTACGGTTCCCGAAGCTGGATGGCGGCACAGATGGGACGTGTGGGCGGATCATCCGCCAGTCCCGCAAAGGCGGCGGCTGCACGCCGGAATGGTGCTAAAGGCGGTCGGCCAAGGAACGTCGCGTAAGATAGTCACCCCTTTCAGACTTCCCAGTCGTCGCGATCGATATGATCCGTCTTCTGTCCTATTTCTCCTGGTCCCGATCTTCAAACCAGTTTTGGCCTGCGTCCAGGTTTCTTCTCTGGCAAGCGGGTGACTGGCGCTTCCCCTTCCGATACGTCCGAAAGTTCCGGTGTCGCCTTGACGGCCCTTCCTAGTCCGGTCTTCTGGGCCAGGGCAGAGCGTCGGGCCGCATAGTCAGGAGCCACCATCGGGTAGCTTTCAGGCAGGCCCCATTTCTCCCGATACTGTTTTGGTGTCATGCCATAGGCGGACTGGAGATGCCGCTTGAGCACCTTGAGTTTTTTCCCGTCTTCCAAGCAGATAATGTAATCTGGAAAGACCGATTTCTTCACAGGAACAGCCGGCACCAGATCCGGTGTGTGGGTTGTAACCTGTCCCAGACTTCCGAGTGCTTGAAACACTGTCGTGATAAGGTCAGGGAGGGCCTCTACGGGAACCGTATTGCTGCTGACATAAGCCGTGACAATCTGTGCTGTCAGATCGCGTATCATGTCGGTTTTGGATGCGGGTGTTGGCGTGTCAGTCATGATCATTTCCACCTGTTGTCTTGTCATGTTCGCGGTCTGCATCAAAGGCATGAAGCCCCGCGCGTCTCCAGCGTGTTTTCAGGTCAGCTGGAGCGGTATCATTACCACCCTGAAGTTGTCCGGCAATGTCCAGAAATGCTCCGAGCAGGGTGGCACGGTCATCATCGGTCAGATCGACCAGTCCCGCCTTCTGAACCAGCCCACCCAGTTCGATAAGATGATGGGTGCGTTCCCGTCGTGCCTTCGCCCAGTCGCGCATGTCGGTGCGTGCCTTTCGTGCCTGATGGCGATGGATCAGGGCTGCCTGTTTCCTGATCCGTCTTTCAAGCGCCAGCAGATCCGCTCTGATCGTTTCCGGTTCCTTTCCGGCTGCCCTTTTTTCCGCCGGCCTGAAAGAACGCCGTCCCCCGTTCGGTCCACCTCGCGACGGCTTCGGGTTTGCCATCCGCCTGTTCAACAGCCGCAAGCAGCACCCCGGCCAGCGCCTCGATCGTCAGGGTATCGGCTCCCGTCGCCTCGACCAGTTCACCGAGTTGGATGGTTCTTTGCGTCTTAAGCTGCTTCGCCTTTTCCTGAAGCACCTTCAGTTCCGCATCAATGTTGCGTGGCTTGCGCATATCCACTCTCCTGTTTTTACACTCTGTGCTAGACTCTACCACACACGAAAGAACCGCGTCACTCATCCGGACAGATCAATCCTTATAGCGCCTTTAAATATGAGTGCGCGCTTATACGTCACTTCGTGACGTGCGCTTAAATAGTGTGATATGATCGCGCTCATGGCGATCTATCACCTGCATGCAAAGGTCATCAGCCGTGCCACTGGCCGGAGTGCTGTGGCAGCGGCGGCCTATCGTGCGGCCTCACGCCTGCATGATGTTCGGCTGGATCGCGACCATGACTTTTCCAACAAGAGCGGTGTGGTGTATTCCGAGATCCTGCTGCCCGATGGAGCGCCGGAACGGTTTCTCGACCGTGCGACCCTATGGAATGAGGTCGAGGTGATCGAGAAGCGCAAGGATGCCCAGCTCGCCCGCGAGGTGGAGTTTTCGATCCCACGCGAAATGACCCAGGCGCAGGGGATCGCACTGGCACGGGATTTCGTGCGGGAGCAGTTCGTGGAACGCGGCATGGTGGCCGATCTGAACGTGCATTGGGATATGGGTGAGGACGGACAGGCGAAACCCCATACGCATGTGATGCTGTCCACACGATCGGTGGACGAGAACGGGTTCGGAGCGAAAGAGCGGTCGTGGAATGACAAGGACCTCCTGCTGACATGGCGGGAGCGATGGGCGTCGCTCGCCAATGAACGGCTGGCCGAACTGGACCTTGATGTGCGGATCGACCATCGGTCGTTTGCCGCACAGGGGATCGACCTTGAGCCGCAGAACAAGATTGGCCCGGCCGGGATGCGTCGGGAAGAGCGGGGCGAGGATGCGGAGCGGGTCGCTGATCATCTGGAGATCGCGCGACGCAATGGGGAAAGGTTGCTGGCCGAGCCGCATGTGGCGCTGGAGGCACTGACCCGGCAGCAGAGCACGTTTACCCGGCAGGACCTGGCGCGGTTCGTGGACCGGCATACGGCAGATGCGGAACAGTTTACGGCCGTCATGGTTCGGGTGGAGGCGTGCCCGGAGCTGGTCGCCCTCGGGAAAGACGGGCACGGGCGGGAGCGGTTCTCCACGCGCGCGATGATCGGGGTCGAGCAGCGTCTGGAAGAAGCGTCGCTCGCGATGGGGCAGTCTCAGGGGCATGCGGTGCCGCTGGCGGTGCGTCGGGCAGCGATGCAGCATTCCGGTCTTGGCGAGGAGCAGGCGCTGGCGGTGGGCGAGGTCACGAAGTCCCGCGACCTGTCCGTGGTGGTCGGGTATGCCGGGACGGGGAAGAGCACCATGCTGGGTGTCGCCCGTGAGGCGTGGGAGGCAGCCGGGTATCGAGTACGCGGGGCGGCGCTGTCGGGGATCGCGGCGGAAGGTCTGGAAGTGGGGTCCGGGATTGAGAGCCGGACGCTGGCGTCTCTGGAGCGGGCGTGGGGTCGTGGGTTCGACCTGCTGGAGCGCGGGGACGTGCTGGTGGTGGACGAGGCCGGCATGGTGGGGTCACGGCAGATGGAGCGGGTTCTGTCTGTCGCCCGCGAAGCCGGGGCCAAGGTGGTGCTGGTGGGTGATCCCGAGCAGTTGCAGGCGATTGAGGCCGGTGGTGCGTTCCGGGCGGTGGGCGAGCGGGTCGGGTCGGTGGAAATCACCACCGTACGCCGGCAGCGGGAAGGCTGGCAGCAGGCGGCGACGAAGGAGCTTGCGACCGGGCGGACAGAGCAAGCGCTGGGACGCTATGAGGCGGCTGGCCTGGTGCGCGGGCATGACACGCTGGAAGAGGCGCGGGCTGGGGTCGTGGCCGGGTGGGAGGAAGCCCGTCAGGCTGCGCCAAAAGAAAGCCAGATCATGCTGGCGCATCGGCGTGTCGATGTGCGGGCGCTGAACGAGGCGGCGCGGGAGATCCGGCGGGAGGCGGGTGAGCTGGGCGAGGATGTTCTGGTGCCGACCGCCCAGGGCGAGCGGATGTTTGCGGACGGGGAGCGTGTCTACTTCCTGCGCAATGACCGGGAGCTGGGGGTAAAGAACGGCACGCTGGGCACGGTGCGGGGCATCGTGGGATCGGCCGAGGTCGGGGATCTGGCGCTGTCGGTGCAGCTCGACGGGAAGGAGGGTGTCGGGCGTGGCCGGGTCGTGTCCGTGTCGGTGGCGGAGTATGACGCGCTGGATCATGGCTATGCGGCCACCATCCACAAATCGCAGGGTGTGACGGTGGATCGGGCGCATGTGCTGGCGACGGGGAGCATGGATCGGCACGGGGCCTATGTTGCGCTATCGCGGCATCGGGAGAGCGTGTCCGTCCATTGGGGCCGGGATGATGTGGGCGACCGGGACGGTCTGGTGCGGCGGCTGTCACGCGAGCGGCTGAAGGACACCACGCTGGATTATCCGCTTGTCCGGGATCGGGATGCCGGGTTTGCACGGCGGCGCGGGCTGTCTGTTCCCGAGAGCGAGATCGTGGTGGAGCGTGAGAAGGCCGCCTCTGGCCCCCGGCAGGACAGGCAGGCCGAAGGTGTGCCTATGCCAGAGCCTGCGTCGGCACAGCAAAAACGCGGGATGTTCGATGGAGTGGACCTGTCCGTGCGGCCGGGGCGTCGCACGGCGGAAAAAGACGTGTCGGCCGGGATGGATGCCGGGGCCGGTAAGGGGGAAAGTGGGATTAAGCGTGAGGCTCCCGCCTCTCTCTTTGCGGGTTTGAGGCTGCCCCGTGTGCAGCGTGAGCAGGTGCCGGCCGGGCTGGACGGGTTTGTGGCGGGTGGTGATCCGCTTCAGCAGGCGGTGGAGCGGTATGCGCGGGTCTGGGTGGATGCCGAGCGCATGGTGCGCCAGGAGCTGCCGGTGCTGGAGCACCAGAAGAAGGCACTTTTTGAAGCCGGGCGGGATCTGGAGCGGGTCCGGCGTGGCAGTGAGGCGGATCTGCGGGCTGCGCTGAAGCATCAGCCGGAGATCCGGCAGGCGCTGTATGGTCTGGAAGGTCCGGCACGGGCGCGCAAACTGGTCGAGGGGCTGGAGCATGAGGACAAGGTGCGTAAGAGTCCGGATCTGCGGGCGGCGCGGTTTGTGAAGACCTGGGACGGGCTGAGCCGCGAGCAGCAGGGTGTGGCGCTCAAGGAATTGAAGCGGGATGCGCAGCTTGAGTCCATCCTGCGGGAGAAAAGCCGCGAGCTGGGCATCAGGAAGGGATCGACGCTCGATCACGGGTTGCATCCCCATCAGCGGGAGCAGGCCCTCTCACGCTCCAGGTCGCGAGATCGGGGCATGGATATGGGGATGTAAAACAGGAGACGTACAGAAAACTGTACGTTATAGTGAAGGTGGAGGATCGATCATGACCTGTGTTTCCTATACCGACCTGCGCCAGAACCTGGCGCATTATCTGGATGAAGCCGTAAACAGCCGCGCGCCGATTGTCGTGACCCGCAAGACCGGGAAAGGCAGTGTCGTGCTGATGTCGGAAGAAGAATTCTCCGGCTGGCAGGAAACCGTGCATCTCCTGAGCAGCCCCCGTAACGCGGAGAGGCTGTTGCGGAGCATCCGAGACATTGAGCACGGGGCCGCGACCGAGCGTGATCTTTTGAAGCAGCAGGGTAAACCGTTGGCGTGAAGGTCTTTTTTCATGAAAATGGCTGGGAGGATTATCTTTCCTGGTTTCAGTCAAACACTGCGGTTCTTGAGAAGATCAATACCCTGATCGACGATGTAAGGCGGCATCCATTTCAGGGGCTGGGCAAGCCGGAACCATTGAAGGGGCAGCTTTCCGGGTGGTGGTCCCGACGGATTACGGGAGAACATCGTCTGGTCTACCGGGTTCAGGGGCGCGCGGGAGAGGATCAGCTGATTGAGGTTGCCCAGTGCCGGTTTCATTACTGAAGGAGAAGCGTCATGAGCGAGACGGATCCGGCAGCCCGTGCCTTTGAAGATCTGTGCGCTGAAATGACGGTGCTCCGGCGTAGCGTGGAAGCGTTGCCGCAGGCGTGGCGGGATAACCGGCCGCCGGATTACACGGAGGATCTGGCGCGTGTGGAGACCCGCAAAAACTGGTAGCATTTGGACGGCTATGGTGATTCATTGAAGTTACGCGATCACGGAGGCCTGCTATGGATCCCAAGTCCCTGTTCAGTTTGAGCGATCACCTTAATGCATTGAGCAAAGAGGGCGATCCGCTTGAGGTTTTGCAGGAGACGGTGGATTTCGAGTATTTCCGGGCGTGGCTGGTCGAAGGGCTTGGGTATGGCGATGGTCGCAAAGGCGGCCGCCCACCATTCGATCCGGTGATGATGTTCAAGGCCCTGATCCTGCAGGCGCAGCATAATCTGTCAGACGCCCGGATGGAGTTCATGATCCGCGATCGGCTGAGTTGGCTGCGCTTTCTGGGGCTGTCGCTTGGGGATCGAACGCCGGACGAGAACACGATCCGGCATTTTCGCAATCGCCTGACCGAGACGGGAACGCTCAGGCGGGTGATGAAGGCCTTTGACTGGCAACTCCAGAACAAGGGCTACATTCCAATGTCCGGGCAGATCGTGGACGCCTCGCTGGTGCCTGCGCCAAGACAGCGGAACACCGAGGGCGAACGCGAAGCGATAAAGTCGGGCAAGAGCGCCAGAGACATTTGGCCGGACGAGCCGAACAAGGCAGCACAGAAGGATACCGACGCGCGCTGGACCATCAAGGTCGGCGGAAAAGTCCGGTATCGGGCAGATGGGACGCCACTCCCCATGATCGCCCTGCCGGTCTTCGGCTACAAATCCCACATCAGCATCGACCGACGCTTCGGCTTCATCCGGGGCATGGCGGTGACTTCGGCGTCAACGCCGGACGGACGTCTTCTCCGGCAGGTCGTCAGCACGGACAATACCAGTTCAGAGGTCTGGGCAGACAGTGCCTATCGATCCAGGCGCAACGAGAAGTGGCTGTCGGACCAGATGCTCACGTCCCGTATTCATCGGCGCAAACCCATGGGCAAGCCGATGTCGAAGGCAACCGCGAGGGCCAATGCCGCCAAATCCTCGATCCGTGCGCATGTTGAGCATGTCTTCGCGCATCAGAAGAACCGGTTCAACCTGTTCATCCGCACCATCGGCCTCGCCCGCGCTGAGGCGAAACTGACCCTTTGCAACCTGGCCTACAACTTTAATCGGCTGATCTTCCACGAGCGTCTAGAAACCGCAGGCTGACTCTGTCTGCAAGTCGGCAAAACCGGCGGAATCAACTCCGGGCATCGTGGAAATCGGTCCGAACGATACCCTTGGTGCGCCCCGCAACACCTCAACGTCATCAAGCCAGCCCGCTTCGCCAGAAATTACCCGGTTTTTGCGGGTCTCCAGCTTTCATAAGGAAAGGGCTTTCCCGGCAAAGGGAAAGCCCCAACATTATTTGTCCGGTTAACCGAGATTAAGCAGAATGTTTTTTCATGTCAGAGTTTGGCTTTGTGTTCAGCAGATAGGGGCCTGCGGCACGAATAGTCATGGAGAGAATACCCATTTTCCCATGTGTCAGGTGATCACCTAACGGGAGTTCAGCATTCCCATTGGTCCATGCGCAGTCCGTCCAGTCGGTATCGTGCCAACCCGAAGGTTTTTCGTCCTGAAGGTGAGAAGTAATATCGAACTGCTGTTTGGCACATTGAAGCTGCACATCTGCTACGGCCACGCCCATATAGCGACGATCATCGACAAACGGGCCAATCACGTCTGATGGACGGCTAGAACGCGAGACGATCCGCACAGACTCTGTATTTGGTGGTAGCATGAAGCTGTAGTGATGCGCGGTCTTACGCATGGGACGGATCACAGCGCCTGTCTGAGTGATAAGATGTAGGTCAGGATCCGTTGTCGTTTCGATTTTTGTCGTCGAGATCTTGGTGCCCACAACACTGTTTTCACGCCATTCCAGAGTCCGGAAGAGCGGTTCTACAAAGGAGCGTTCCACGCCCAATGGCGCACCGGCATCATCGGCCCAGTTCTTTACCGCTCCGCGCAGAGTTGCGATTTTGCCTTCCTGACGGAAGGATGAACGGTTCCCGGTATCAAGATAGCTTTCTGTGAGCATGCCATCAGCGGTGATGACAGAATGCTGTTCTGTTTCTACGTGATAGTAATCGTAAGAAGTAATGGACTTGTCATAGAAGATAGACACACCATTGACCAGCATACGAACGGGGACAAAACGGTCTCTGAAGAACAAGCAGTGTTCAGCCGTAATCAGCATATCCTTATAAGGTACGCCATCGGCAATGGCGTCTTTAAGGATACGCACAGGCCAGCCAGCTTCATCATCGGGAAGGTCAGGACGTACTGTCGCACGCGCTTTACCCACCCAGACAACCTGACGGACTACGTCTTCATCGTTTCTCCAATCAAAAGCGATTACTTCATCACCAATCTGGATATCTTCGACCGCGACATCCCCTTCCGAGGTACGGATCATGCTGCCCGAAAGAAAGCAGACTTCAGCAGATGCGCCACCATGACCATCATCAGAAAGGATAAATCCAGTATTTTTGACACCAGGAATATTCAGGGTAATGGTGTTACCGTTAGCGAGCGTAACCACAACCTGATCATCAGACGGATAAGCATAAGATGCTCCATCTGCTGAAACCCCAGGCAGGTCGATACTATCAGAGTTTCCTGGTTTGCTGCCGTTCCAGCCACTGATCACAGTGCTGACTGTTCCCCCGCTTTCCAGACCAGAAATAGTCAAACCATGATTTGTGTCGCCTGAGAGATCAATCGTACCGCTGGTATTGTTCCAAATCGTAGCAGTTCCACCGTCTTGAATGGTCACGACGTCTGAAATAGTAGCGCCACTGGCTACAATAGCAGAACCACCACTCGATACGGACGTTAACCCAAGTACACTTCCGGAATCTGCATAAATTTTCCCACCAGAATTAACGTTATTATTATTTGATACGCCACCAGAAGCGATTGCTATTCCGCCGCCATTGTTGACACTCGTGTCTGAGGCAATGCCTGCAACCCATAAACCGCCACCACTGGAAATAATAATATCTTGGCCTGTGCCCCCTTTGCTGACCACAATATTACCAAATGCGGCTGCATCGGCATTGGAGAGTACTCCACCAGATAGAACATTAATCTGGGCCCCAGAGGTAGCGGTGAGAGAGGTTGTATGCTGGTTATCGTATGTTGTTCCGGAGCCAATATTTAGTGTGCCTCCCGCCAGAAGGCTTGTGTAAGATCCAGAGCCTCCTCCTGTGAAAGTCAGAGTTCCGCCACTGGAGATGACAGTGCTAGTGGACTTTCCTCCTGAAGAGACAGTGATCGTCCCGCCGTTACCTGCATCGGCATTGGAGAGTACTCCACCAGATAGAACATTAATCTGGGCCCCAGAGGTAACGGTTCCCCCACTGATTGTTCCCTCAAACCGTGCGACTGTCGTACCCTCTAAAATAGCGCCAGAAGAGAAAATAATTGTCCCAATAGATCCTGATCCTGCATTTCCGGCATGAATATCTTTTGCGATGCCTCCACTGAGTATGGTGGTTATACCCCCAGAAGTAGTAGCTCCTCCTGAAATAAAACCACCAGAAGATACGATTATTTTACCTCTGTTTTGCCAGTATCCGGTATCATTCTTCTGAAGCAATTGTGCTCCGCTAAGAACAATTATTTCCCCTCCTCCAGTATTACCAGAAGCCTCTTCAATTGTTTGCTGTATACCGGTGGCTCCAGAAGAAAGGATCTCCTGAGAGTTACTGGTAACAGTCACGCCTGAAACAACTTGACCCGATGTGAAAGTTGTTGTGCCCGAAGTAAGGTAAGGCGTTCCATTAGAAGGATAGACAATACTCATTTTATCACTTTCAAAAGTTGTGATTTGCGCAAACTCTCTCTAGGCGAAAAAGTTAGCTCTTAGAAAACATTATCTGTTTAAAGATACCAATCAATCTAATCAAGTATTTTAATATTAAAAATAAACCCCATACATGAACGTTTTGCGCAAATCACCATTTCCAAAAAAATATCACCGTGAATATAGCACTCTCCTTCATTACGAAGGACGAAACAGGTGCGCAGAATTGGGTATGCTCGTGTCAGCACGATTGGCCAGACTCTTGATATGCAAATTCAAACGCTCAATAGCTTTGAGTGTCATAAAGTTTTTCGTGAGAAAGCGAGCGGGGCGGATGTTGAGCGTGTGGAGTTACGTCGCCTTATAAAAAACCTTTGTCATGGAGATACAGTTATTGTCACTCGGATTGACAGGTTGGCGCGTAGTACATTCGACCTCTTTGCTATTGTAAAAGAAATCATCCAGAAGGGAGCGCAGTTTTACTCTTTATCGGAACCTTGGGCTGATACGACTACAAGTACTGGTCGTTTAATGCTTGCTGTTTTAGGCCGCTTAGCGGATGTTGAGCGTGATCTGATCCGAACTCGTACGGCTGAAGGTCGTGCGAGAGCAGTACAACTCGGCGTAAAAATGGGACGACCGACAAAAATAGCGGATATTCAACGACAAGATATTATTAAGCGTCGCCAAAATGGAGAATTTTTAAAAGATATAGCTGAGGATTTTGGAATTAGTGTTGGGACAGTCTCACGGATTACAACTGGAGCAGACAGTCACAAAAGCCGTAAAAACAAAAAGGGTTTTTAAGAAATAATTACGAGCAATATTCCTGTGTTGGCTACCGACGAAAAAAAGTTAACCCTTTTCGGGGGGGAGAGCTATTTATGTACCTTATAAATTATAGTCAAATTGGGACAACTCGGAGCCACGGTGTATCAAGGGCTGCATGGTGGTTTTTCCGGGAGGGTTCAAATGGGACAGCGCGCGGTCATCTATTGCCGGGTTTCCACGGTCGATCAGTCCTGCCTGCGCCAGAAGGACGAGCTGAAGCGGTTTGCTGAACGTGCTGGCTATGAAGTGTCTGGCATCTTCATGGAGACAGGATCTGGCGTTCGGGTGGATCGGGCCGAGCGTCGAAAGGTTATGGCACTGGCTCAGGCCCGTGAAATTGACGTCATTCTGGTGACGGAGCTGTCCCGCTGGGGGCGCTCGACCATTGATCTCATCTCCACGCTTCAGGAGCTGGAGAGCTATCGTGTTTCCCTGATTGCCATAACCGGGATGACGTTCGACCTGGCAACACCACATGGACGAATGCTGGCGACGGTTCTGGCCGGGATCGCTGAGTTCGAACGGGATCTGATCAGCGAGCGGGTGAAGTCCGGTCTGGCCGCTGCCAAGGCACGCGGGAAGGTTCTTGGCCGACAGAAAGGAGAGCGGCCGAAGTCTGACCGTCTGGCTCCGAAGGTTTTGGCGCTGGTGGCTGAAAAGCGGAGTTATCGGTGGATCGCCCGTGATCTAGGGATCAGCAAGAACACAGTTGCTGCCATTGTGCAGAGAGATAAGGTGAGGTCTTCTCTTCCCTCGTAGAAAGTGTATACAGGTATAAGATTATACGTGTAGAGGTGTAGCATGAAGGTTCTTGCTGTTCTTTCGCAGAAGGGCGGTGTCGGAAAAACGACGCTTGCAACCTGTCTCGCTGTCGCGGCTGAGCAAGCGGGTAAAGTTGCTGCTATTATTGATTTGGACCCACAGGCGACAGCCTCTTTCTGGAAAGACGTACGCCAGCTCGATACACCGGCTGTGGCTTCAATTCAGCCGATACGTTTGCCTGCAATGCTCAAAGCCTGCGCAGATGCGGGTACTGATCTTGTGATTATCGACGGAGCTGCTGTTGCGCGTGATGTGGCTTATGAAGCGGCACGGCATGCTGACTTCGTGCTCATTCCGACGAAGACGGCCGTGTTCGATACAATGAGTATGACACACACATTGGATGTGGTTCGTCAGCTCGATAAAGCGTTCGCTGTCGTTTTAACTTTTGTGCCCCCCCAGGGGCAGGAGACAGGGGATGCCATTAAGGCCGTGACCGAATTGGGGGCAACGGTCTGTCCGGTGAAAATAGGAAACCGCAAGGCATTTTTCCGTGCACAAGCGGCGGGACAGGCTGTGCAGGAATTCGAAGCCCATGGGCCAGCAGCAAACGAAATTAAGCGTTTATACGAGTATACAGATATACAATTATACAAAAATCGGGAGGTAGTGTGATGGCGAAAAGCAATACGCTACAAGCGATGCTTGATCGCGCCAAAGGTAGTGGTGAGGCAATGCCAGCCCCCTCCCCGAAGCCAGATATATCATCCCGTAAACCTACGCTGAATGGTCGTAAGGGGACTAAGTTGATCGGTGGGCATTTTTCTCCCGAAGTCAGCACCCAGCTTCGTATTATCGCGGCCGAAGAAGGAACGACGGTTCAGAGTTTGCTTGGAGAAGCACTGGACGATCTGTTTGTGAAGAAAGGACGAAGCAGGATCGTTAGCGGATAAGTATACATTTATACACGTATACAATTATACACGTAGGTTGTGTCTAGCGTATAGGGTTGCGTTTGTGCCGGTTGCGGCAGAATCCGACGAATGCGGCACTGGGATTTTGCAACTCTGGTTGTCCGCTATCATTCCACCATGACACCCATTCATCATAGAGTGCGTAGACATCATATCCTGGAGCAACTCCTCTAGCGTCATGAAAACCCTCGGGATCGACAAATGGTTTCTGGAGCTTTGGCTCTATTACCTTGACGGTGTCCATCGTTTCTCGATTGCGGAAAATAACCGTGTTGCTGTTTATTTCGACAGCATAATCAGGCAAGTGGTTATTGATTGCCAAGTCACGGAGCATTGAGCGAAATACGCGAATATGGCTACTGGCCCCCGTTTTTTTCTGTAAAATTTCTATAGAAACACCCCATTTTTCCTGAGCGCCACAATGCTTGCGTGCAAGTTCGTATATTCTCCGTTCAAGTGGTTTACGTAAACGGAAATAATCGCGATGTAATGTCAGTACACTTCGGCCTTCGATCATTCTGAATAGCCATTCAGATAGCGTTACCTTGATTTCAGACATTTGTCCGGAATTGGTCTTACGGACAATTCGCCATTCATTGATAAGGCCAAAGCCTTCGGTGATTTCTTCTCCATCAGCTTTGATGTTGGTGGTGATCCGTGTTCCTGCTAAGCGCTCAAATGCGCTCCGAAGCCGCTTATAGCCATCACCATCGGTTTGACGGTTGGTCCACACCAATAAATCGCGTGCGGTAAGGTGGAGAGTTCGATTTGGCTGCTCACCTTGATTCATTTTCGCGATAAGCTGTGAAATGCAATAGATAAGGATATCCTTGTCATGGATTGTCGCGAGCCCTTTGACGCTCGGAACTATCTCAACTGTATTGCCATTGTGCTCGTATCGGAAAATGCGTCGATCAGGTTTAGTGGCAAGCGAGAAAATTGGATGTTCCATTGAGGCCATATCATCTTTAGGGATGGCATCAAGGACATCACAAATAAAAAGATCTGGTGTCGGATATCGTTCCGGAAGTAGAACTGAACGTCCGTCAACATTCGGGGTTTCACTGACGGTAAGTGCCAGTTCGGGGTTTCGTTGACGGGTTGCTTTGATTCGGGGTTTCATTGACGATTAGTTTAGGTTCGGGGTTTCATTGACGCAAGAGCTAGATTCGGGGTTTCGTTGACGCAGATTCGGGGTTCTGGAGTCACTAGATTCGGGGTTTCGTTGACGCTAATGGCCCAAAAAAGTTAATTTCCCTTTTTATTTTCAGAAGGTTACGTTCCTGTGGAAAACCCTTAACACTACTATTAACACATAAATTAACACTCTTAGCCTGTGGATAACTTTTTCATTCCCTGAAAATTTCAGCCAAATTAAACCCAAGCACCGCCTCTTGGGGGCTACGCCCCCGCCGGCTCGCGGCCTACGGCCGCCCCGATCGCGCCATGCGCGATCTCCCACCCGGCATCCCCCTGCTCGCCCTTTCAGGGCTGCGCTAAACGGACACGCCTACGGCGTGGAATTATAATCAGACGACGCATTCCGCATCGTCTCTCCATCAGCACCTTCCTCTCCCGCGTCGGCGCCTTTGGCGCCCTACGGGGCTCCCGCTCCGCGCTCGCCCGACGCCTGCAACACCAGAAGAACCGGGCAAGACCGCAATTTGCTCAAGACGCACCGGTGTTCAAGCGATGATTAGGCGGCTCACGTGTCGCAGCATGCCCGCCAGACGCCACAGGATGGCCGTACAGGCATTATCGTGCATGGTGGCTGTTGGGTCTGTCCTGTAACGGGAATTGCGCCTTGTACGCCCCTCCCAGAGGGCCTGCCGCCATCATGGATGTACTCCAGCGCGAAATTCAAAGGGGACACTTTGGGAACGGAACGGGGACCGTTGGGTTCTAATTGTGTTGTATTTGTGTAGACAAATGCATATCTTCTCTACATGAAGATTGCGGGTTTCGACTGGGATGACGGCAACTGGCCGAAATGTGGCAAGCATGGTGTCTCCCGTGCGGAAATCGAGCAGGTTCTGCTGGGAGAACCTGCCGTCATGGCTGATCCTCACCCCGGTGAGCCCCGGATGCGGGCCATTGGCCGGACTGAAGCCGGACGTTACATTTTTCTGGTCTTCATGTTCAGGACAATTAGCAGCCAGACCCGGTTACGTCCCATCAGTGCCCGTTATATGCATCAGAAGGAGATCGACCACTATGAGCAGCAAAAACAGGTCCATGCCCTCGCTGCACAGTGACGAAGCGGCCGAGGATTTCGTCGCGACCGCCAATCTGACCCGGTATGACCTGTCCGGTTTCAAGCCCATGCGCTTTGAGATCGAACCCAAGGCGGCCGCCCTCAACATGCGCCTGCCGGCGTCCCTGCTGGACGCCGTGAAAGCCAGGGCGAAGGCAAAGGGCATCCCTTACACACGCTATGTCCGGATGCTGCTGGAGACCGATGTCGCTCAGGCGCGGTAAAGCCGTATTCCGACTAGAACAGAGGAGATCGGGCGATGTAGGTACGCTCGGAAATCACTCCGCGCGTCATGGAGGGAAAGCCCCATGTCTCGCACCTATCATCACAGCCGCAGACACGGCCGGGACCATCGCAGGGCCAGCCGGCCGGATCGCTGCGGCTATGGAGGCTCACGTGAAGCTTCTGAATCCCCCAACTGGTACAGCCATCTGCACGATATCCGTCCTGGGCGTCATCATGACAGGCATGTTGCCCGCCTGATTATCAAGGGGCAACCTTGATCCTCTCGAAGCGGTCTTTCCGTATACCGGAACCCGGCGGCCTCACGAATATTACTGGTAATCTTCAGCACGTGATTTCGTCTTTTCCCTCAAATACTCCAACCTGACCTGAATGATTGCAAAATTCGCAGTCAATGACTACAATGCTGTCATTGCTTAATGGAGGTTTCCATGGCCGTCATGACCATCCGCAATATTGATGACAGTCTCAAGCACAGGCTTCGTCTGCGCGCAGCACAGCATGGGCGTTCCATGGAAGAAGAGGTGCGCGATATCCTGCGCTCGGTTCTTTCCGCTGAAGTGTCCCAGGAGGTAGATGCTGGTCAGGCCATTCACCAGCGTTTTGCCAGGCTGGGCGGGGTAGACCTGCCTCCCGTGTCCCGTGAGGCCATCAGGGACGTGGATTTCGGGATGTGATCGTTCTCGACACCAACATCCTCTCCGAACTGATGCGCTCCGGGCCTGATGGGGCGGTGCTGACCTGGATGTCACGTCAGCCCATGATGACTCTCTTCATCACGGCCATTACCCAGGCTGAGATCCTGTATGGGCTGGCACTGCTGCCGAAAGGACGACGACGGGATCTGCTGATCGTGGCCGCCCGTGGTATGTTTGAAGAGGATTTCTCTGGACGTATCCTGCCTTTCGACGGAGAGGCTGCTCGTGTTTATGCTGAGATCGCCTCCCGACGCCGACAGGCTGGAGAACCCATCAGTCAGTTCGATGCTCAGATCGCGGCTATCACGCAGTCCCGTGGAGCATCCCTCGCGACCCGGAATACACGCGATTTTCTCAACTGCGGTGTTACCCTCATCAATCCGTGGAATGAGGGGTAGGATGGGCGTCAATGGCCGCCTGAATCTTGGTCAAATCGACGTCCAGAAGAGCAAAAACCTGATCGGCCGGGACTGTTGGTTTCGTGCTGTTGCGCGCCTTGCGGCCCTTCTGGCAGCCCGTTCGTCGGAAAGATCCGTCATGGTCGTGTCTTCATCGCCTCGTGTTTCGTGGCAGCGACTGGGGCAGAAATCCGCCATGCATATCCAAAAGAGTGAGATCGCCACTTCTGTCTGATCCTCAGGATATCATCCTCACAATTTTCGGCTGCCAGGACCACGCTGAGATGCTGGCGGAAGCATGGGAGAAGATACATGGCGAATAATGTGAACTATCAGACCGCTCGTGAAGCAGACGCCCTTCATAGAGCAACTGTTCCTCATGCGGTCTCGGCACGGTTTATCCGTGCGCGCCGCGCTCTTCATGTCATGCTCTCCAACGATGTTGAAATGAGCGTGCCAGTGGATCTGCTACAGGATTTGCAAGGCGCTTCTCTGAATGATCTGGCCGAGATCGAGATCACTCCGCTGGGTAATGGGCTTCACTGGCCCCGTTTTGATGCCGATGTTCTGGTCGAAGGTCTGATACAAGGTATCTACGGTTCCAGGAGTTGGATGGCGGCACAGATGGGACGTGTGGGCGGATCATCCACCAGCCAGGCAAAGGTGGCGGCACGCCGGAATGGTGCGAAAGGCGGCCGGCCCAGAAACGTTGCGTAAGGCACGGTTTCTGGGATTTTTCCAATCCGTCCGGGTTTGTAGACTTTTGTGGATTTTAATTCAGCGACCAGCAGCGTGATGTTGGAACATTCTGATCTGTTCCCGGAGTTGGGGCCGTCAAAACGCAGAGTAAGGTCTGGTTCTGCCGGATCAGCGTGAAGAGGGCTCCTGAGCCGCCATAATCCGCTGTGGTCGTAATCCGGTAGCCTTTGGTCAACAGACTGGCCAGAGAGTTCTGCACGGGCTTGAGCGTTGTTGGTATCGACAGGGGAGCATAGGGAGATTTGACGCCTGACTGAGGCAGCCAGTCCCCTGTGCTCTGGGCAAAGCCTGAAGCTGGAAAAAGAAGGACTGACAGAGCGGCGAAAGTCAGTATACGCTTTTTCAAGATATCTCTCCTTTCAGATCCAGAGCTGTCGGCGGATGTCGATCAAGTCGCGCAATTTCTGATCCTTGAGATCCTCCGAAATCTGTTCATGATCGATCAGGTTGTCTGCCGTTATGGTGGCGATAGCGTGGTCACACACAGCTGTCTCTCGCGGCAGATCGTCTCGATACCAGAGCCACAGATCAATCGCGGCCTTGTCCCGATCATTGGCGCTGTGCAGACGGTAGCCGCGATACAGACGGCCCTGCTCCTTATCGTAACCCTGCGAGGTCGAACCGAGTTCCTGCTCCACGAACTCTCCCAGCAGGGAGAAGCAGGCATGAAACATGCGGTCATCAGCATCAGGATTGTCCGGTTCTTCCTGTCTGTCTGGAAGGTCATCCGTCATGGCTGTTCTTTCCTTCTGACGTTTTCTTTCTTGATCTATGCAAGCATGAAGCTTCATGCGCTGTCAGGTCAATCAGAGTGTCGTGCCTTCCTGAAGCGATCCAGCCCTTATCAAGAGAGGGACTTCGGGTGAGGAAAAGAGGATCCGTATGATGTGGCGTCTTTCCAAAGGGAGTCACGATTCTGACTCCCTTTCTCCGCTTGCCTAATTATGGCGGCATAGCCACCGCACTGAGGGTGCAATGGTGTATGAAGGGCCAAAATCAGGTGGAACGAAAGCCCCACAGAAGTGAAGCGGAAATGGAACGGAACCTCCACAGAAATGGAACACTTCTGGCGCGGCTTGTGGTCAAACTGAGGAGATGGCCTTACGCATCTCAGCGCGTAACTCTTCAAGCGAGATCAGACCCCCAATGAAGCGGGCGTTCGCGTCCTCAAGTAAGGCATCGTGAACATACCCTTGCCGAAAATTGGACGCTCTAGCTTCTTCAACGGCCCGTCGGCGGCGTTCGCACTCTTCCATCAATTTTCTTCCGGTATGCGCCGAAAAGTCCTCACATAGACCTGATCTAGACCTAGCAATGACCATCGATCTGTCCTCGCATTGACCCTACTTTGCCCTAGCTTTGCCGATGGGTTCGCCGCACGCTTGCCGCCGGGTATGCCGTAGGTTTTTTAAGGCCCTTCATACACCATTGCACCCTCAGTGCGGACGCTCCGGCGGGCAGGCAAGAAAGGGTGCCAGAATCATGACCCCCTTTAGAAAGGGTGCGGTTAATAACCGCTCCCTTTGTTGGTTCTGGCTGTTTTTTTAAGGGCGAACGGAGAAAGGGGGCCATGATTCTAGCTCCCTTTGGCATTAGTAAGGGCTCCCTTTGGAAAAAGGGTGTCGGCATTACCGACACCTTGCTTTTCTGTCAGTAATGACAGGAGAAAGGAATGAACAAATCCTTAAAGACGGAACGTGACGCAATTTTGTGAGCGGTCGCACGTCAAAATGACGCTAAAGAGTTGGGTGAGAAAGTAAAAGGAACCGTTCGAGTTTCCTTGGACTAATTTCTTCTACTTTGTTCTCTGGGAGCATGACGGAAACACGTTTTAAACCGGCCTTTTTGGCCCGCTCTATAATAGGCTTTTTGCCACTCTTTTCCGGGAGTAATCGCTACAGTTCTACCCACCTCTCATAAAACCGTTACAAGTCCATCAACGCTCGATCACGGGTTGTATTCCCCTCAGAGGGAACGCGTCCTGTCGCACTTAAGGTCGCGAGATCGAGATATGGATATGGGGATGTAAAACAGGAGACGTACAGAAAACTGTACGTTACAATGAAGGTGGAGGACCGATCATGACCTGTGTTTCCTATACCGACTTGCGCCAGAACCTGGCGCATTATCTGGACGAAGCCGTGAACAGCCGCGCGCCGATTGTCGTGACCCGCAAGACCGGGAAAGGCAGTGTCGTGCTGATGTCGGAAGAAGAATTCTCCGGCTGGCAGGAGACCGTGCATCTCCTGAGCAGCCCGCGCAACGCGGAGAGGCTGTTGCGGAGTATCCGAGACATTGAGCACGGGACCGCGACCGAGCATGATCTTCTGGAGCCGCAGGGTGAATCGTCAGAGTGACAGTCGTTTTTCATGAAGATGGCTGGGAGGATTATCTTTCGTGGTTCCGCTCAGACCATGCGGTTCTTGAGAAGATCAATGCCCTGATTGAGGATGTAAGGCGGCATCCGTTTCAGGGGCTGGGCAAGCCGGAACCGCTGAAAGGTCAGCTTTCCGGGTGGTGGTCTCGTCGGATTACGGGAGAACATCGTCTGGTCTACCGGGTTCAGGGGCGTGTGGAGGAGGATCAGCGGATTGAGGTCGCACAGTGTCGGTTTCATTACTGAAGGAGAGGTCTCATGAGCGGCAGCGCGCGCGTTTGAGGATCTGTGTGCCGAAATGACGGTGCTCCGGCGCAGCGTGGAAGCGTTGCCGCAGGCGTGGCGGGATGAGCACGTCAGAAAATCTCATGGTTGTTGCCGAAGTCGAAAAAAGTTACTACAATAGTAATAACATGTGGGGGCTGTCATGGTCGAATTGAAAGTACGAAAATTCGGAAACTCACTCGGGGTGGTGCTGCCCAAGGAAGTGATTTCACGTCTGAATACCCAGGACGGTGCGCCCCTGTATCTGACTGAAGCACCAGACGGCGGCTATCGGCTCGTACCTTATGATCCCGACTTTGAAACCAAAATGGCGAAGGCAGAAGATATCATGCAGCGCTATCGTGATACACTGCATGTTCTGGCGCAATGACAGCCTTCGTCTGGATAGACGAGCGGGAAGTCCTGATCCTGCATGACCGGCTGTTGGGGCTGCATGGCGGCGCTTCCGGCGTGCGTGACGCAGGCCTTCTGAAATCCGCGCTTGCCCGGCCACAGCAGCATGCGGCCTATGCGGATCCGCTGGATCCAGTGTTTCTGGCGACCGTCTATACGGCTGGTATCGTGACAAACCATCCCTTCATCGATGGGAACAAGCGTACGGGCTTTGTGCTCGGTGTGCTGTTTCTGGAACTGAACGGCTATCGTTTCACAGCAGTTCAGGAAGATGCGGCGAATGCCGTCCTTGCGCTGGCAGCAGGTCAGATGGATGAACAGGGCTATGCGGCGTTCCTGGCCGCCAATGTCGTATCCGACAGGGTATAACTGCGGCCAGGAACGCAATAACAACGAGGTTGTCCGCAGGAATCGACGTTGGATGAATGGCTACAACGGGTATCGGTTCACCATAAAAAGCCAGACGGAAACACTGGCTTTTCCTTGGTCCCGATCACATCGCAAACCTGAAGCGTCTGGCCTTTTTTAGCTTTGCACTGTGATGAAAGAGATCCTAAACAGGATGTCCTTTACCTTTCTGAGAGAGTGCTAAAGGGTCGAGACAAATCCCGCCTTTCTGGCGGGGTTTGTTCGTTGGTAAATCATTTGCTCAAGAAGAAATATTTAAACCAGTTCCCGTCCTATAGCAGGAGCGTCAATCCACTCTCGTTCGTCTAAAGGTTGAGGTTGGGAATAATCCGAGACGGCAAGAAGTTCATCCATTGTGTGTCTATGTGGATTTGATGGTTTACCAGACAGGGATTTTTCTTCTTTTTCCACGATAAGAACTCCAGAAAATAGAATGAGGGGCGATTTACATATCTTTCCGTCAGATGCCTTTGGCGGGCTATGTCGCTCCCGTTCAGTATCGAAGCCAGGCTGTAGCCAGAATTGTCGATATTCATCACTCTCCATTGTTTCTGCGTTTACGTGACGTATCACGGTATCGCCTGTCGAAATACTGTCATCAAATGTGCCATCAGATTTTCTGAAGAGAGAAGACTTAGTCGTTGATAAACTAGACTTATATGACTAAGTCTATTTGTAGAAGATGAGGAGGCTTCTTCTTATGCGCACAGTCAACATTCATGAAGCCAAGACCCATTTGTCCCGGCTGATCGATGCCGCCATGAAAGGGGAGAGCTTCATCATTGCCAAAGCCGGTCGACCGATGGTGCGGGTCAGCCCGATTACGGCTCCTGAAGAACAACAGCAACGGCGTCTGGGTTTTCTGACA
>NZ_CP011122.1 GCF_001628715.1 Acetobacter oryzifermentans | reverse complement strand
TTGTTCGTAGAGCCAAATCGCTGCCGACGTCTGAGCAAGGACTGGGAGTTCCTCAATCGCAATGCACTCACTTTCCTCCGACGGGCGTCAGTCCGATTGATGGTCAGAAAACTCTGTAATGGTAGATTAGATCTTGGACGGACACTTAGAAGAATGAGTGATCCGGAAACGGATATGATTAATAAGCTATATATAGTTCTTTTATTGCATTAGAAAATAACATAATAATAGCATTCATTCTATACTTGGCATATTATTTAGATTTTTCCTGTCCGATTTTTCTATTTTTTTATCAGCGAACAAAAGGTATAAAATTTTCTGCGGTTGAAATGAAAGGTATTTGCAAGTGACGGATTTTCTAAATGTATCCATAAAAAATCTAAGAAACGTATCTAATATGAATATAAGTATCAAAATATCGAATGGAGTATCTGCAGTTTGTGGTATAAATGGATCTGGAAAAAGTACATTATTTTCTGTATTGTCTAGATCTGTTTATAAAAATGCATTAAGAAGCTATTTTTCTAAAGATGGATCTGATCAAACGGAAATTGTCTTTGAATTTAATGGAAAAACAAACATATGGAAGAAAAAAATAAATTGGGTTAGAGAGGATAATGGAGATAGTGAAATATTTTTTAGCGGCATTTATGAAGCTAGTATAATTTTTGGAAATAGATTCTCTGATGCACAAACTTCAAGCAAAAGAAACTCCCTTCATATAAAACCCATTGACCTGTGTGACGCCGATGATTTCGTATATAAAAATTTGGGGAAAATACTAAAAAATTCAGAAATGTATTATGATCAGCTAAAAAAGGTTAAATCAAAAAAAAGAGCGTCTGAACTTGGATTTAAAGGTATACCTTACGTTCTTTACAAGAATGGTGAAACTATTCATCAAACAATGATGAGTTCTGGTGAGTTTCTTTTATTGGGATTGTTAAATTATATTTATGATCGAGTAAAATATAATAAGTCCAAAAATTTAAACCAAATCAGTCTAATTTTATTGGATGAAGCGGAGTTGGCTTTGCATCCCTCGGCTCAAGATAGGCTGATAATATTTTTAAATAAATTAAGTAAAGAAGAAAATTTATGTGTGATTTTCTCTACGCATAGCACCCAGATACTTGGAAGTATACATCCGAGCAACATATTTTACCTAGATAATAGCATTGATAATTCGACAAAAATAATAAATCCCTGCTATCCTGCATATGCTTCCAGAACAATTTATCGACCAGATGGATTTGATTTCGTAATCTTGGTCGAAGATGATTTGGCTAAAAATGTTGTAGATAAAATTTTGAATGACGAACAATTAAAGTCCGGTCGTTTAATTAGGATTCTTTCTTGTGGAGGCTGGGAGAAGGTATTGGATCTCCATAAGGAATTACAAATTTCGAAACTAGCCGGAGATCGCTGTCAAATTATTTCAATCCTAGATGCGGATATAAAAGATCAATGTGAGCAAAAAGCATCAATTTATGGAAATTTAAAAAAAACGTTCCTGCCAATAGAGAGTATTGAAAAATTTATATACAAAAACGCTATCACGTCACCAGACCAAGAGCTTATCAGGGCTATTGGAGACCAATTTTTCGCTGTTAGACCGTTTCAAGAGATAATTTCTGATTATTCTTCAGATGCAAGAACCAAACCGGATTCTACAGGAAAAAACTTTTTCACCGTTATGGTAGCCTGTGCTGAAGAACAGGGAATCGAAAGAATAATATTCAAGACAAAGATATGTGAGTTTATAGCGAAATCTGTTGATACAAATAGGTTTTCATCCACCGTGATCCGCTTGCTCACCTAAATTTTTTTGTCCGGTTTTTGATCTATCTTGTCGAAAACCGGACACTCCGTTTACCCCCCAAGATGGACATCATGTCAATCCTCGGCCTGAAACAAGTCCGACTAAGAACGGGCTTTTAACCTAATTAAGGGATTCCTTTTAACCTGATTAAGGTTACTTTTGGTGGGATTTGGCGGTGTGGAAGCCGGGATTCACCTAATTAAGGAATTTCGACACAAACCTTTTTTTCCGTGCGCCCTCCTACTTGCGATAAGTGGAATTAACGCAAGTATGTATGGGGAAGGGGGCTGTTTTTCATAAAAAGACGGGGTTTGAAGCTATATGTTATATAGGGTAAATCGTTCTTATAGTTGGTGTTATATCAGTGGTGCCCTCAGGCCAAGGATTCGTTGTTGTTGTGGACAACGACAACATCCTAAATTATAATCCAGTCTATGACGAAAGCCCGTTCCATCATGAAAGAGAAAATCACCCTTTCAGAACGGGTGTTTATCGAATTGGTGGTCTGGGAGGTTCCTTCTCCCTTGAGAGGCAGTTTGCACCACTACAAGTATCGTCTGGCTCTGATATCGGATGGCAAATGCGTTCTGCGATATGACAATGAGTCAGGAAAAGGAGACCATAAGCACATAGGAGCCGTAGAAGTTTCTTACACATTTCAAGATTTGCAGACCTTAAAAGATGATTTTTTGGAGGATGTGAGAGAATGGTTGAAATGAAAGACGTTCTGCGTAGCCAGAAGAAGAAAGAAATTCTTCTGATTGGTTTCGATGGTTTGGATGAAGTGGGCAAACGACTGGCTGCAGCGTTTGAAGGTAAAAAACAGGAGCCCCGTCATACATTCATAACGCTTGATCTCATGTGGAGAACACTGACACCACGTCGTCAGGAGTTGTTGCAGGTGATGTCAGGCCGAAAGCCCATGTCGATAAGAGGTCTGAGTAAGCTCATTGGACGGGACGTGAAAGCTACTCATGGTGATATTCAAGTCTTGTTGGCAGCAGGTCTGCTTGAAAAGATCGGAGATAAAGTCGTATTCCCTTACGATGGGTTCCATGTGGACTATGAATTGAAAGCCGTAGCTTAAATTATCAGGATTGATGAGGTTTAGGATGCCTTATGACTTGTCATGGAGCGAAAAAAGACTTCTCGTATGGAATATTCCTGCCGTCATCAGTGGTCTGATTGCAGCATGGTGTGTATTTACCAGCGATCTGGAATGGTCTTTGGTGTGGGAATGGCCGCTTCTGGTTGTAATGTGTGTCATGAGCATCAGCATGATGCTGTTTATGGTCGATTTGGACGGTGACACACCAATCCTCGATCGGTTGAGGCTGGTCTGTACTGACCGCATTTATGCTCCCTTTTTTGGAAGCATTTCGTTCGCATGGTTGTGGAATGTGTTTGCGCAAGGCTTTGCTTTCTGGAAGATCCAAACCACGCTTCCCCCGCCGGTCATCAGACAGATCACCAGTCTGGATTCAAAATTTCTGCATGACCCACTATGGGGCGATCTGAGCTGGTGGGCGTCTGATGCCTTCATGAAATCCCCTATTTACGCAGTTTTCGGGATTTTGGCGCTACATGTGGGCTATAGGCTGTATAATTATCAGAGATAGTCTCACAATGGTCTCTGATCAGGACGGTCCCTGTCGTTTTCCATGGGAACGACAGGAACGCAGCCCTTATTCATTTGCCTTTACAAACGTAAAGGCACAAACAGATGATGTGTTTGTTGGAGGACACATCATGGCTTCAATTAACCTGCGCATCGATGACAGTCTGAAGAAAGCGGCCTACGATCGTCTGTCAGAACTCGGCGTGACACCCTCAGATCTCATCCGCCAGACCTTTGAATATGTCGTCGCTACTGGCAAGCTCCCTGTCCGGCGCACTGTTGTATCGGATGACGGTCTGGAGCTCCTTGGCGTCGTTCGAGAGCGTCTTGCCTCGCCTGAACCGTCTCTTCCGGTTTCATTGGACGATCTGTGAGCTGCTATAAAATCAAACGTCGAGCTTCCGGATACCGGCTGGTGTATCAGGTTCATGACGGGAAACTCATAGTGCTGGTTGTTGCGATTGGACGCAGGGATGCCAATGAGGTTTACGACGATGCAACCCGCCGCGTCTGAGCATGTTCCGGACAGCCTCAGTTCAATCTTCTGACGGAAAGTTATACGAAAGCCTCACCCAGACGGCACTGGCTTTCGGCAGACTTGATCAGCGCCTGCATCATCATCCTCTCCTCCCTGCAATCCTGTTTCGGGAGCGGCTGGAAGCTGCAAGAGCCTGTGCAGCAGTTGATGGCCATCTCATAGATCCGTGGCGGTTAGCGGCAGAACTGGAAGGTTTGAGATCAGTACCACTCGGATGTGATATTTATGAACGCGGAACGTCTGTGGACGCTCTCCACGCTGCATTTGAGCAATATCAGTGGTTGGTTAGGCCAACAGATACGCAACGCAACGCCATAGAAGAGGCTTCAGGTTGGCTCAGCAAGTATCGTGTCAGATCAGGCCCTCTTCTTGGCTCTGCCCACGCCTTTCATGCCTGGATAGAAGCAGGACATGCTCGTGCCCCGATGCGCGCCGCTTTGATCCGCCACTGGCGCCTGACCAATGTTCTTCATTTTCCGCTTCCCCTTGTTGGAGCCAGATCCTTCGTACCGGAAGCACCTTGGAGCCCTTCAGAATGGCTCCCTTTTTTCCTGAACTGTCTGAATGAAGAGATCGCGGCCGTTGAGGACCGCACACGGACTCTGGAACAAAGCTGGCGTCAGGCCAGATCAAAATCGGGTGGCCAACGTCGCACCTCGCGCGCTGACAAGGTGATAGATCTGCTCACAGCCTATCCAGTGGTCTCGGCAACACGCCTCTCAGCCGAGCTCGGCCTGTCGCTCAAAGCTGCCTACATCTATCTGGAACGTTTTCTAGAAGAAGGGCTGATTGTTGAAGTCACGCATCGCGCGGCGCGACGTCTGTTCGCACTAAAAGATATGGAACCTCTCCGCGAGATCGTTCGTCCTCCCAAAAGATCCCAACCAGGCAGAAAACGTGGGCGACCGAGAAAAAAAGAAAGTCAGGAAACCTGTCCTCCAGATGAGAACGTGGACATCCGGCCGGTAGAGCCGGCGCCCACGTTTGCTCCCATTAATTATGAGGAACTGGAGCGTGCGATAGATCACGCAGAACGTCTCATCAGCCGCCATCGGCCGGCTCTGTTGCAAAGTTTTGAGCGATCTGAGGATCCGCCTCAAAACCAATAGCAGTTTCAGATATGAAACCAAACTTTGCAACCGAGCACTCAAGGGCGTACCATTGCGGCGCGACACCGGCCTATGGCGGGATCACCGTTGCGTTTTCATGGCCTGTCCTTCAGTATGCTGGCATGATGCGTTCACTCGTCCCCCTTTCCGTTCCAGGTCTTCTCCTGCTGTCGCTGCTCTCATCTGAACAGGCATACGCCGTCTGCATGGACATTCCGGGCCGTTATGATGCTGAGACCCGCCGTCTGGACGAGGCTCTTCAGGACTTTGCCCACAATTCCGGCTGTTTCGTGCATGTTCTGCCAGATCAGGAGCGCACCCAGTCTGCTCACTGGATCCATGGCCGTTACCGTCCCGCCGATGCTCTCGCAGCCCTTCTCGAGGGAACGTCTCTGAGGGCTGTCCGCACATCCGAAGGCTTTCGGCTTGAGTCCGTCACGCCAACTGGCACGTCATCCGATCAGGACGCGCGCAAACCCGCCCAGACAGACGGCTCCAAAGCGCAGCCAACGTCGCACCTCGTGCGCTGACAAGGTGATAGATCTGCTCGCAGCCCTATTCAGTGGTCTCGGCAACACGCCTCTCAGCCGAGCTCGGCCTGTCGCTCAAAGCTGCCTACATCTATCTGGAACGTTTTCTGGAAGAGGGGCTGATTGTTGAAGTCACGCATCGCGCGGCGCGACGTCTGTTCGCCCTGAAAGATCTGGAACCTCTCCGCGAGATCGTCCGTCCTCCCAAAAGGCCTCAACCTGGCAGGAAACGTGGGCGACCGGGGAAAAAAGAAAGTCAGGAAACCTGTCCTCCAGATGAGAACGTGGACATCCGGCCGGTAGAGCCGGCGCCCACGTTTGCTCCCATCAATTATGAGGAACAGGAGCGTGCGATAGATCACGCAGAACGTCTCATCAGACGCCATCGGCCTGATTAAGTTCAGCAGGAACTAGCCAAACTGCGGGCCACGTGATTTTGGGCTATTTGGCTGAGGGGGTGTTTCTTCCGGCCCAGAAAGTTTCTGGCTGGCCCGATTGAACCACGATGCTGGGGATCGTGTCTGTTCGGCACTCATACCTTGCACTGCTCGTTGATCGTCCTGCAAGTCAAGACTACGCACGGCAGCCCGCCCGATGGCATAAATGGCGTCACGTGCAGAACCGTCGCGGCCGGGGAGAACGGTCAGCTTTTCAATGCCCGCCTTTTGGGCTTGATCGATATGACGCAGAACGGCGCCAACCTGCGTGTCGCTTGCCAAAGCTTTCAGTTCTCCCCGTAAGCCCCTGAGTTCTTTCAACGTGGCACTATCTGCCTGGCCTGCGTTCAGTGTTCTGGTGGCCGCATCAATCCCGGATTGCAGTTCCTGGCGTGCTGGATCACGGAGCGACAGAGCTTCACGACGTGCCTGGTCGGGCGTCATTGTTCGGCCAGACTTAAATAACGTTGCGATGGCATGCATCATAAGACGCTCGTCATTGACTGCCGCTTTGCCGCAGGCTCTGTTCCATTGATCGTGATCGAGTTGGCTGAGGTCAAAATTATGGCCGGCGTTCCGAGCAAGGTGTGAGAGATGAAGCAGGGTGACCTGCTGGTTTCCTTGCCGAAAAGGCAGGATTTTATCCAAAGCGGCAATATGGGTGGCAGCTCCCCGCGCAAAACGGTCGGAAGAGAGATCCCGCAAACCATTATTGGCTTTCAGGTTTTGGAATACGCCTTGAACTGACTGGGAAATCCGGTCTGGATGAAGACCTTTCCGACCATCAACAGCGAGATCGCACGTCCGGTATTGACCGGCCCAGTCGTAGACATCCTGAAAGAGATGGTGATGCAAATCCTTAAGGGCGGACGTCGCGTTGGTATCCGTGGGCATGGTTATCGCACGGCTGAGATACCGGGTTGTTTCAAAAATGCGAAGGCGTTCAGCATTCTGATAGCCCTTCTTGTTCACGAGAACTTCCGTGCCAGGATAGAGATAAGGGTCGGTGACGGGCATCATTCATCTCCTTCCGTAGGGCGGATTGGTTCATCCAGTTCCTCATGAAGGCGTTGAAGAAAATCCATGAAAATTTCCACCGGTACGCATGCCTCAATAAGTAGGGTTGTAAGAGAGCTTATTTCGGCTATCTGACTGCGATCTGGCCTATCAAGTTCGCTCATGACGCACATCGCGTCCCGGATCAGGACCTTATAGAAAGACGTCATATCCGCAGAAACTGGCTCAAACGTCAGATTTGCTAATTCCTCTCGGTAACGCTCGACACGTGGAAAGCGTGTTGGTTCAAGCATGGTGCCCTCGGTCCTCCCGGTTGTGCCGAGCGAAGGGGGAAACATATCCCTTATCGTCTGCATCGTATGATCTCCTACGATCACGACTCAGCCAGAGCATGATGCGACCAAAAACACATTTTTTGCTTGAACTTGAAACCACCTGGTTGACGCTTACTGCACGACAGTCGGACCGTTTTTCAGCTTCTCCGCCAGCCCGTAGAGTGTACGATCCAGTGCGAGTTGACCCGACAGGTAGCGCGAAATCATGGCACGGAGCAGTCCTCCCGGTGAACGGACTTCTCCAGCATCTGTCCGTGCGGCAATTGCTGCGATCACCACTGCATTCGGATAGTCCCCAAAAACAGCTTGCCCCTGTGCCCAAGCATGTCTGGAAATTCCCAGCTGTTCGCACGCGTAGAGCGCTGCCTGGATGATCTGCGTCTCGGCCGGCCTATCGGAAGTGCAATACTGACGGAAAATCGGGGCAATATGCAGCACGAATGTCGGCTTGGCCCGGAATCCCCTCAATGGATCTGCCGCAGAAGGGGGTGGTGTCTGGTGTTCTGCAACACGGGAAGACGAGGACGGCCGACTACGCGTAGCTTCAATGCAATTTTCGGCGGAGCCGTCTGCTTTTACAGTAGCTTTAGCTAATATGGATGGGTTTGTATTAGTATATTGGGGTCGCTCAGGTGACCCCATGGGGTCACTTTCCACAGATAAAAGAGACGAAGCTTTGATCTCATCAGGTTGATGTTCTAGCTCTTGAAGATACGAAATGTCCCTCTCCAGCTGATCGTGAAGTTGGCGTAGCTCCTGACATATGGGGTCAAGCCACTGAGGATCGCGATCTGTCCCACGCTGACCGACCAACGCAGAGGTGCGAGCGAGTATCTGTTGTCTGTCTTTTACCGTGAGCCCTGCCTCATCAGCCGTCTGGAAAAGGGCATAGATAGTCCTGGCAATCATCGTGACTTCGCGATGCAGACGGCGACCTTCCTGTTGCCGCCACAGTGCCGTTTGTGCTGCGCGTTCCAAATCCTCAAATCGGCGGGCGAGCGGAGAAAGATCAAACCCGTAAGCCTGCTGTCCCCTTGGAGCAAACGGGCCTGATCGCCTGTATCGCTGTCCGTTGGGACTATCCCGGTAGAGAAGCCACCCAGCTTCGGCAAGTTCGCGCAACAGAGTTTTGACGCGGGTGCGGCCGAGGTCAAAGCGTTGCTGGATATCCAGATTGGAAGCCGTCGAGACGGGCAGAACATCGTCCTCACCTGACCAGTCGGCAGGTTGGGTAAATGCGATCAGATAACAGAGCAGTTCTGTCTGCTGGCATGTCAGGCCGAGAATCGACCGTCCTTGACGCAAATAGCGATAAAGGTCGCTCATTTCCACAGCCTGCAGCGGTAGGGCCTCAGCTGTTGCGCGCGCCGCAACCATGGCAGGCGTGATTTTCCTGATACCCGCAGAACGGGCATAATCTTCTGTTATCATTATTCTTTTTGTCCGACGAATGGGTTCAAAACCCCCGTCGCGCTCCTGACCCGCAGGACAAACGTCCCCTATGGCAAGAAAAGACTTGCAATTTTACGGCAAATGTCGGAGAAAAATTGTCGCCAAACTATTTTCATCCGACATCCCCTAGGGAATGTTTTTTGTGTCTGCAGGCCTCGCGAAAGCGGGGCCTCAGTCGTTTTTGGGGGAAACTATGTCATGGCTCATTCTTCCTCTCAGTCATACTGACGAACCAGGCCGCATTAGCTGCCCTATCCATCGCCTCTTACATATTCCTCACTGCACGATCTTTTCCTTTCAATAGGAAAAACCGATGCACACGAGACCTTTGGTTGGCGCACCCACTATGTGCTCGTCATGCGACAGGATGCACAATCAAGATGCGACCAACCACAAGGGCATAAATGTTTGAGACTGATTCCACAACAAACAGCACCACTATTTGTACAAAAACAAACACTTATGCCCAGAAAACTGAGACTGGACGGATACCGAAAGGGAGTCGTGAAATAACAAATTCCACCCCCCGGATTCTTGCAAGATGGTTTCCGAAAATTCACAAATCAAACATGCTGGTCAAAACCAGAAATGGCGGTACAGTCGCGGTTTTCAGCCACAATGGTTATCGCAGGATCAGTTCCTTGCATGAGTTTTAGCTCCGCGATGGCCGTATTAGTGGTCAGGTTGCTATATTGAGGATTAATCCACTCAGTTAGCCATGGTCTGTCTCCTAAAGATCGGCCAGAATTTCGCCAGGCAGGTCGTTGGAGAGTGTTTCCCTCGGTTGATAGTACATGACAGAACGAATGACCTCCCCCGATGTAGAAGATTAAATGCCGTATTGATCCAGTCATGCGTCATGTTGTGGGCGATATAGGGATCGACGCTGAATTTTCCCGCCAGCCATTCATCGACCATGCCGGGTAACGGCGAACACCCTTTTACCCTCCAAGGCCGTACCCCGGCAACACCGATGACCGTGCATTTCCCCCAGCCTTTATGGCCGCGCTTAAGGGCAGCGCGCATGACATCAACGCGACCGATCGCTTCGAAGGAATAATCCACTCCGCCGCCCATCATCTCGATGATCACCTTCTGGATCGGATCAGTATGATCGGTCGGTTTAACAAGATCGGTCGCTCGCAGATTTCGAGCCTTGGAAATCAACCAGATCAATCTCCAAGCCATATTGGGTTCTCACGCGATAACAGCTCGTATTTTCATAAGAAAGTCACTTTACGTAGATGCATCGCAATCACCCCTTCAAGCGTGCTCAAGATTTTCCGACTGGCGACGCCAGACCGGAAAAGGATCGGGCAGTCGTGCGTAGCGTAACGGCTCAAAAGGGGTATCTCCAAGATCCGGCACAAGACAAGCGTCAAGATCCCGGCGCAGTCCTGCTTCATCCATCTCCGCCGTGCCGATGAAGACGATTTCCTGCCGCCGGTCGCCATAGACGGAATCCCAGTTTCCCAGAACAAAATCCCGCCATTGATCGCTGTCTGGCCACTGGTTTTTCGGTATCGCGGCCCACCACAACCCCATTGCTTCGCTCCGCACAAGGGCTCCGGCCTGACTCATTTCTCCTACCCAGTCCGGGCGCGTGGCCAACCAGAAATGACCTTTGGCACGCACGACACCCGGCCAGTTCCGGTCAAGAAAAGCCTGGAATTTTGCGGGCTCGAACGGACGCCGCGCCCGGTAGACAAAATTATGGATGCCATATTCGTCCGTTTCGGGAACATGATTGGCAAACCCATAAAGTTCCTTGAACCACAACGGATGCTGGTGCGCCTTGTCGTAATCGAAGCGACCGGTATTCAGGATCCGTTCAACAGGAACCCGTCCCATATCGGTCTCGATGATGTCGGCGTCCGCATTCAGCGCGCGAATGATCTTCCGCGCCGCGTCCACCTGATCTGGCGTGGCGGTGGAAACCTTGTTGATGACCACGACATCGGCAAACTCGATTTGCTGGACAAGCAGATCGACCAGAGCACGCTCGTCGTCTTCCCCGGCTGTTTCGCCCCGATCCTTCAGAAAATCGCTGGAGGAATAGTCGCGCAGGAGATTGACCGCGTCCACGACCGTCACCATCGTATCCAACCGTGCGATATCGCTCAGGCTGACGTCATTCTCGTCACGGAACTCGAACGTCGCGGCGACTGGCAGCGGCTCTGCGATGCCTGTGGATTCAATGAGCAGATAATCGAATTTCCGTTCCTCTGCGAGCCGCCGAACTTCCTGCAACAGATCATCGCGCAGGGTGCAGCAGATGCAGCCATTGGTCATTTCGACCAGCTTCTCATCGGTGCGCGACAGATTGCTGCCACCATCGCGCACCAGATCGGCGTCGATATTGACCTCGCTCATGTCATTTACGATCACCGCGACCTTATAGCCTTGGCGGTTATTTAGCACATGATTGAGTAGGGTCGTCTTGCCCGCGCCCAGAAAGCCGGACAGCACGGTGACGGGAAGTCTGTTGTCCATGGTTTTTTCTCCTCTAAAGCTGTGTTGGGTTCGGAACGTCGCCATAGACAGCGACTGGATCGAAGGTCTTGTGCGTTTCGCAAAAGACGAGTTCAGCGGATGACGCCGAAACGACTTCATCAGCAGTGAGATCGACACGCCGGTAAAAACAGCTTCGATAACCCACATGGCAGTTCGCTCCTGTGCCCGCGGTGCGCACCCGCAACCAGACCGCGTCCTGATCGTCATCAATCCGCATTTCGATGACATGCTGGATCAGCCCGCTCGTGGCGCCTTTCCGCCAGAGACACTGGCGGCTCCGGCTCCAGTAATGCGCCTCGCGGGTTTCGATGGTACGGGCGAGCGCTTCGGCGTTCATGACGCCGACCATCATGACATCCCCGCTCTCCGCGTCCGTCGTGACCACGCTCAGCAATCCGCTAGCGTCAAAACGCGGGGCAAGATCGGTTCCTTCCTCGACCTGCTCGATAGAGACACGAGGCTGGAACGCTGTTGATGCAGAGGGGAAAGTTTCGCCCATCATACGCCCCCTATTCCCACCATAGCGAAGAACTGGCGACGCAAAGGTTCCGAGGTCTTGAACTCGCCTAACAGGCGACTGGTGACCATGCTCACGCCCGGCTTACGCACCCCACGTGTGGTCATGCACTGGTGCGCCGCGTCGATCACCACCGCAACGCCGCGCGGCTGCAGAACACTCTGGATTGTGTCGGCGACCTGGGCTGTCAGTTTTTCCTGAATCTGGAGGCGATGGGCAAAGACGTCCACGAGCCGCGCCAGCTTGCTGATGCCGACTACCCGCCTGTCGGGCAGGTAAGCCACATGCGCCTTGCCAATCAGTGGAATGATATGATGTTCACAATGGGATTCCAGCCGGATGTCGCGCAGCACCACCATTTCATTGTAGTTTCCGGTTTCTTCGAAAGTCCGCTCCAGAAGGGCGACCGGATCGTCCTGATATCCCTCGAAAAACTCTTCATAGGCCCGCACCACACGGCCGGGCGTGCCGACCAGTCCCTCACGATCAGGATCGTCACCGGTCCAGGCGAGCAGAGTCCGCACGGCTTCTTCCGCCTGAGCCCGTGTCGGTCGCACCCGGATTTTTCGGGGCGTTTCAATCAATGTGTCCATTCAGTCCTCGTCCCGGCATTGACTATGTTATGTTATAATATAACATTATGAACATCGCCCACTTCTCGTCAAGCGCCGGAGCCATGCCGTCTTCCACACAGCAACATCCCGTCTCGATGAACATGCCCCCGTCAGCGCGTGCGCCGCAGGAGAGTCCCGGTGTCATGCTGTTCATGGAGAGTTGGCCCGCAGCGAAAGTCGATACACCAGAAGACGCCGCTCTTGGCTGTCCCGCACCGCATGTAGTCGCCTGTGCCCACGCGGCCGTTGTGATGGATCTGCAACGGCCAGATGTTGATATGGTCGTATGGGGCCGCAGAGTTCCAGCAGCTTGGGAGAAGTCGGTCACAGGCTGGTCGGGCTCCCCGTCTCCTCTCACTCTCTCCGGCATGCCTTCGGAGATCGCGGATTACCTTGCAACCCCGGCTGTGCTTCAGGATTGGCCTCCCGTCATTCTGACGGATGTCGTGGATCTATCCTCTCTGTTCGCTGCTTTGACGGGAGGCATCCGACAGCACATCCGACTGATGGCCTCCCTCAGTAGTGATGCAATATTCGAACTTCCTCCTGATGCGCTCAGGCTGATCTGCGGCTATGGACGCACCGGGGCGGAATGGTGCAGCAATCAGGACCCGAAGAGCGGCATCGTTAGTACCCTGTCGCCTTTCGCCGTTGCGTTTATCAAGGGAGCTGCTGAAGGCGAACCTGGCTGCCTCCATCGTCTCCCGGCCAGTGACCCAAACGGTGCGATTCCGGGGCCAATCCTTGTGATGGATACGGTTTCCCGATGAAAGAACATGTCACGCATCCTTCTCGCGGCGTCCATCAGGTTTCCAATACCCGAAATGGCCGGACCACCTCTTTGCTGAGTGATGTGCTCGACGCGCTGACTAAGACAGATTTGCCGTTATCGGCTTATGATATCCTCCGGTGTGTCAGTCATCCAGATCGCCGCCGAGTTGCCCCGCCTACAATTTATCGAGCCCTGGAAAAGCTGATCGCTGACGGGCTCGTCGGGCGGCTCGAAAGTCGAAATGCCTTCGTGCGGATCCGGACAGGCGATCCGTCGCGCCTCGTCTACTGTATCTGCGACCGATGTGGCGCCGCACAGGCGGTGGAAACCACGTCATCGTGCCAGCAGATCGACAGCGCAGCCGAGACCCTTGGATTCCAGGTCAGGCACCGGGTGATGGAAGTGCAGGGCGTCTGCGCTCAGTGCAGTACCTGTCCTTCTTTCTCGTCCGCGTTGCAACGCCCCCAACAGAACGATCTTCCGACACGCGCCCCCAAATGAGCCGCTGCCCTCTCATCGCCCTTCTTCGTCAAGGTTCTTCAATGTCATCGACCACCATCGCGTCCTGTTCCGCATCACATTCCCCAAAGGACGTTCTCGCCCGGCGTGTGGACGGCGCTCTCTCCGATCTTTCGGCAATCATGTCAGGTGACCGACCTTCTGAGCCTGTTTTCCGGTCAGACGCCGATGCACTTTCCCTGGTCCGGCACGACACGGCCCATGTTCTGGCACAGGCCGTCAGTGAACTGTTTCCCGGCACCGCGCTTGCGACAGGGCCCGCCACGGAGCAGGGATTTTTCTACGATTTCGCGGCTGAGCGCGCTTTCACGGATGATGATCTCGTTCGGATCGAAGCCCGCATGCACGAGATTGTCGATCGGGACGAAGCGATCATCCGGGAAGAATGGACGCGTGAGAGCGCCCTTGCCTGGTGTAAGGAGAACGGACAGCCCTACAAGGCGGAGATCATCCGGTCCCTGCCTGTTGATGCTATCCTGAGCTTTTACCGACAGGGCAGCTTCGTCGATCTCTGCCGGGGGCCACATCTCGCCAGCACCGGGCAGATCGGACACGCCTTTCGGCTTCTCGGCACAGCCGGGGCCTACTGGAAGGGCGACCGGAACAACCCGATGCTACAAAGGATTCACGGCACGGCCTGTCGTGATGCCGACGAACTGGCGGCGTGGGAGCGACGTCAGGAAGAAGCGGCACGCCGCGATCATCGCCGACTTGGACGCGAGATGGATCTATTCCATTTCCAGCCTGAAGCACCGGGAGCGGTCTTCTGGCATCCAAATGGCTGGACGCTGTTCCAGACGCTTCTCGCCTATCTACGCACGCGCCAACAGGCCGAGAACTATGTAGAGATCAATACGCCCGACATTATGGATCTGTCTCTCTGGCAAGCTTCCGGCCATTGGGAAAAATTCGGGGAGAACATGTTCACCACCGAGACCGAAGGCCGCACCTACGCCCTCAAGCCCATGAACTGTCCCGGTGGCGTGCAGGTTTTCCGTCATGGCCTGAAGAGTTATCGTGACCTGCCCCTGCGGATGGCTGAATTCGGCAAGGTCCATCGCTTCGAACCGTCAGGAGCGCTGCATGGCCTCATGCGCGTGCGCGCATTCACGCAGGATGACGCGCATATTTTCTGCACGCCGGAGCAGATGGAAGCTGAGACGCAGCGGATCTGCCATCTTGTGCTCTCAATCTATAAGGATTTTGGCTTCGACGATGTCCGTATCAAATTCTCTGACCGACCCGAAAAACGTGTCGGATCGGACGAGATCTGGGATCGCTCAGAGGACGCGTTACGGCGCGGGGTCGAAGCTTCGTGCCTTTCCTACACGCGCAATCCGGGGGAAGGTGCTTTTTACGGTCCCAAGCTGGAATTCGTACTGCGTGATGCAATCGGACGAGACTGGCAGTGCGGTACCGTGCAGGTCGATCTCAATCTGCCTCAGCGTCTGGACGCGCATTATGTCGGCGCGGATGGGGACAAGCATCCGCCCGTCATGCTGCACCGCGCCCTGTTCGGTTCGCTGGAACGTTTCATCGGCATTCTCCTTGAACACCATGCCGGCCATCTGCCCTTCTGGCTCGCTCCCGTTCAGGTCGTTGTGGCGACAATCACCGCCGCCGCAGACGAGTACGCGGACGATCTGATCAAAGCACTCCGCCAGCGTGGCATCCGCGTGGCACCCGATCTCCGTAACGAGAAAATCGCCTACAAAATCCGCGAACACAGTCTCGCGAAAGTGCCTGTGCTGCTGATTGTCGGAAAGAAAGAAGCACAGGCGGGAACCGTCTCCATCCGGGAGTATGGAAACCCGGATGCACCAACAATGACAATGGAAACAGCCATCGACCTGCTGGCTGACGCCTCCCGCTTCCGCCTGCCAAAGGTCTTTGGCGCATGAAGGGACTACGCGCTGCTCTCGCGGATCTCTGGTATCTGAGCCGACCCTATTTCACCTCGGCGGAACGCAAATCGGCCTGGACTTTGCTTGGCGTCGTACTGGGGCTGACCCTTCTGCTTGTGGGGGCGGATGTGCTGCAATCGTTTTCGCGTAACATTTTCTATACCGCTCTACAGCAGCGGGACGTCACATCCTTCCTGCGTGGTCTGTTCTGGTTCGTTCACACCCCGACGATGCCGATCCCCGGCTTCTTCATCATCGCAGTTCCTTCCCTGCTGGCGGCGGTATACGCCACCTACCTGCAACAATTACTGCAACTGCGCTGGCGGCGCTGGCTCACACATCGCATGGTCAGTCAGTGGCTTGACCAGAACGTCGCTTTCCGGATTGCCATAGAGGAAACCGGTCTGACCGCTGTTGGCGATAATCCCGATCAGCGTATCCAGGAAGATATCGACGGCTTCGTGCGGAACACGTTATCGCAGTTCCTCGACATCGTGTCACGGCTTGTCACTTTGTTCAGCTATGTCGGCCTACTCTGGGTGCTGTCGGGTGCGATCTCGATATTCGGCGTACGTATCCCAGGATATTTCCTGTGGATAGCTCTTCTTTATTCACTCTTTGCATCGGTCGTCACGCATCTGACGGGTCGTCGCCTGATTCCACTGCGGATCGCCCAGCAGAAAGCGGAAGCTGACTTCCGGTACAGTCTGGTTCATATCCGCGATCACGCGGCTAGCATCGCTCTCAGTGATGGGGCCGATCATGAGAAGCGTCTTCTGATCGGGAAATTCGACGTCATCTACGACAACTTCCTCGGGATTATGAAACGCGCCAAATGGCTTGGTTTCCTGACGGATGGTCTGGGAACATTATCAGGAAATTTTGCTCTTCTCGTCGGATCAATCCGCTATTTCGCTGGCAAGATCACCTTCGGTACGCTGATGCAGCTTGTGCAGGCTTTTTCCCGCGTTGAGGACGCACTCGGATGGATCTGGTCCTCCTACGCGTCACTTACTGAGTGGCGGGCCAATGTTGCTCGTCTGGCTACTTTCCAGCGCACGATGGATCGTGCGTCTGTCGGCACCGGGAAAACCACGCGCGAAATTAAGCCGACCGTGTGCGACATTGTGACTGATCATCTGGATATATACCGTCCGGATGGTTCGGTGCTTCTGTCGTCGGTAAACATAACATTGCCCAGAGGGCATGATATTGTCCTGATCGGGCCATCAGGTCTCGGAAAATCGACGCTTCTACGCACGCTCGCCGGTATCTGGCCGTTCACCAGCGGCACAATACGACTGCCTGCGGAGGAGATGATGTTCGTTCCGCAGCGTCCCTACCTTCCTCTTGGAACTCTGCGCGCCACCCTATGCTATCCCCGCGCCCCCGAGACCGTTTCCGATGATCGTCTTTGCACCGTCCTCGCGCAGGTCGGCCTGTCGGCCCTGATCGACGATCGGGATACTGAGGGCAGATGGACGGAACGGCTGTCGCCGGGAGAGCAGCAACGCCTGATGTTTGGTCGCGTTCTGCTCAATCAGCCGGCATGGGTGTTTCTGGATGAATCGACATCGAATCTTGATACCGCCTCTGAAAACCAGCTCTATGACCTCCTGCGCGACCATATCCCGTCAGTAACGATCGTGTCCGTCACGCATCGGACCACGCTACAGGAACGCCATCCGGTGACGATTGATCTTCAGGTTTTCGCTCCATCACAGTAAGCCACGTCGTACGTCGTAACTTCCTGCCTCCTGCCAGCATTCCTATGAGAAAAATGGACTTGTCTTGACCCAAAGTGCGATCAGCAAAGCTAAAAACAGAAGAATGGTACTGACCGACACCAAACACACCGCCGACACTGAACATCAAGCCACCCACGGTAGCACCTACCGCAATGGCGCGACCACCTTCCCGCTGGCGCTTTCGGCCTGATCGGGAACTGCATAAGCAACCCAATTCAACCACACCCAAGGACGCCCCTAACCCTCTCCGCATAGCAAACATTATCTGCGGCATGTGTGCGTTGCACTTCCGGCGCTGATATTATCTAGTTCGCAAAAAGAATTTGATATAATTGTCTTCACATGCTCTCTCGCACTCACAGTTCAACCTACCTGCTGGCCTTCTGGCCTCTCGTATTGCTTGCGCTGATTGCACGCCTGACATTTGGCGGAATTGCTTCCCCAACAGCACTGATCGACGATCCCCTCAAAACTTTTACACAGCTGAGCATTCTTTGCGATGCTCAGAACACATCGTCTGATCCAGACGGACAGAACCATCACTCAACCGCTCCCGACGATGACGGCTTTCTTCTGTCCGAGGCATTGGATCTGCTTATTGTAAGCATCGTTTTCTGTCTTTTTATAGGATTGTGTGTTGCTGGCATTCGCCAGACATGGATGTTCACAGCCATCCGGGGGCCGCCAACACCGAAACGGACTTCTCTCTGCCCTCAGGGACCTCCTGTCTGATCTGAATTGAAAGAGCCGCTCACCTAATCATGTAGGTGAGCTTTTTGTGCTGTCTCTTCAGGTTCCTTCACATGTTTCGTACTGTTTATTTTTCACTCCCGTTTTACGGGACAATGATCGCTGGTGCCATTTTCTCGGCCACCACGACGCACGCTGCCATCGGTGCAGAGAAGCCTCGTCCATCTTTGAGTAAGCGTGTTCTTCCTACGCCCAGAACCAAAAAAACTCCCGCCAAAAACGAACAGATTCTTGTAACGGGATTAAGCCGATCTTCAGCCCTTACTCGACCTGCAGGCCAGACGACTTATAGTTCCGATCGAAGTAATTTCGCGAACCAGGTTGGACAGAGTGTTGCAGACATGGTGGTCACCATTCCCGGTGTCAGCTTCACTCAGGGGAATGGCCCTCGCGATACAAACGTTTCCATTCGTGGGTCGGGAGATCGTCAATCATGGGGACTTAAAAATATTCAGGTGCTGGAAGATGGGTTCCCCATGACCCAGCCTGATGGGACAGCTCGGGCCGACTTGATCGACCCTCATGCCTATCAGGGTGTCGATGTTTTCGAGGGGCCAGCCTCAACCCTGTATGGTAATTATGCCATCAACGGCGCCATCAATTTCCGCACCCGGAAGGGAGCAGATATTCACGGACTGGAACTGGGCTCCGATTTCGGCAGTTTCGGGATGTTCAACAACTATGCCACCCTCGGCTTTGGCAACAGACACTACGATCTGATGATCTTTGGCAGCGATGTGCGTGGAAACGGCTTCATTGCCAATAGTCGTTATAATACCTCGACAGAAAATGTGCGGCTGCGTGTCAATCTGACGTCTGCTGATCGTCTTATCCTGAAATTTGTCAACAACGTCACGGATGCGTTTTTGCCAGCAAGATTGTCACTCAACCAGTATCGGGCCAATCCTTACCAGCAAGGGTGCGCCAATGCGTCCAGCGCAGCAACTGGCTGCGCATCTGTCAATCTGTTGGTCAATGGCCGCTATGGCGCGAAGGTTGCCATGAGCCCTGAAGAGGCAGGGTTGGGGCGCTTTGATCGGCGCACGGTGGTTGGCCTGCGCTGGGAGCATGATTTCAACAGCCACACAACATGGCGAAACCAGTTTACATACGATCAGCGCCATATCGACCAGCCAACGTCCCCTATGGCGTATGTCGGTCCTTATAATTCCTATAATGTAAGCAGCGACATAACCAACCATGCGCAACTTGCGGGCAGAGCGTTGGAAACATTTGCTGGCGTGAATTTTGATTATCTCGATTTTGGTTCACAGACTTACAACATCATGCCCCTGGGCGGTGCAACACGAGGGGCCATGAATTCCGAAAGCTACGGGCACCAGTGGAATCTCGGAGCGCGCTTTCAGGAAGACTGGCATTTTGCACCCGACTGGCACATTGTCGCCGGGCTTGGCGGCACATATTCCGATATTGGCGCAACCGAAACACTCTATGGCTACTCCGCAACGCTCAACACCCAGCGGGCCATCACAGCCAATCGTTTCTATTTCAATCTCGCGCCAGAAGGCGCGTTGATTTATACGCCATCAAAAGACTGGACGCTTCATACCCGTGTTGGCACAGCCTATGGCACCCCATCCTCTTCCAATCTTTTCATTACGCCACAGGGGGAATACGGGAACAATACACAACTGAAAAGCCAGACAAGTGTCGGCATTGATCTGGGCGCTGACTGGCATCCCTCTTCGACGATCAGCATTCAGGCAACAGGTTTTTACGAGTTTTATAAGAACGAACTGGTCAGCCAGTCTGCCGGTGTCAACACCGTTGGTTCCTACACTTTTAACGCACCCGCGTCCGAACATCGTGGTGTTGTTCTGGGTGTGGCGTGGAAGCCGTTGCCCAAAATGCTTCCCGGCGGTCGGGTTAAACTGAGCTACACCTATGATAACCAGATTTATACCAATTATACCGAAGTTCTTTCCAACAGCACGCTCTCACACAGCTTCAGCCGTAAAGGGCATTATATCCCCGGGGTCATTCCCAATTTTCTTAATGCCCGCTTTCTTTATGACCAGCCTGACGGTTTACTGGAAGGGCTGGGCGGATACGCGGAAGTCACGTGGCGTGATTCTTACTGGCTAGATAACGCCAATCGCCTGAAAGCGCCGGGGTATGCGCTGCTTAATCTTGAAATACATTATGATCCCCCCGCCCGGTTTGGCTGGGCACATCGTTTGCACTGGTATTTCGAGGTACAGAACGTCGCCAACCAGACCTATATCGCAGGGGCCACAAACATCAGCGATAAACTGCAAGCCAATGGTCAGCAGGCCGGTGCCACGACACTCATGAACAGCACAGGCTCCATCTATGCAGGTTCGCCCCGTGCGTATTTTGGCGGCATGCGGATCAGGTTTTGAGGGATAGTGCCATGACCATACACATTGCCACTCTCTGGCCAGACCGCCGCACGCTCTGGCGCTGGCATTTCTTCGCAGGGCTGTTCTGCCTGCCTTTTGTGGCTTTTCTCTCTCTGACCGGAGCGGTTTATCTCTTCAAACCCCAGATTGATGACTGGATTGACTGGCGATATGACCATCTGCTCACAGTTCAGTCGCCCTCTCCCAAGCGTGACGTTCAGGCTGCTTTATCAGCAGTGCCGCAGGGGGCTTTCCTGGCTTATGAACTTCCGCGGACTTCGCAGAGTGCCGCACGTATTCTGGTCAGCAGACCAGAAGGAGAGGCCGTGCGGGTCTATGTGGACAGGAACACCCACACTGTTCTGAAAACTGTTCTGGAAGAGAACAGATTTGAGCGTCTGGTTTTTCGGTTGCACGGTCAGTTGCTGCTGGGCAATATGGGTTCTGTCATTATGGAAATGGTTGCATCATGGACCATTGTGCTCATTGTGACAGGCCTACTGCTCTGGTGGCCTCGCGGTCAGAATGGACTGGCAGGCGTTGTTTATCCACGCCTTGGCATAAAGGGACGAACCCGGTGGCGGGATCTCCATGCCGTCACTGGCGTGTGGGCATCAGTGTTTCTGGTGCTGTTTCTGGTATCCGGTCTACCGTGGTCCTTTGTCTGGGGACATACCCTGCAATCGGTCGAAAACACGGTTGGTCGCCTGACCTCAGTCAAGGACTGGGAAATCGGCGCGGTTCCAGCCGCCACGGTCATTGCCGGGCACCCGGTCGGGCAATCACAGAAGCAGCCTGCAACAGGCAGCATGGATATGCCCGGTATGGATATGCCAACCGTCTCCACCTCTTTTCCTGAAGAGGACTTGGTAAGCAGTCTGGATACTGTTGTACAGACCGCGAGCACTCTCTCCCTGCCCGCTCCGGTCATCATTACGCCATCTGGTTCTATGTGGACTGTACGTTCCGACACGCAAAACCGACCTTTGCGAGAAAGTGTGACGGTAACACCAGATGGCCATGTGCAGGCACATACAACTTTCGCCCAGAAAGGCCTTATCGATCGGATCATTGGCTACGGCGTTGCGGCGCATGAAGGCCAGCTTTTTGGAAAGATGAATCAGGCTATCAATTTTTTAGTGGCAACTGGTTTACTGATGATGAGCAGTGCAGCAACAGTGTTGTGGCTTAAACGTAAACCTGTGGGAACCTTGGGGGTTCCGCCCGCCATGCCTTCTCAGAGATATGGAATTGTCGGTATTATGACCCTTGTCATTCTGGGGCTGCTTCTACCAGAACTGGGGGCCGCATTACTTGTTCTGACTCTCGCAAACCGGATGTTTGCGAGATGAGGTCAAACCTGACATCAGGAGGATGGTAAAAGTCATCTGAGCTCGCTTGCAATCTGATGGGCACTAGCATCAACGAGGATCATGCCAACCAGATGATTTTGTCCATGCATGAGGTAAAGAAGCGAACTATGATCAACGAGATAGTCTGAAGCATTGGGAGCATGACGCCGTACTGAGACATGAAACTCCCTCAAAACGAGGCTGAAGCTGAGGTTCCGATCCTATCAAACCAACAATGCGCGGGGAAAAACGTTCAATATACTCCTCTAAAACTTCAGGGGTATCACGTTCGGGATCAACTGAAATGAACACGGGAATAATGTTTTGTCCCCGCTTACCAAGCCCCTCAAGAGCGGCTGACACAGTCACTAGTGTCAACGGGAAGACGTCCACACTGAATTGTCTCGGGTTTTGTAGAGACGTTTTTTATCTGAACTAAGCGGCTAAAGCATGTAATTTCTGCTAAGCATAAAAACAAGTCTTAGCTTCTGCTGGCGGGATATTTCCCATGGATGACAGAATGCGGCGATTATTGAACCAATCCATCCATTTGAGTGTGGCCAGTTCAACAGCGTCCCTATTTTTCCATAGCCCCTGCTGATAGATAAGTTCAGTTTTGTAGAGCTCATTTATGGTCTCAGCCAGGGCGTTATCATAGGAATCCCCAACACTTCCGACAGAGGCAACGAGACCTGCTTCAGTCAGTCTTTGCGTGTAGCGAATGGACACATATTGACAGCCGCGGTCGGAATGGTGGGTCACTTTTCCCTCTGGCCGCCTCTGGCACAGAGCCTGCTCAAGGGCATCCAGCACGAAGTCAGTATGGGCCGTTGATGAGACACGCCGTGAGTAGGCCCTAGTTTTCTAGACGCCTTGATCATTCAAAGTCTGCTGTTGTTCGAACTGCACGGGTGACAGCATCTCGTTCCTGACCCGCTTGCGCACCGGGTTATAGAACATTTCGATGTAGTCAAACACGTCCTGTCGGGCTTCCTGGCGCGTTTTGTAAGTTCGACGCCGGATGCGCTCACGCTTGAGCGATGAGAAAAAACTTTCCGCTACAGCATTGTCGTGGCAATTGCCGCGGCGGCTCATCGAGTGTTCCAGATTGTGAGCCCGTATGAAGGCAGTCCAGTCCATGCTGGTAAACTGACTGCCCTGATCGAGCAGATCATCGTGCAGCTTACGGTAGCCATAAACCCTGCCACTGTCGTTCCAGGCCTGACGGATCAACGTGGTCTGTCGGGCATCCTCGCAAGCCCGTCGGCTCAACGGCTCCTTCCGCCAGGCATAGTAGCCACTGGGCTGCACGGCCAGACAGCGGCACATCGCCCGAACTCCAAAACGATCACGATGCTCGGTAATGAAGGCGTATCTCACTTTGCATCCTTGGCGAAATACGCGGTGGCTTTCCTAAGAAACACCAGGCTCGGTGGCTACAGGGATGGGATGCAGGACAAACCCTAATGACTGCGCACGTCGGTGGAGATTGGAGACGACACGTTTGCGATGGATTTCATCGTCATGTCCCGCTCCGGGATCGGCATAAATCATGCCGTGCCTGAGGGTATTGTAAAACAGAACCGCTATCTTCCGAGCCGTGGCGGTGACTGCCTTGGCTTTCCCGACCCGCGCTGATAAGCGTCTGTAAAAAGCCCCCAACGCCGTATCGCTTCGCCCGAGCGTTGTGGCTGCCAGACGTAGCAGTGCTGCGGCCCGGCTTGAGGATCGGCGTGTGCGAGATGACAGAAGCTTTCCTCCGGAAATCTTGTTTCCCGGAGCAAGGCAGAGCCAGGACGTGAAATGTTTTGCACTTGGCCAGACGCGAAGGTCTGTGCCGCATTCTGCCACAAGCTTGAGTGCCAAGGAAACACCGATGCCATGGATCTGCGTGAGATCCACGCCCAGCAAGCGATATAGAATGCCGCGGACGTCGAAGGACGGAACACTCACCTGCTTTGTCTTGATCCGAGGCTTTGGGAGGTCTGCCGCAGGCTTTGCACTGCCGTGGCTCAAAAGCAGTAACAGGCCTTCCATGCGGCGATCACAGGCCATGATCCGTTCCTGATAAATATCATAGAGCTCCAGTGCCTGCGTCAGAGCGAACACATGTTCATCTCTATAATTGCCCATCAGAGCTGCCGATATCACTTCTGCCGATGAGCGGCATCTGACGTCGCGCTTAGCGGCCAGCGTCTCTGGATCACGTTCACCGCCGACAATTGCCCGGATAATCTGCATGCCTGTGACGCCAGTGATGTCGGAGACAACGTGATGGAGTTGCAGATTCATTTCCATCAGGGCTTTCTGCATGTGCTGGATATGTCCCGCAGCATACTCGACCAGACGTTCACGTTGACGCAGGTAAGCCCGCAATGCGGCAATATCGGCCTGAGGCCGAAAGCTTCCACGCAGCAAGCCATAGGAATGAAGTTGCTGGAGCCATCCGGCATCGCTCACGTCCGTCTTGCGACCAGGTACATTCTTGGCGTAGCGCGCGTTCACCAGAATGACGTCGAAACCATGCTGCTCAAGGATTTCATAAACCGGGATCCAGTAGACGCCTGTAGATTCCATGGCGACACTGGTGACTTTGCAGTCTTTGAACCACTCAGCCAACGCATGCAGGTCGGACGTAAATGTGCCAAAGGACCGGATTGGGTCCTTCGCAGCCTCAGGGGACACCGCCGCCATATGCATCCGTGATCCAATATCGATCGCAGCGGCTCCCTGAATATGGCGTGTGAGATCAAAGGACGCTTTTGCAGATTTTCGAGGCATCGTAACATCTCCACACAGTGTGCTGGAGGAGGGTGTGGAACATGCCTATCAATCATCTTCCTAACCGGGATCACCGCAAGGCGGTGTCACCATTCTCAAGTTCGCACAGTTCCATGGACCACGTTTTTTAACGGGGACGAACCCGCCAATAAGCGAACGGCCGCTACCCTCCTGTCCGGCACAATAGCATGGCCCGTTTCTATGCCGCACAGGCGGACAAACGTCCGGGATCGTTTTTTAAGATATCGCGCTCCTCGGTGACCCGGGCTAGTTCGCGCTTCAATTGCCGGATCTCGGCATCCTTGCCAGAATCGCCCGATACCACCTTCGCGAATTGCCGCTTTCACGCATACAGCGAATGTGTGCTGACCCCGAGCCGCTGCAAAACTTCCGCTACCGGATATCCCCGCTCGGTAATCTGCGTCACCGCATCACGCTTGAACTCATCACTGAAATTGGGCTTCCCCATCAACGCCTCCTGTCCTCATTTTTAGGAGCCAGGGCGTCCAGAAATCTAGGGCCTACTCACCGTAATTACTTCAGGAAGGTTTCTTGGCGCGTTCTACCATCGTGAGTCGACCGACTTATGACCTCAATGTAGAACTCGAAATTCAATCTTTAGCCTGATCTTTTTACCTTTCAGGAGTTTAAATAATGTCTCTGAGTATAAAAACGCCCCTGCTTGAATCGTTGCCGCTTGAACAGTTGAATGGAACGCAGGTCTGGATGAAAATGGAGGCGGCGCAGCCGTCAGGATCGTTCAAGATTCGCGGTATTGGTCATGCCTGCGAATATCACTATGGCAAAGGTGCGCGCCGCTTCATTTCATCTTCCGGCGGCAATGCTGGACTGGCTGTTGCTTACGCCGGTCGTAAGCTAGGTGTCCCCGTCGTCGTCGTCGTTCCAGAAACCACGTCCGAACGCGCCCGCCACCTGGAGGGTTCTAAAAACCCCCTGGTTTTGAGGTCTTCTGTATGATTCTATTTCTTCTGCGTTGATTGAGGGAATGGCGATATGAAGCAGTCTGGTTTCTTTGATGTTGAAGAGCGTCTTGCCCGGCTGAGTGGGCTTGGCGATCAGCTCGAAGCGTTTTCCCGGACTGTGGATTTTGAAGCGTTCCGTCCTGATCTGGACAAGGCCCTGGCGTATTCCGATGGAAGCAAGGGCGGACGACCGCCATTTGATCCTGTGCTGATGTTCAAGATCCTGGTGATCCAGACGCTCAACAATTTGTCTGATGAGCGGACGGAATATCTGATCAACGATCGCCTCTCCTTTATGCGTTTCCTTGGGCTGGGACTTTCAGATCGGGTGCCGGATGCCAAAACGGTCTGGCTGTTTCGCGAGCGTCTGACCCAGGCGGGTGCGATCGATGGGCTGTTCATCCGCTTTGATGCGACCCTGCGTAACGCCGGGTATTTGCCGATGTCAGGCCAGATCCTGGATGCCACGCTGGTAGCGGCTCCGAAGCAGCGGAACACCAATGCAGAGAAAGCGGATCTGCGAGCAGGCCGTATTCCTGAAGACTGGCAGGACAAACCCGCAAAGCTGTCGCACAAGGATCGTCATGCGCGCTGGACACTGAAGTTCACGAAGGCGAAGCGGCAGGATGATGGAACCATGCCATCCAGCGATCTCGCCATCCCGTTCTTTGGCTATAAATCGCATGTTTCCATCGATCGGAAATACCGGTTCATCCGCAAATGGAAAACAACGCATGCCGCTGCCAGTGATGGCGCGCGATTGAGAGAGGGGCTTCTGGATAAAACCAATACGGCCTCAAGTGTCTGGGCCGACACGGCCTATCGCTCAAAAGACAACGAAGACTTCATGGAAAAGCAGGGCTTTGTCTCCAAGGTTCATCGCAAAAAGCCGCATCTCAAGCCTATGCCCCGGCATATCCAGAAATCAAATGCTGGAAAGTCGGTCATCCGCTCGCGTGTCGAGCATGTCTTTGCCGATCAGAAGTCACAGACGGGGCTGTTTATCCGGACTGTCGGTATCAGTCGAGCCACCATGAGGATCGGGCTCGCCAATATCGTCTACAATATGCGCCGCCTCCTCTTCCTCGAAAGATTGAACGCGAGCGCATAGCCATCCAGCGAGAGACAACTCCCAATCTGCTCAAAACGCAGACTGGACGCCATCGCAAAAACCGTCAATCAAATCGCCAAAACCCAGAAATTACCGGCCAAGCACATCAATCAAGGGTTCTTCGATCCCTCCAAATCGTATCTGTTCACGAAAAACCCTATTTTTCAATTTATAAAAAACGGAACATCATCGAACAATTCTTCGCCAGCCCGAAGCAGTTCAAAGGCACTGCAACACTCTATGACAAGCTGGAATCAACCTTCATCACAGCAGTGCAACTCGTCTCCGTTATCATCGGAGATAACTGACGACACGCCCTAACGAATATGAAATCCGACCGGAATCCGCCCCACCATAGGTGTTGAAGCCGGTGCGACACAGTGCAACCCACGAGCAGCGGCCAGTGCTTGTGCATCCAGATCATCATAGCCAGTACTCTGCACCAGTCGAGTTGTAGCAATGGCTCCGTCTGCTGCCAAAGTGACCTCCACCACGCCTTCTCCTTCTTCGTGCAGATGCCGGGCCATGGGAGGATAATGCGTCTGCGGTGGGGAGCAAGTAAGCGTGCGTGCCCCGCTCCCGTTGGCTACATGAGCCACCGATGCCGCCGCTGGTTGCGCAGCAGCAGAGTTCTGTGCTGCAGGAGCCAACTGAATTTGACTGGCCGCAGTACGAGCAGAAGTGGAAACAGGAGGTGTCGCTACCTTCGGAGAATGCGAAGTCAAACTCGTCTTGGGTGTAGATGGTACTGCCGCCTTGCGAGGCATGGATATTTGAGAAGAGTGAGCTGAAGGCCGATGCTCATGTGCTGGAGCGGCCCGCTGTGTGGCAACAGGCGGAAAGATATTTGTCATGCGCGGCACGGGTGGTGTATCCGCTGGCATGGGAGGCGCTCCCAGCGAGGAAGCAAGCGCCTCGTCTGGCGGTGTTATCTCAGAGGACTGAGTGGCATAAAAGAGATTAGCCGTAGGAGGCACACTGAGTGGTTCTACCTGCTCAGGAGTAGGAACCAGTTCCTGAGGCGGGGTTACAGAAGTGAGGTTCGCAGCGCTGACGGGCTTGCTGACAGGAGATTCAAACACCATCTCCACAGCTTTCTGCCCCGGTGCTTTCGACGGATGCCATGGATGAAATGTCACTAGCAGGCAGGCTGTAATTACCCCGTGCCCGACGACTGCTGCCAGAAGGGCCAGATGCCACACCCGGCTAGTCCGGCTCTGTCGAGCAGAAAATACGCCCCCCTCTAACCGTGCACGCACGTCTGGCGTTAGTGCATCGTCATCCTGCCCTAGTCTGCCGTGCGGTTTCACCCGTCCGCGTTCCTTCATCCTTTGGTCCTGAACGGCCCATACCCACAACACAAGGCAGATACACCCAAGCACCCAAACAGCTGCGACGCCTTGCCACTTATGCCGACCTGCACGCGTGCCTGCCTGTTTTCTGCGTGGTCTGTGTGGGCTTTTTCCCGTGATTTTATACCTCTCGCCGCCGCCTTCAATCAGAAAGATCACTTTTGCGGCAGTCATACGTTTGACACAAATCCTCTCATAGATAAATAAAGCAAAGCCACGTCCCACCTTTGGTCCAACCCACCATGGCCCGCACAGACAGGAGTTCCGGCTGCTCTGATGGCCCGCACCACCCACCCGTTGCATACGCTGCTGAAATTGTCGCTGGTGGTGGTGACACTGGTAGGCTTTCTCAGCCTGCTCGCCCTTCAGAGCTTTGCGCAACCGGATGAACTGCCCCGCGCCACCATAGCCCGCCTTCTGGGCGTGGATATTGCAGCTTCCCTCTCCGCACCCGATGAAGTCTTGGATGCAACGTCCGCTGGCGCAGGGCAGAAGGGTTCTGGCCTTGCCTCGCCAGAAGGCGCGGTGGGCCTGCCCACCAGAGTGGGCCCGACCCAGCACCATCATATGATGGCCGCACATGCCCATCACATGGCAGCGGCCATTGCGGGTAAATCCACGCAGCCGCATTCCGGCCACCATCATGGGGTGGAGCAGTGCCCGCTTTGCCCGCTTCTTTCGCTGCCAGCGGCGCTCCCCGTGGCCTTATTACTGGTGCCCCCGCCCATTCTGCGGTGGATGCGGCGCGGCAGCAGCGCCTCCACCCCACGCGCACCGCCCAGCGTTCAGCTTGGCTTGCCGCCCTCACGTGGGCCTCCTGCCTGAACAAAGCTTCTTCGTGCCCTTTTGGCCTCATGACCGAAGAAAAAAGGGTTCTGCACGCTTTGTTTTCAGGATTGTTTTTATGATCACGCTTATCAACCGACGCCGCGTGCCGACGTGGGCGTGGGGCATTGCTGCGGTGTGCGCGGCCCCCACCATCTCCGCTGCGCTGGCGCAAACAACGGCTGCGCAGGTCAGCGCCAGCCAGAGCAACACGGCCTCTGGCAGTGCCGTTGTCACACTGCCCCGGCTGGATATCTCAACGGATGAGGAAGAGGAAACCTCCCTCTCCGATGCCCCACTGACAGCGTCCTCGCCCGATGCCAGCTCACAGCGCATGTCCCGGCTTTCCAGCCCGGATGTGTCCTCGCTGTTCCGTAACCAGCCGGGGTTCAGTTCCTATGGCGGCGGGCGGCTGGCCAACCTGCCCGTGCTGAACGGCATGGCGGATGATCGCGTCGCCACTATTGTGGATGGCGTGCGCATCTCTCCCGCCTGCCCCAACCACATGAACCCCACCCTCTCTTACATTGATCCAGACAGCGTGCAGACTGCCACCAGCATTGCGGGCCTGACCCCTGTCAGCAGCGGGGGCGACAGTCTGGGCGGCACCATTGATGTGGAACGGGCAGACCCACGCTTTGCCCGCAAGGGCAAAATTCTTGTGACAGGCCGGGTGCGCGGCACCTACCGCAGCAATGGCGGGGCCTACGGGGCTTCTGGTTCTGTCACAGTTGCCAATCATCTGCTCAGCATCAGCTATACGGGTTCTTATGATCAGTCCGGCAATTATCGGGGGGGGGGCGGGCATGGGCACCGTGCACTCCACCAATTACCTGACCTATAATCACGCCGTAACGGTGGGCTTGCACAAGGACAACCATCTGGTGGCCATTACCGTGGGGCAGCAGGACACCCCGCGTGAGGGCTTTGCCAACCAGTATATGGACATGACCAACAACCGCTCCACTTTTGTAAACGGCAAATATACTGGCTCGTTTGACTGGGGCACGTTTGAAGCCCGCGGCTACTGGCAGCGCATTACCCACGCCATGAACATGCTGGCGGACAAGGGCGGCCATTCAGCCACCACCGGCATGCCCATGAACAATGACTCCCGTCTGGCGGGTTATTCGCTCAAGGCCACCATTCCGCTAGGGCATTTTCATACCCTCAAGCTGGGCAGCGGGTTTGACCATGTGGGACTGAATGACTGGTGGCCACCGCTGCAAGGCAGCATGATGATGGGGCCGGACACCTACCACAACATCAATAACGGCCACCGCGACCGGCTGGGCCACTATGCCGAGTGGGAAGCCCACTGGACGCCGCGCGTTTCTACCCTGCTGGGGTTCCGCAATGATCTGATCATGATGAACACGGGAGCCGTGGCTCCCTATTCATGGACAGGCATGATGAACATGAAGGATGCCATGGCTGCCCGCGCCTTCAACGCCCACAACCGGGGGCGGACGGATGTGAATTTTGATGTCACCGCCATGGCTCGCTGGAAGGTAACAGACAGCTTTACGCTGGAAGGCGGCTACGCCCGTAAATCCCGCGCGCCCAACCTGTATGAACGCTATGCGTGGGGCCGTGGCACCATGTCTTCCAGCATGATCGGCTGGTTTGGCGATGGCAACGGCTATGTGGGCAACATGGATCTGAAGTCAGAAATCGCCAACACGGCCAGCGTGACGCTGGACTGGCATGACCCCACTGCCGCCAACCGCTGGGGTCTGACGGTCCAGCCCTATTACAGTTACGTGCACAATTACATCAACGTGGTACAGTTGAGCACTTTCTCCAACGGGCACCATTTGCTGCAATTTGCCAATCACAATGCCCAGACCTACGGCATTAACGCATCCGGCCATTACACGCTGTGGGACACAGCAAAATATGGCAAGGGTGAAGTCACCGGCGTCCTCAACTGGGTGCGTGGACAGGATGAGGTCACACATTCCGGCCTGTACAACATGATGCCGCTTAACGGCACGGTGGCTGTACATGAAACAGTGGGCCATTGGACCGGTCGGGTGGAGATGAACTTTGTCAAACCCAAGGACACCGTGGACTGGCTGCGCGGCGAACCCCGCACCGCAGGCTATGCCCTGCTGAACCTTGGCGGCAGCTACACTTGGAAGATGCTGACGCTGGATGCCGGAATTGATAACGTGCTCAACCAGCCTTACTACTTGCCGCTGGGTGGTCTCTCTCTTGGTGATACACGTTATATCGGCACCACCCGCGCCTTGCCGGGCATGGGCCGTTCATTCAACGTGAGCCTTTCCGCCACGTTCTGAAGCCTTACCTTTCCTGCCTGCGTGGAGAAATAGCCCGTAGGCAGAGAGTGAAACTGTCTTTATGGCAGTCCTGCCTTGGTTCCGACTCAACCTGATATTGGGTGTTAAGCACTGTATCTCACCTATCTTCACTGTTTCGAACAGTTGACGGTGGCCCGATTTCGGGACTGCGAAATCCAGTGGCTCAGCGTTGATTTGCTAATCCCCATATCCGCCGCAACCCGTGTCCTGGACAAACCGCAGCTAAGTGCGATCCTGACCGCCTCGCGGCGAAACTCTTCTGTCTGCTTCAATGCCATGGTCTCATGCCTTTCCTGTTAAATGTTGTAAACGCTCACTCAACCGGCTCAAAACCGTTACAAGTCCAGTTTTGAGACAGTCTAAAAGTGACCGCAAACTGGTCAACAGGGACGATCAGCTGGTGTATCTCGGTCAAGATATGAGGGGATGACTGATCTGCTGAATAACCTTAACCGTAAGGTTTCTGGCAAACCTACTGCTCCGGAAACGACCAGCTCTGAGGAAGACGGTGGCATCCCAGACGAGCTGATGGGTATAATCTTGGAAATCCTGCTACTGACACGCGCGAATTCAGATAGGTCTGAACTTCATCTCAACACATAAGGGGCGCGGCGCGTACGAATATCGTTCAAACAGCTTCGACAGGACCTAGATAAGCCTGCACGAGAGGATCATGGGGGCAGCAGAAGAAGCAGCTTCATGCCGAACCATCGAACAGAGAAATGATGTCCTCCTGTCCCATGCGATCAAAATCCTCTGGCACCCGGATTTTCCCTGTCAGAAAACCCAGACGCCGTTGCTGTTGTTCTTCAGGGGCCGTAATCGGGCTGACCCGCACCATCGGCCGACCGGCTTTGGCAATGATGAAACTTTCCCCTTTCATGGCCGCATCAATCAGCCGAGACAGATGGGTCTTGGCTTCATGAATGTTGACTGTGCGCATAAGAGAAGCGTCATCATCTTCTACCATAAAACTTAGCCATATGAGTTTAGTCTATCAAGAACTAAATTTTCTCTCTTCAGAAAATCTGAGGGCGCCTTTGATGACAATATTCCGACTGGCGATACCGTGGTACCTCGCGTAAACGCGGAAACAATGGAGAGTGATGAATATCGACCGTTCTGGCGACAGCCTAGCTTCGATACTGAACGGGAGCGACATAGCCCGCCAAAGGCATCTGGCGGAAAGATACGTAAATCGCCCCTCATTCTATTTTCTTGAGTTCTTATCGTGGAAAAAGAAGAAAAATCCCTGTCTGGCAAACCATCCAATCCACATAGATACACAATGGATGAACTTCTTGCCGTCTCGGATTATTCCCAACCTCAACCTTTAGACGAACGAGAGTGGATTGACGCTCCTGCTATAGGACGGGAACTGGTTTAAGTATTTCTTTCTGAGCAAATGATCTACCAACGAACAAACCCCGCCTTTCTGGCAGAGTTTGTTCGTTGATAGACCTATGAATTTTGACGAATGTGATTGCTTTGAAAAAAATTATTTAATTACGCTTATATATTTATAAGTGGAGTTTTTTGGTAAATCTTCAAAAGGTTGTCCGTATTTGAGCTCTAATGTGCCTTTTCCTAAAGAAATGGCCTTAAAAAAGAATTTTTCCACTCCACCGCAACCTAAATTATTACCGCAATTTTTGGATTGTATGTACTCCATACCTACTAAAGCGACGTTTTTTGGGAGACCTTTAATCATCCAACCGTATCCTGTAGTTGGATTTGATTCCAGTTCAAATGAAAATGTATCATTTAATTTTGATGTTACAGTATCATTACTTGGTTCTGCGAAAGCATAGCAAGGAAACATGATAGCAATTAAAGAGATAAACTTTTTCATTTTCTTCCTTTCGAAGATGAAGAATTTTATAGAACTGCGTTTTTAACTCCCTCGACCCCAATCATTATCACGTACACGAAATCGACTAAATGTTTTAGTCCGTTCCCATTGAGCCTTGACCGCTTGTTCTTGGAGTTTCTGGCGTAGCTACTGGGCCAGTTTGACACATCCCTCGACTGAATTACCCTTGGTTTTGTGGGGACAGTTAGAATATGAGGCCATTCAGATCGATACCATTTACAGACGAGGAATACGAACTGTCCGTTAATACCCGATACCAAGATTATCTAAACGATGATAGAATTCGAACATTCTTCGTTCATTCGTAATATCTTGATCATGCATTACATCATCCACAAAAGGGTCTGGATGTGGAACATGATCTGGCATGGGTGAATATGTTGCCCAAAATTTCTTTGCTTCACTCCAGCATGCCCATTGTTCATCTTGATCTTGAATCGTTGGACAGTGACTTTCGTAATAATCGAAAATCTTGCTTTTCTGTTTCTTAATCCGGCTATTGTAGTAATAATTTTGATCTGCGTCTGAGACATAATTTTCGTGCTGGATGCGTTCAACATGTGCAGATTCTTGTTCTGGGGTTTCTGTGGCACAGGCTGTTAATCCTAATATACCGCATACTAAAATTGTCCTAACCAACATGAAGGGTTCTAAAAAACCCTCCTTTTTGCCGATATGAAAATCGTAAAACATTGATATTGCTACCTCTCTAAAATGCAAAATGAGGGTTTTTAGAATCCTCTACCTTGCAGGCTTGCCACAAATTCAGGAAATGACGGGCTGACACGTGATAACATCAGTTATTACGTTTTGAACGTGTAGAGGACGCATCGCATGCTTTTTATACGCTATTAGCGTATAAAATAATTTATGACAGATGGGCCGAAATTGTTCGAGTGGAATGATGTCAAAAGCGGCGCCTGCTTTGAAGATCGCAGTTTTAGTTTTGTGAATACGTTAACAAGTCTACACGTATAATGATGGGCACTTTCCCTCAGGATCACGAATCTTTCTTTCTCCACAAAACCTGGGACAATTCACTTGTTAAGTCGGATAGTAAAGTATAGGACTACCGTGTGATCATGACAGGGTCGCTGTGACTAGCTCATGTCGCATGGAGCGGCTGGCCAAGTGTACGTATCGCCCTTGCGTTATGAGATTGAAGTTGAATAGCGGAAACCATGCCTACAGCATAGTTCCGATGCAGCTGACAGTCTGATTCAGACGGTAACAAGTATATAGTGTAACACTTTACAGTATTCGTCACGGATTCGAAGACGAGGCAATTTCCAGCCGGTCAACAGCAGCCTGATCGGACGCTTCTTTGCTAAGCTCGGTCCAACCATCAGGCGGGTTGCCACCTTCTAGCATTCCTTGGAAAACTTTGTAGGCATCGGTCTTTGCGCCATAAGTGCGCAAACTATTGTTATCGTTCACCCAGGCAAAGATGATGACTTTCGTGGCCGAATCATAGCGGAAGAACAGGCGGAAACGACCATTCCCGAACTTTGCCCTGAACCAATGCTTGTGCGCTTTCCCTAGCGTCGTGCCCTGCCGATAAGCGGTTACAGTCGGATCAGCAGGGATTGACTGGAAGATCAGTTTGTTCAAGGCAGCTAATAGCTTTGTGTTTGCATTCTTCTGGTATTCGTTAGGCTTTTTTTTCTTCAACTCCTCAACGGCGTCGGTGAGCTTTTCCAACTGATCGAGAAAGAGCGGATGCGCTAGGATGGTCCAGCCATTGATAGTCAGCATAGTCAGAGCGCAACATCTCCCTCAATCTCGGCATCAAGGTCAACGTCCATGTTTCCGACAAGCGCGGCTACGCGATCAGGCAGGCTGGCAGGCAGCTTGACGATGGAACTGTCGGGATGGTCGATCATGTCCTGCTCCAGAAATTCGAGGAAGCGAAAAACGACGGGATCTCTTGTTCCTTCTGTAGCCTTCTTGACATGGATACGACGCTGGTCGTCCACGAAGAAGGTGATACGCCCACCATAGTCCACGCCCAAAGCCTGTCTGATGCTCTTAGGAATGGTTGTTTGACCCTTCGCGGTGATAGTACTTTCTTCTTTCAGCAATGCGGCCATGTCTTGGCTCCAATCTTGATTTCTTCTGAAAGGTAAGGAAAATTCCTTACGATGTCAAGCGGGTCATATCTACTTGTACAATTACATTTGTATCGTGTGTGAGCACGGATAACGATGGCCTGATATGTTCGTCGAAAGACGCACTATCTGAGGATGTGAGCGATGGGTCCCTGTCGTTTTCCATGGGAACGACAGGAACGCAGCCCTTATTCATTTGCCTTTACAAACGTAAAGGCACAAACAGATGATGTGTTTGTTGGAGGACACATCATGGCTTCAATTAACCTGCGCATCGATGACAGTCTGAAGAAAGCGGCCTACGATCGTCTGTCAGAACTCGGCGTGACACCCTCAGATCTCATCCGCCAGACCTTTGAATATGTCGTCGCTACTGGCAAGCTCCCTGTCCGGCGCACTGTTGTATCGGATGACGGTCTGGAGCTCCTTGCCGTCGTTCGAGAGCGTCTTGCCTCGCCTGAACCGTCTCTTCCGGTTTCATTGGACGATCTGTGAGCTGCTATAAAATCAAACGTCGAGCTTCCGGATATCGGCTGGTGTATCAGGTTCATGAGGGGAAACTCATAGTGCTGGTTGTTGCGATTGGACGCAGGGATGCCAATGAGGTTTACGACGATGCAACCCGCCGCGTCTGAGCATGTTCCGGACAGCCTCAGTTCAATCTTCTGACGGAAAGTTATACGAAAGCCTCACCCAGACGGCACTGGCTTTCGGCAGACTTGATCAGCGCCTGCATCATCATCCTCTCCTCCCTGCAATCCTGTTTCGGGAGCAGCTGGAAGCTGCAAGAGCCTGCGCAGCAGTCGATGGCCATCTCATAGATCCGTGGCGGTTGGCGGCAGAACTGGAAGGTTTGAGATCAGTACCACTCGGATGTGATATTTATGAACGCGGAACGTCTGTGGACGCTCTCCACGCTGCATTTGAGCAATATCAATGGTTGGTTAGGCCAACGGATACGCAACGCAACGCCATAGAAGAGGCTTCAGGTTGGCTCAGCAAGCATAGTGTCAGATTAGGCCCTCTTCTTGGCTCTGCCCGGGCCTTTCATGCCTGGATAGAAGCAGGACATGTTCGTGCCCCGATGCGCGCCGCATTGATCCGCCACTGGCGCCTGACCAATGTTCTTCATTTTCCGCTTCCCCTTGTTGGAGCCAGATCCTTCGTACCGGAAGCACCTTGGAGCCCTTCAGAATGGCTCCCTTTTTTCCTGAACTGTCTGAATGAAGAGATCGCGGCCGTTGAGGACCGCACACGGACTCTGGAACAAAGCTGGCGTCAGGCCAGATCAAAATCGGGTGGCCAACGTCGCACCTCGCGCGCTGACAAGGTGATAGATCTGCTCACAGCCCTATTCAGTGGTCTCGGCAACACGCCTCTCAGCCGAGCTCGGCCTGTCGCTGAAAGCTGCCTACATCTATCTGGAACGTTTTCTAGAAGAAGGGCTGATTGTTGAAGTCACGCATCGCGCGGCGCGACGTCTGTTCGCACTAAAAGATATGGAACCTCTCCGCGAGATCGTTCGTCCTCCCAAAAGATCCCAACCAGGCAGAAAACGTGGGCGACCGAGAAAAAAAGAAAGTCAGGAAACCTGTCCTCCAGATGAGAACGTGGACATCCGGCCGGTAGAGCCGGCGCCCACGTTTGCTCCCATTAATTATGAGGAACTGGAGCGTGCGATAGATCACGCAGAACGTCTCATCAGCCGCCATCGGCCTGATTAGGTTCAGCAAGAACTAGCCAAACTGCGGGCCACGTGATTTTGGGCTATTTGGCTGAGGGGGTGTTTCTTCCGGCGCAGAAAGCTTCTGACTGGCACGATTGAACCACGATGCTGGGGATTGTGTCTGTTGGGAATTCATACCCTGCACTGCTCGTTGATCGTCCTGCAAGTCAAGACTACGCACGGCAGCCCGCCCGATCGCATAAATGGCGTCACGCGCAGAACCGTCGCGTCCTGGGAGCACGGTCAACTTTTCAATGCCCGCCTTTTGCGCTTGATCGATATGACGCAGAACGGCACCAACCTGCGTGTCGCTTTCCAAAGCTTTCAGTTCTCCCCGTAAGCCCCTGAGTTCTTTCAACGTGGCACTATCTGCCTGGCCTGCGTTCAGTGTTCTGGTGGCCGCATCAATCCCGGATTGCAGTTCCTGGCGTGCTGGATCACGGAGCGACAGAGCTTCACGACGAGCCTGGTCAGGCATCATTGTTCGGCCAGACTTAAATAACGTCGCGATGGCATGCATCATAAGACGCTCGTCATTGACTGCCGCTTTGCCGCTGGCTCTATCTGAGTTGCTCCGGGTCTTGCTGTCACCACAAAACTTGGGGCAATTCAATCTAGCCATCAGCTCCGACCAACAAAGCAATCTGACGTCTGATTGCGAGTAACTGGTCAGGACGCACCTTGCTTCCGGTTACACGGAGACGATGCTTGGATGTAGTTGTCAATAAGACGCTGACTGCCCAACATAGCTTTGAACAGCCATTATCAGCACTCGGATCAATCCGAACCGCCAGATCTGGAATAACGAGATTCTCGTCGTCGGTCAGAGGAATAAGCATGATGTTCGACCATTCAGGTGGGAACTATTTATCTTCGACAACAACAGCAGATCGGAGTTTGTTCGGCTTCTGTTTGGCAAGGCATCACCACGTGAGAAACAATCGTTCTATGGGACTTATCTATGTCGCCCGGTTTTCTCTATTCTGACCGGAATATGCTTTACTACGTCTGCACGACAACGGTTTCCAGCAGGAACGCTGGAAGACAAGGGTAACCGCCTTGATTGCGATTTCAAAAAACTTAAGGCCAAAAGCCAGACATACCAGTTCAGATCGGCAGTCATGGGGAAATCCTCAGTTACTTTGTCACTGTGCCGCAAGGACATGGACAATCCAATTTGTCACGAAACAAACACCAGCTTCTGATGCGTTAATTACTTACGCTTCCTCCAAACTTTCATAAGCCTCTCAACCAGTGAACTATGATGAATTGGAGAAAATCCCAGCTCATTTTCCATTGCTTGAATATCCAGCTTGACGGTATCTGCAATGCGCCCTTTGGAAACAAATTCTGGTACAGATTTTTCAAATGCCATGGCTTGGCGAATATCTCCACCAAAGCACACTTGCATAAAGCGCTTGTCTCGCGACAGAGCGATGTTTTCAGGATGACTTCTAATCATTTCGACAAGCACACGTTGGAACTGAACAGCCCGCATAGCTTGATAGGTTCGATAAGAAAGAGGACAAACCCAGTCTGGCTTTACAGGAAGGTGTTGTTCTATCAACGACAACAAGAGATGAGACGACACCGTAAAAACATCTGGAATCTGCTTGCCATCACTCTGATCCATATCGATCCGCATATCTCGAACGCGAGGGAACATAAGAGTCAGATAACGCCGGTATAAAGCTGTCCCGATTTCTTTTTGTAAACGACGGGGACTTTCCGTCTGAAGCGCTCGACTATCCGGGAGAGAGGCATCAATGTGACACGTCACCATCCGTTTGGTCAGATCAGCTGAAATGCTTGTCACGTCCTTGTTGGTCGTCAGGACGATAGGTGCGTAGCATTCGGCCATATCCCGATCAGTACGCACCATGTCAGGCACATATTTACTCATTCGATCTGGCGTCACGTCATCAATCAACAGAGGAATTGCCCCTAATTGCTGACGTAAGCCCAAAACACGTTGTGCCGTAAACATTGATGACTGAATACTTTTGACAACCCCGAACATGGATTGTGCAATAATCTGCGTAAACAGGGTTTTCCCACCACTGGAGCGGCCATATAAAACCGCGTACGGGGGATAAAGCCACGGATCGATATGATGACTAACGGCTCCTTGTCTTAAAAAGGGTGCAAAAGGTGCCATGTAAAGCCAGACTAGAAATGCCCAGTAGGAAGCGATGGCACTTTGGCTATTTCCATAAAATGCCGAAAAACTGCTGATATAATTCACAAGCAGATGTACATCTCGGGCAACGTCATGTTCTGAAATGGTATCTTTTTCAGAAAGCCATAACTGATCATTGAGAAAAATCTCTCCTGTCCGAACAGAGAGGGAGGCTCGTGGAATTTCATCTTTCGGAGAGTCCACAGCAGGCAGATTATTGCGTGTCTGCAGAAAAGTTGAAACGATTGTGGGAGTGACCAACGTTACCCCCTTGCGGCTCATCGGCAGAGAAATTGTTTCAAGTTCCTGCCGTAAGCGTTGAGCCTTTCGTAACGTATCAATGGTTATTCCCTCTGAAATCGACATACCACCCTGTTCGACATGAACCAGCCCGGCCCGTATCGCACGCACGATGGGAACATCCTCGTAAGGAAGGGATGTTGTAGAGATATCAGGCTGTTTATTCTTGCCGTCAGAAGACACGCTGATCAGAATATCCCTTTCGATTGCAACACTTTTTTTGTAGTCACGTTGGTAATATTCATCAAAAGCATCCCACGCTGCTAAATCATCAAAAGTGATGATGACTTCATGTTGATGCCCATGGAAAGCCGCTATACTGAGATTAGCGGATCCTGTGATAACGCGTTGACCGTTGGAACCTGATAGCAAATAAAGTTTTTCATGACTTGGACGGCCAGTCAGAAGCCTGAAACGCAAGGTACCATTTTGCAAACGCGGAAGAAAGAGACTGCTGCGTAACCCAAGAAGTTGACGTAAGCTTTCTACAAGAGATTTTTGATCTGTGAGACAGTCCTTAAACCCGTAGTCTTCAAAAAGCTGACTGGCTTGAGCCAAAGCAATATGGGTTTTGGTTAGAATATGCTCAGAGCCAAAAACAATTTCGATATCTTTAAACTGTTCTGTCAGATCGAGCAAAAATTCCAGAGAACTTGAAAAGGTAATCGCACGTAAAGCAGAATACCCCTTGAAAACCTCGGACCAGTTCTGCTGCCGATAAGTTTTTAACTGTGCTTGAAACACAGTAAGTGGTCCAGAATGCGAAGAAGAAATGTTTGAGAAAAGATCCGACATTTTTCCATTATTCCAAATCATTGATAACTTAAGTAAAAAACTCAATAATAATGATTTTATTTTGCCAAAATTTCGAAATTTTATTGTTATTTAATTTTTAAAATTATTATATAATACAAAATAATATCTTATTACCGCGTTGAATATTACTGGTAATATTCGTGGGATCGTTGAATCCCAGTGTAAAGAAAGAGCCCCCTAATGTTATGAGAATTTTTCCTCTCATACGGCTAGAACGTCAAAATCTATCCACGTGTCCAGATCCAGCTCGAAATGCCCATTAAGAATTGACGTGGTTATAAATCAGCAACGTGAGTCTGCGATAATCTTCTGGCATCATCCGGTGGGCTCATTGCTGTTTAACCAGAACGGTTTGGAGCAGACGTTCAGAAAAAATTGTCGTGTGATCCAACGAGAAATAGCCATAGGCTGCAAAGTTCAGGTTCCAGGGCATCACCATATCGGCTGCCGAAGATGCAGATTGCATTGTGCTACTTCCTGACTGAAAAAGCACGATCTGCATGAGATGCATCAATCAAAAATCCGCATTGTCGGTACGTTCCTCAACATGGCCAAAATCACAGCTTTGGGTTCACCAAGCGCTATCTACCTCATGATGTACTGTAAGATTTGCGAGCTTTCTCGATTTTCCGACCATAATGGTGATGGCTGTCTCTGCCACGAGCTAGGCGAGAGACAGTGCTTTCACTGATTCCAAATGCAGCAGCGATCGATTTCAGGGACTCCCCCTCTTTTCGTCTTTCAATGATTTTATGCTTTTGTAAGTCTGTAATCTGAGATGGTCTTCCCATGCGTTTGCCTTGCTTAATGGCACGTGCACGTCCTTCTGAGGTGCGTGTACGGATAAGATCGCGCTCCACATCGGCCAAGCCACCAAGGACTGCAAGCATAAGCCGACCTGTACTTGTGTTGGTGTCAGTCCAGGGTTCAGCTAAAGAGTAAAACTGAGCCTTACGATCAGTAATTGTCTTTACGATAGAGAAGAGATCAAATGTACTGCGTGCCAGTCGATCCAGACGGGTAACGACTACGGTTTGACCAGGCTTAAGGTTGGCAAGCAATTTACATAATTCAGGACGCGTAGCATCTGCACCACTTGCTTTTTCACGATAGATACGACGGCATCCGAATTCCTTCAGTGTTTTCAGTTGAAGTTCAAGAGTCTGCCCTACTGTGCTGACACGGGCATATCCAACTTTACGACGTGTTATTTCTGGTTGCATTCAGGTTTAAACGACTGAAAACGTTCAAAAGTTCCTTGCAAAAACCCTGATTTGCGCAAATGCCATAACGGGCCTTTTGCGCCAGTGAACTTACGGTTTATGTTTATATAGGAAAAACAAAAAAGGCAACATCAAAATAAATAATGTCAGAAAAATCCTGTCTTGCAGGTTGTGCGCAAATCGGAGTTTAGAGAATGTCAAATGTAACGTGGATCGGTGCTGCGAGTGGAGACTGGAACGACCCCAAAAATTGGAGTTCAAAAACTGTTCCTGGACAAAATGATACTGTTATTGTTAATAAAGGCAGTGTCTTAAATATTAATTCTAGCATTTCGGCACAAAAAATCGAAAATGATGGCGGGACTATTACATTTTCTAGCGGTGCCTCAGCTAATAATATTACGTTAAACGTAAACTCAGGTACGACAACCGTTGCAAGTTCTAAGATTCAATTTAGCCAAGCTAACGTAACAAGCGCTTCTGGAACACTTGTAATTAGTGGCCTTACAAATTATTCTGTTAATAACCTGAATGTAAGTGGCGGCACGTTTGAATTAGATCATAGTAGCCTTTCTGGTTTTAACGGAAGCAACGTGAAAAGCGGTGGTCAAATCGTTTTGAACAACGGTTCGAGTATGACAGTGAGCAACCTACAGTCTAAGGTTACTGTTAATGGTGGGTCTACCATTTCCCTAGATGGTAACTATAATTCTGGTTCCAGCGTTGTATCCGGCACTGGCACAGGTAATACAATCCTGATTTCTTCCTCTGCGGCTCAAACCAACCTTCCTATCTCGGGTATTTCGAAAGGAGATATGATCGGTGTCAATGGTTCAACGGTAGATACGGCCACCTATACCAATTCGAATGGGTCTGGTAGTGTCGTTCTGAATGCTGGTGGCAAGAAATATACATATAATAGTGTTTCATACGATACTTCTAAAGACACTGGTGTTCCTGAAGGAACGACAGTAGCCACAGGCACACAGGATGGTAATGCCATTATCTGCTTCCTTGCTGGTAGCATGATCCGTACCCCTGAAGGTGATGTTGCTGTCGAAGATATTCAGATCGGCGATCAAGTTATTGCCTTTGACTGGAAAAACAATGAGGACGTTACCCGCTCTGTTGTCTGGGTCGGTAAGGCCCGTGCTAATGTTCGCCCAGAGCTTCGTGACGACGAAGCCGGTTGGCCAGTGCGTATCCTCAAAGACGCCATTGCCGATGGTGTGCCTTATAAGGATATGCTGATTACCGCTGAACATTGCCTGTTCTTCAAAGATCGGTTTGTGCCAGTGCGGATGCTGGTCAATGGCGTGTCTATCTTCTACGATAAATCCATCACCTCCTACGACTACTATCATGTCGAAACTGAACAGCATTCTGTGATCACCGCCGATGGCATGCTGACCGAAAGCTATCTTGACACCGGTAATCGCTCTTCTTTCCGTCAGGAAGGCAAGGTTGCTACTCTGCGAGGTGCAGTCAAAAGCTGGGAAAACGACGCTGGTGCAACGTTGGGGGTAGATCGTTCTTTTGTGGAACCGCTGTTCCGAGCACTGGAATGGCGCGAAAACAGTGTGATTGGTTGTCAGACATCCGGCCAGGCTACGACATTGACCAACGAGCCAGATCTGCATTTGGTAACAGATACAGGAAGTATTGTGCGTCCGATGCGTAAGACAGCGCATCAGTATAGCTTCATGCTGCCGCCTGATACGCAGTCTGTGCGTATTGTTTCACGCGCCAGCCGTCCATCTGATGTGATTGGTCCGTTTGTGGATGATCGCCGTTATATGGGTGTCGCTGTTGCAGATGTGCGTTTGCAGTGCGCAAAACAGCATTTCGATATCACCTCTCACCTTCAGGCCGAAAAACTGGAAGGTTGGTATGAGACCGATTGGACAGATTGTGCATGGACAAATGGTAACGCCGAACTGCCTTTAGGGGATCATCTGTCACACGGGAAAATGGGCATCCTGTCCATGACTGTTCGGGCTGCTGGCTCTTATCTGCTGTCAGATCAAGCCGTGTCTGATGTGCAGAAGCTTTCAGCTTAACGATCTTTTGTGAAATGAGACGTGAGAGGGCTTTCTCTTCATTGAGAAAGTCCTCTTTCTTTTTCCGCTCGCCCCTTTTTCGTCGCATCATCATTCCTGATCCTGAAGCATCATTTAGGGCTCGCAGGATAGAATGTGATGACAAAATTACCAGAACCAACAACGGCAGAATGGCGTGCTCACGTTGATGAGCAGTTTGATGCGATCCATGAATCACTGCGTGCTCTGCATCAACGCCAGACACTCATACTCGAACTGCTGACCCCAGAAGAACGGGAAGGCCCATCTCTGGATGATCTGCTGGCCCGTATTGTCACCCTCATAGCCGACCAAAGACCGGTTCTTCGCCGCATTGACCATACCACTGGCGCATCGCTGGATCTTCTTGAAGGACGTACACCACGTTCTTACCCGGATACAACGGGAGAAGAAGGCGCAGAGGAATGATGACCTTCCGGAAAATCTCTGCGGCCTGCAGAGGACAGATCATCTCTAATTATTACCTACAGGATATTCCTGATCCGGAGAGTGACTGCCGTCTGGATCCGACAAAGACGCCTGACAGCGACGGTGCACGTTTGACAAATTATTATACCGGTCGTGATGGTCGTGCGTCCTGGCGTCCGGATATGCCGTGGCGGGCTGCTGAGGCATTAGGCATCGACCGTTTCAAGCCTCCCACCCGAGAGCAGCTTTCCCGTCTCTATGAAGCCAAACGGGCTGACAATGGCGAGGAATGGTCAGCACACCAGCGCAAAATCAGCGCCTATGATCTGACATTGGCCCCTCACAAGTCTGTGACTCTTGCGGCAGAGTTTGCCGAAACTGACGCAGAACGCGCCGCTATCTGGCATGCTATGCAGGTCGCTAACGACGAGACTATGCGGTATGTGGCCCGTAAACTGGGACTGGCTAGACGGGGCCGGGGCGGGAAGGACGGTGCTGAAGAAGGGCATGTTGCATGGGTAACATACCGCCACACGACAGCACGGCCAACAGTCGAGGCGTTAGACCCCGAGAGCAATCAGACCTACCTGATTGATACGCCGGCTGGTGGTGATCCTCATGCCCATTTTCACAACACGATGTTCAACATGGTTGTCACAGATGATGGTCATGTCGGGTCTTTGGATACAAAACAGCTTCGATCGCGAGTTCACGAGTTTGGCGCTTACTTCCAAGCCATCCTCGCTCAGGAATTGCGTAAAATTGGCATTGCCCAGACGTATGACGCCAATGAACAGGCAACCGTCATCTCTGCCGTGCCACAGGAGATTTCAGATTTTTTCAGCAAAGGTCGCCGCAATGTCCTGAAAGCTGCTCAGTCCTACGCCTCGGAACAAGGTCTGGAGTGGGAGGGATTGTCAATCGAACGAAAGCAGAAAATGCTTTCAATGGCGGGATTGGCCGCCCGATTGGGTAAGGATCTGGACGCTGACGACCACGATATTTGGAAGCGTCAGGCTAAGGAGTTGGGTTGGGTAGATCAAAGCCTTATGGGGCCGGAGATTGATACCGGCCTGGATCGCCAACAGCGGCTTGATCAAGCGTGGCGTTTCGTTGCTAGGCATCTTGGTCAGGAGTTTGAAACAGCCGCTGTCATCGATCACCAGAAACTGCGGACTTATGCTGCACGAGGTCTCATTGCGACGGGTATTGAGGGCGGAATATCTGACATAGATGCCGTGGTCGAGTTGACAGAAAAACGGGGCATTGAGGTGCGCGGTCAGAAGGTGCAACTCATTATTGAGATGAAAGGAGAGCGTGAGAGGGTCACACATACTGAGCAAATCAGACTGGAAGAGGATCTTGCCATTCATATTGCTCGTGCTGCATCTGATCGGAGCAGGGCTCTCGGAAAAGAAGCCATTGAGGATGCGATTGCCCGCTCAGGTCTGGATTTTACATCGGAGCATGGGCAGGCTCAGCGTAAAGCCGTTCATACCTTGGGGCAGAGCGGCAGGATAGCGATGCTTACGGGGGTGGCTGGTGCCGGCAAGACCACACTTCTCAAGCCTCTTGTGGACGCATGGCGCAATGATACCGAGGCCAACCCATCAGGACGGCGCATCATTGGTGTGGCCAATGCGTGGCGCCAGGCCGATGCCATGAAAGATGCCGGTATTGATGAAACCTATGCGCTTTCTCCATTTTTGGCCCGTATTGATCGGGGCGACCTCACGTTGGATGAGCATACCGTCATAGCTCTTGACGAAGTCGGGCAAGTGGCGCCGCGTCAGATGCTACGACTGCTTGAGCTGCAGCGTGATACGGGACTGACCCTGCGTATGATGGGTGACAGAGAACAGGCTCAGGCTATCGAGGCGGGTGATGCCCTTGAAATAATCAAGAGAGTGCTGGAGCCGAGTGATCAGGCTGAGCTTCTGTCAACAGTACGCCAGAAAACGAAGCGTAATCGTGACATCGCGGCTCTTTTTCGTGGAGAAGAACCAAGCGATGATCAGCTTAAGGCACTTGAGACGAAGGGCAAAGCAGTTGCAGCAGAGACAGACGCGAATCGTGATGATGACGTGAGGAACCGTTTTCATACTGAGGAGGTTAGGCAGGCTATCGAGATGAAGCGCCAGGACGGCAGCATCAGTCTGGTGACAGGAGACCATCAGAATGTTCTGGAGGCCATCGCACAACATTATGTGTCCCGCAAAGATGCCCTGAAGGCTGAAGGCCCGAAGCCGGACGGATCATTCAAGACGATCACCATGTCAGCGCTAACGAACAAGGATGCTGCGGATCTCAGTCTGGCGGTACGTCAGGTGTTACAAAAACGCGGAGATATTGGCGCAGACCAGAAGATTATCAAAGCCATTGATCAGCGTGGCGAAGAGTATGACATGGCTCTTGCTGTTGGAGACAAGGTGCGCCTGTATCGTCGGGTCTGGGGTCTTGTTGGAGATAAGCACACCTGGGTAGGGAATAACGGAGATATCTGTGAGGTTCTCAGTGCATCTGACAAGGGGCTGAAATTGAGGCTTGCGGATGGGAAGGAAGCACAAGTGGAATGGCGCCGGCTATCAGATCCACGCTCAAATCGTGTTCTGTTGGGATTTGGTCATGCCATGACAATTGATGCCGCCCAAGGTCTGACCTCTGATGAACATATTAATGCCATGCCGCGCGGTGTGGATCTGGCGACGGGGTTTACAACCTATGTTGCCGAAAGTCGTGCACGGGGTACAACCTAGACGATGATTTCAGATGGGGCAACTTTTGAGGCGGTTCGCAATGGTCGTGCTCTGGGAGATCAAGAACCAATCACGAGTGACCAGTTGTGGGACTATGTTGCTAAAAAGATGGCGCATAAGCCTTACAAGGCTCTGGGTATGGATTTGCCTTATCGGAAGAAAAAGGATCGGGATAAAAGAGTCCGTGAACTTGTTGATATCGGCCGCAAAATAGAGAAGGCTCGTATTGAGGGCCGGGATATTGGACGTGAGAACCAGATGGCTCTTAGAGGCCGTCAGATTAACGCCGCACATTCCGACTTGATAAGTCGGCTTGATAATGAATTGAAAAAAATACTCGAACAAGCTCCTGAAGTGATGAGCCGTCAGGAAAAAGATATACGCCAACGATATGCAAAGATCGTGACAATGACGCCTTCTGGCCAGTCATCTCCCTCTGTGTCCTGAAACTTGCAACAGGCTTTGCTAATGTCATAATGCCGATATTCAAGACTTAGCATAAAGGAAGCCCTCATGCTCTTTCTGGTATTGGTCGGTTTTATGGTGCTCGTGGGCCTGGTTGTCGGCCTGGTGGGCAGAATTGCTCGTATTGAGGATCCGGTATCGTCAGTAGCGACATCACCCGTGCGATCTGCCGTTAGGGCTATGGCATTCCCAAGACGCGATATGTCTCCCGAGGAGTTAGATCATCAAGCTGATCTTGCAAATATTGCTGCAGATGCCAGAGCACGTGAGTCCATTTTAAACGCGATTCAGGTGGCCGGTTCGTCAAGTTATAAGACATAGCATCTCTTATTAAGGTTCATAAAACTCTCAACCAATTTTGGTTCATGAAAGGTTTGAGTATGTTTAAAAAAAATATTCCCGTTGCCTTGGCTCTAGCATCCTTGTTTTGTGCCACGATACCTAACGCAATGGCTGATCAGCCAACAACAGAAGCACCAAAAGTTTCAACGAAAAATGATCCGGTCTCAACACCGATGTCCGACCTCTTGAAAGAGGGTCATGTGGAGGCTGCTATGATGGATGCAACTGGAGGCATTTATATCATTGAGACGCCTAAAGGCCGTTACCGCTGTGAAGTTGAAAATCTGGCCGGTAAGCCCGCCACGTCTCAATGCTATTCGATCAGCTGATCGAGGTGGATAGATAAGTTAATATAGACCTTAGAGTCCAAATTCAATCAGAAGAGGAAGGTGGCGGTGCCACGCCTCCTGTGATAACGGCGGATCATGATCAATCTTCCTCTTCTGCTTGAGTTCGTGGCCGCAGCATCGGTCCTGACTATTACACCCGGCGTAGATACGGCGATGGTCCTGCGCAGCGCGACCGTCGATGGTCGGCGTTCGGCGGTGCTGGCGGCGTTCGGCATCCAGTGTGGCTGCTTAGTCTGGGGGCTGTCGGTGGCGTTCGGGTTGGGTGCGTTGCTGCGGGCCTCCGAACTCGCTTATACTATCCTTAAGGTTGCCGGGGCGATGTACCTCCTTTGGCTAGGCGTCAGGCTGATCATTAGCCCACGCGAGGCGTTGGAGGGGACCGAGGAAACAAATCGTAGCGGCGGCACGTTCTGGCGCGGTTTCCTTACCAACATACTTAATCCCAAGGTCGGTGTCTTTTACGTGACCTTTTTACCGCAGTTCGTGCCGGTGGCGGCGGGTGTGGCGCGTTACACTATGTTCCTGGTGAGCATCCACGTCGTGTTGGGTATGCTGTGGTTCGCGCTGCTGATCGCGGCCACCATGCCACTGGGTCGGTTCCTGCGGCGTCCTGGCGCAGTTTGTGTTCTCGACCGTCTTATGTGGACGGCCGTTTAAGCGCAATACCTCACATTGTTCTCCCGATGTCATTTCTAAAACGTATTATTCTACCGGCTGGATGATGAATACCGATTTAACGTGAAGACCCGGTCAGATGCGCTCTTATGTCCGGCCTGTTTATGCGACTTTATGCGCTGGCCATCATGGGTGTGCGCTCACGTGTCAGGCACCAATCTGGTATCACGTGCTCAGGGGCACAGACGGTCGAACGGTATGGCCTGAACTGTTGCTGAATGACTGTCTTCCCATCACGTCGGTTCGTACATACTGCCGGATCTACCGGAGCAAGCTCCGGTGTCCATCGTTCTGCTGGTGCAGGTCAGCCTGCTGAAACACTGACACCAGCCGGACGATAGATCTCTTTACGTGACAACAACGCCCAGATGATACGAGCCATTTTATTGGCAAGTGCAACTGTTGCCAGACGCCTTGGACGACGCGCCATGAGTTCGCATAGCCACTGACCCGCAGCGCTATCCCACTTATGGGCACGATGAAGCATGGCCGTCGCACCAAGAACCAGCAACGTTCTTATCTGCCGATTGCCCGTTTTGGTAATCCTTCCCAGACGGGTTTTACCGCCGGTAGAATGCTGACGAGGCACAAGCCCCAGCCAGGCGGCAAAATGGCGCGCAGAGGCGAAAGAGCCAATATCCGCGACCGAGGCGACAATCAGAGAAGCCGTTATGGGACCGACCCCAGGGATGGTCATCAACCGACGCGCATCGTCATCGCTTTTTGCACGCGCCCGGATCTGCACTTCCAAAGCATCAATGCTCTGAGCGACCTTTTCATAATGCTCAAATAACAACATGGCACTCTGCTTCATGGCAGCAGGCAGGTCGGCTGATGTCTCTATTTTTGCCATCAGTTCTGGCAGATGGCGTGTGCCCAGAGGGGCTATCAGCCCGAACTCGGAAGCAAGAGCCCGTAACGCATTACTCAGCATGGTCTGCTGTTTGACCAGAAGAGCGCGGGCAGAATGCAGTGACAAGACACCTTGCTGCTCTTCGCTCTTGATCGGAACACACATCGTATCAGGATGAGTCGCCGCCATGCAGATCGCAGCCGCATCAACAGCGTCATTTTTCTTGCCTTTTTTGACAAATGATTTGACCCGATCAGGAGGAACCAGTCTGACATCATGACCAATCCTGCTGATCACCCGTGCCCAGTAATGAGCTGACCCGCAGGCTTCCAGAACAACTTCACATGGGTCAAGTTTTGCAAAAAATGCTGAAACTTCACTGCGACCAAGCTTGCGCTTGAAAACGCACTTTCCAATTGCGTCAGCCCCATGAGCCTGAAAAACGGATTTGGCAATATCAAGGCCAATTATGCTAGCTTTCATACGGGCGGTCTCCTCCTGATGGTCAGTGAACCTCCATCATGGCACATTGATGCCGCAGGGAGGCCGTCCACCCCATCTGACCGGTGGGATCTTCGTTGCTTTCGGCCTCAAGCTGGCGCTGTCGTCGCGCTGAAACAATAGTTGCTGGTAAATTGGCGCGGCACAAGCCGTATTCGTCCACCAGCTTAGTGTTTCGACCAGGGGCGTACCACGTCGGTCAGTTGCCAGCTCATTCGACGCAGCCGGGTGGCCGCAAGACTTGATCATCGGCTTCTGGCTCTGAATGTGTCTGAGCCCTAAGAATGATTGACTAAGGGGAGTGAGACCTTTGGAAAAGGCGGAATGGGTGCGTTATGGGCAGCGTCCCATGACCACCATCCGTCAACTCCAAAAACACGCGCGTAGTATTTTTCTTTCTCTGCTTTGCGTGCGAGATATTTTTCATCCGTCAGCCCAAATACTTCCATTGGGCAGCCTTCTTTTTTGCCCATATCAGTCAAGATAAAGTCAGGCCGGACAAGCTTTCGTGCTGCATCAAAGCGGAGAGGCTTTATAAAGGTCCTATCCTTTTGAACTAATAACTCTACAATTTTTGCTTCATAGCGGCTTTCGACTGGAATAAGTTGCTCAGTCGTTGTCATGAGAGCAGCATCTTCGATTTGAACGGTACTAAAATTACTATATTTTCCTTTTTTTATTGGATCTATGGTGACAAGGAATAATCCAAAAACTGCAAGCCCTTCCTCACTCCGAGAAAACTCTGCCAGTTCTCTTGAATACGATTTTTCCAATCGCTCCCATTTGGCCTGTGAAATCGACATGAACATTCGGTATCCATCTCGTATTCCAGACAGTTCGATATTGTATCCTTTTCCATAAGGATGGACCTGAACGCTACTTAAACGCCCAATCACATACAGTCTTAATTTCTCTGAATGGTTTTTGATTGTTCGTTGGGTGAAATACTGAATACCCCGATCGCCGGAGACGACTGGGCAGAGCACCTGATCCAGTGTGATGCCACGGTGGACCTTGATGTTGCGAGATGTTGCGTAAGCCCGCCTGAGCGCTTTTGGATCAGTACGGTGTCCAGCAAACTGTGGCCGCCAGTAGTGCAAACCGGCACGCTCCCATACGAGATGCAGCAAACCAAGAGTGGTCATGCGTCTCTGGGTTTTTCCGCCTGACCGTGTCCCAGCAGACGAAAGAGCGGCAGTTTCCGAACTCGTAGGGCTGTTTCGGTTTAATGAGGTAATTAGTTTGACAGTAACTTCGTCGTGCTCTGTGTCTTCCTTGATGACGCCATCCACATAGGCGGCCTGTCCACTTTTTTCGGGGTTAGGTTTGTAAAATGGGCAGGTTGGTCTGTGGTATGGTCTTGTATTTGGCATGCAAGCAAAATAATAACTCTCACCTAGCTCCCTGATCTGAAGCTCCAGATAACGTCCTTGGTGGACACAGAGGCAATGTGCTTTTTCCCCCGGGCCCGCTTTGCCATTGTCAGCATGCTTTTCCTTGAGCAGGAGTTGAAATCGCTCCGGATCGGATAGTTTCCAGTCCAATGACAGTTCTTCTCCTCCAGGGAGAACGACAATATCCTTCATGCAACGAGCCTTTTCGAAAGCTTATGTATCTGACGTGCCAATTCCTTGTGATCCATTGGTGAGGAAATATCATCCTCGTAGCGCTTTTGCGCGTCAATCACACGATCGCGTACCCCAAGCAGCAGCAGCGCCTGCTTACGGCCAATGCCAGGTCTGGGATCAATTGCGCGTTCAATCGCATCCAGTGTTCCAAGAAGAACGCTACGCCCATACGAAGTAGATTCCGACAGGTCCGATCTGTCCTGAATGCTCATGCCTATTTTGGTCTGCGTCCGCGTTTTTTCTCGGGTATGTGCGTGACGGGCACCTGATCTTCAGCGGGTTCGGCAACGTCCTGTATGGTCCTAATGGCCCGCCCTAGTCCGGTTTCCTGTGCCAGAGCGGAGCGCTGTGCCGAGTAGGATGGAGCGACCATTGGGTAGCTGTCCGGCAAGCCCCATTTTTCCCGATACTGTTTTGGTGTTATGCTATAAACGGATCGAAGATGACGCTTGAGTATCTTGAGTTTTTTCCCGTCTTCCAAGCAGATAATGTAATCTGGAAAGACAGATTCTTTTATGGGCACAGCCGGCACGAGATTTTGTGTTATAAGTGTTCCCTGTCCCAAGCTGTTGAGTGCCTGAAAAACCGTGGAGATGAGGTCAGGTAGCGCGTTATCTGGCAGAGTGTTGTTGCTGATATAAGCAGAGACAATCTGTACTGTCAGATTGCGTATCATGTCGGGTCTGGATGATGGTGTTACTGTATCAGTCATGGTCATTTCCACCTGTTATCCTATTATGATCTCAGCCTGCATCGAAAGCATGGAGCCCTGCGCGTCTCCATCGTGTTTTCAGGTCAGTCGGAGCAGTATCATTTTTCCCTGAAGTTGCCCCGCAATGCTCAGAAATTCCCCGAGCAGAGTAGTGTAGACTTATGCCAGTTACGTTGAAGTCAATAAGGACAGGATTACTGTCTGCCAGAAAACAGCGTCAACTTTGAAGGAAGAATAGAAAAATTATTAGATTTCCATTCAGGCCGAAAAGCAGGACAGAGGAAAAGTCTCCTCGTTCTATGCCAGAGGGACTAACAGGAGAAGATGAAGGGTAGCGAAAGCAATTCTTGGATATTCCAAAAATCCGATAAGTCAGCGCAATGCTGCTCCCGTGAGTAGCACACCGTGTACGGCCAGCCCCGTACCGGGAACTGGCCGTTTCCATTTTTCCAGTGGATATCCACCTGCATGCTTAGAGCTGCATACAGGGTCACTAAAGAAAAAATGGGATACTTAGAACAGGCCGCTTTTAGCCTTCACCGCAGAACTATTCATGGAGTGGTGCCAGACTTTATCGCCTTCAAAGATAATGGTCAGATGCTTTTCGGTGCCATGTTGGCCCTGGCGCAAGTCACCATAAACCGGGATGAAGTTAGCGGCATCTGCTTGTGTGTTTGAAAAGGTGTATGTCCATTTTTCATGGCCGCTATCGGTGAAGTCAGTTGCTACTGGGTCGCCGTACATCTGGCGAACTTCTTCTCTGGTGGTTACACCGTCATGGATCTTCTGATCAACTGAGGTAGCGGTTTCGTTTTTGATGGAAACATTGCCACTAGAGCCACAAGCAGAAAGTGCCATCATAACACTTAAGCTAAAAACAGAAGCTATTTTTTTTATATGCATTTAGCATTTCCCATATTCAGAATTAAATTTCCAACCAGATTTTAATACTGATATCTTTCTCTTTTGCCTATCTACATTGTGATGGAAATAGCTAAATTTCTTATTTATCAGGAGAATTAAGGTTGGGGTTTAGTGTTAGATTATCACCAGGTAATAAAGTGGGGAGATTACCGAATGACAACTTTTTTGTTTTTCAAATTCAATTCATGTCGGAAAACAATGCGAGATTCTTTTTGAAGTAAGCCTATGAAACCCCAGCTGGTACAGCCATCTGCATGATATTCGTTCTGGCCGTCATCATGACAGGCATGTTGCCCGCCTGATCATCAAGGGCGACCTTGATCCTCTCGAAGCGGTCTTTCCGTATACCGGAATCCAACGACCCCACGAATATTACTGGTAAACTTCAGCGCGGGAATGAAGGATCATTCTCGTGTTTATGTTCTGTCAGACCTGACGTGTGGACCGGTTTTGCTGCACTTTAGCTTATGAAATGACTCCTGTTGTTTCAAAAAATAAAGACCTACCCAGCAGGTATAGGCTTTCCAAAAATCAGAGACTGTCAAATCCCCGCAATACAAGCCGGTCAAGCCAAGCCCTGTGTGATCGCCCTCAAGCCAGAAGCACAGTAGAAAGCTTTTTTCTCATGACAGCATGGTATGAGTTATTCGTTCTTAATGCATGCAAAAAACCGATTTCTCGATTATCCGGTAGAGAAGCAGGATAGATAATAGTTTTGTTAGTTTATTGTTTCCCTCGGAATGGGAAAATCTCCTTAATCAGGATACTGAGAGAAAACTCTCCCCTCCCATCAGATGATGAGGGGAAGAGTTTCTAAAGTTTTAAGCAGATTTTGCCGTTTTTGTCATTGTCTGATTGTCTACAACATATGGGCCAGCAGCACGAACAGTCATGGACAGGATGCCCATTTTCCCGTGTGACAGATGATCCCCTAAAGGCAGTTCGGCATTGCCATTCGTCCATGCGCAATCTGTCCAGTCAGTCTCATACCAACCTTCCGGTTTTTCAGCCTGAAGGTGAGAGGTGATATCGAAATGCTGTTTTGCGCACTGCAAACGCACATCTGCAACAGCGACACCCATATAACGGCGATCATCCACAAACGGACCAATCACATCAGATGGACGGCTGGCGCGTGAAACAATACGCACAGACTGCGTATCAGGCGGCAGCATGAAGCTATACTGATGCGCTGTCTTACGCATCGGACGCACAATACTTCCTGTATCTGTTACCAAATGCAGATCTGGCTCGTTGGTCAATGTCGTAGCCTGGCCGGATGTCTGACAACCAATCACACTGTTTTCGCGCCATTCCAGTGCTCGGAACAGCGGTTCCACAAAAGAACGATCTACCCCCAACGTTGCACCAGCGTCGTTTTCCCAGCTTTTGACTGCACCTCGCAGAGTAGCAACCTTGCCTTCCTGACGGAAAGAAGAGCGATTACCGGTGTCAAGATAGCTTTCGGTCAGCATGCCATCGGCGGTGATCACAGAATGCTGTTCAGTTTCGACATGATAGTAGTCGTAGGAGGTGATGGATTTATCGTAGAAGATAGACACGCCATTGACCAGCATCCGCACTGGCACAAACCGATCTTTGAAGAACAGGCAATGTTCAGCGGTAATCAGCATATCCTTATAAGGCACACCATCGGCAATGGCGTCTTTGAGGATACGCACTGGCCAACCGGCTTCGTCATCATGAAGTTCAGGACGCACCACAGCTCGCGCCTTGCCCACCCAGACTACGGGACGGACGACATTCTTGTTGCTCTTCCAGTCGAATGCAACGATTTTGTCACCGATCTGGATATCTTCTACAGCCACATCACCGTCCTGTGTACGGATCATGCTGCCTGAAAGAAAACAAGTGACCGTTAAAGTGTTTCCCTCAAAGTGATAGTCTGAAGCCGTATAACCGGGGGCCAATGTCACATTGGCTTTGACTGTTCCAGCCTGATCAAGAATTTGCGTTCCGTCAGAGCTTAAATGCAAAGATGACGTATTCCCATCAGCAAAAACAACTTTATCTTGCGGAGAAAGATTGCTTATTGTATTTATCTGAGCATTATTTGTTATTGTTAATGTATTGTAGAGACTTGAATCAGATGGCGAGGCACCAAATGCAATTGAAGCATTTAATGTGCCAACTGTTAACCCGCCACCATCAGAGATCGTAATTGTATTACCTGATGCTGTACCATTAACTGCAAAATTTGGATTCGTAATGGTCAGGCTGCCATTATTTACCAGATTTCCACTATCTTTCAGGTATCCATTACCAGAAAGCGTCACGTTCCCGGTAATCGTTAAAGAATTAACCCCAAAAGACGAGTTAGCGGTATCACCTTCTTTCCAGCTACCATAATCTACTGGGTTAACCGCAAGTGTTATTCCAGACTTTCCCCCTGCAAGATTTACGTCTTTCCAATCAGAACTGCTTGTCCAATCACCACTGGTGTTAATCGTATATGTATTATCTGCCATTCCCCAAACTCCTGATTTGCGCATAACCTGCAAGACAGGATTTTTCTGACATTATTTATTTTCATATTGCCTTCTTTGTTTTACCTATATAAACATCAAATATATATTCACTGGTGCAAAAGGCCCGTTATGGCATTTGCGCAAATCAGGAATTGCGCACAAAAAGATCCCGAGATAAGCATCCGTCTTTATGAATTCAGGATGGCGGCACATTGTCTCGGAAAGTTGGATATGCTCGCGTGAGCACAGTCGGCCAGACGCTCGACGTACAGTTCCAATCTCTTCAAAACTATGGATGCGCCAAAATTTTCCGCGAAAAGGCAAGTGGCGCGGATTCAGAACGCATCCAGCTTCAACGCCTACTTCGTAACCTCTCTGATGGAGAGACTGTCGTCGTGACGCGAATTGATCGGTTAGCACGCAGTACCTTTGATCTTTTCGCAATCATTAAAGAGATTACACAAAGAGGTGCGCAGTTTTTTTCTATTGCAGAGCCTTGGGCTGATACGACAACGAGCACTGGCCGCCTGATGCTGGCGGTTTTAGGCGGTCTGGCTGATGTGGAACGTGACCTGATTAAAACCCGCACTGCGGAAGGGCGCATACGCGCTGCCCGTTTAGGTGTAAAAATGGGGCGGCCTGCCAGGATCACAAAGCTACAGCAACAGGAAATCAAGGACTTGCGTCAAAGTGGCGCAACACTGAAAGAACTTGCGTTGGAATACGAGATCAGCACCAGCACGGTCTCAAGAATTGCAACAGGGACAGATAGTCACAGCAGCCGTAAACACCCTAAAAAGGAAAATTGATACTTAAGTTCTCTCATCTATGCCACTACTCATGATCTTACAGCGTACCCCCGCTTGAGCTTTTGACGTAATAGATGTGCCAGTTGATTAGCCGCAGCTCCTACATCAGGAAAAAGATCAAGCCTTACTTTTCCGGGAGTTCCTATTCTTCCCCATCGTCGAATGAGTGCTGCGCCACCGAATAGATCTGGTTGGATTGAAAGATCGTAATAGCGCCATGTGTTACGCGGCGGATAGACGCGCACCAGAGAAACGGCGTCCGGGAAAAGAGTGAGTTGCAGAAAAGCCCCATCCCGCACTGAGAAATCATTCCGCCGCACTTCAAGGCGATCAGTAAACCCTCATTGACCTGTCAAAGCATCCTTGACAGCTTTTGCTGGTGTATAAGCCAGTTTACGAGATGCGGGGATCACCAGATCCGCACCAGTTTGTGGATTGCGTCCTTTGCGCTCAGCCATCTGACGGACGACAAATTTGCCAAATCCTGAGATAGTCGTTTCGTCACCTTTCGTAGCGGCTTCAGTAATTGCTGCAAATACTGTTTCCAAGGCTGCTTTGGCATCTTTTTTTGAAATATCCGTTACAGCAACAATACGTTCAATCAAGTCCTGGTTATTCATTTAACGTTCCAACATGATCCAGTAGGGAATGGAAGGGTAATAGATTTTACACCACAACCACAAGGGTTTACCTTCCACTCCCTCAATGATGGAACTTATGACCTCACTGGTGATACAGCGGAAACCGGCTCAAAGTAGGGGCCAGTGCCAAGCTTATCATCCAACAGCCGCATAACCGTGGATAGACGGCACATATACTGGCGCATTTGATCCGACCGCTCACTATTTTGTCCAAGAGCAAACCAACTGATTTGCACGAGCTTCACCAGATGAATGAGTTCCAGAATATCCAGATCATAAGACCACGGACGTTTTGCTTCGCTTAACGCTCTTTCGACGGAGAATTTCCCGTTCATCCGGGTCACCAGATGGCGAGTTGATTGATAGATATCACCTTCTTTCAACTCCGCAAGAAGACGCAGATCGGCCGCGCTAATATCGGGCTTGGACGCCCCCCTGTCGGTCTGCGCACCTGCATCAGGCCGGTATTCTCCCGTGCGACGGATCTGCGGCAACACCTCATCTGTCACCCACCGCCGGAACCGCTTGGCTACGGGTTTCGTCGATATAAATGTGAGATGGTACGCGCCACTCTCATTCACCAGATATGTGTCTTGGGGACCACCTTGTGTCTGAACAGGCACTAATTTGCATTCATCATCATCCAAGCGCGTCACGGCATAGCGATGACGGCTAATACCTAACAAATCGCATACTTCTTTGGCCAATACCCATCGCTGCCCACCAATGAGAACTGTTCCCAATTGTTGTGTCTCGAAGGTTAAACCTGCAGGCACAACTGAATGTACATTTTGTCGGCTGTTCTGATTGTGTTCTTTTGCTGTCATCGTCCGTATCTCCTGATAACCGTATGAACAGCTAATCTTCAGTAATCATGATGCGACGAGAAAGATTTTTTCTCTTCACACAAACCATGCACGACCCCAAAGGGAGCCAGAATCCTAGCTCCCTTTCTCCGCTTGCCCAATCCTGGCGGCGCAGCCGCCGCACTGAGGGTGCAATGGTGTATGAAGGCCCTAAATTTGGTGGAACGGATGTGGGACTCATATGGGGCGGAAACGGAACGGAAACCCCACAGATATGGGACGCCATGAGGAACGGAACCCCCACGGAAATGGAACAGAAAGCCCCACAATCGTGGAACGGAAAAGCGGATATCGTTTTCGGTCGCATCTTGGAAGCGCACCCTCAGAGGACACTGAGGCCAAGAGAGAGACCCATGAAGTTCGCAAAACTGAAAGAACGACTCAAAACGCAACCGCGCAAGCGCACGACAGGAAAACTCTATCAGTGGCTGTTTGAAAACCACGCAGAACTGTTGGAAATGCGGCTACCTGGTGAAATGTGGTTGCCTTACATAGAACTCGCCATTGAGGACGGCGTGCCTATCAAGACTGATACCAGGTCGATACAGCGTGTGCGCAAAACATGGCACCTCGTTTGTCGAGCCAAAGCCAAACGGGCTCAAGCCCTTCCCACCTCAGACATGGAAAAGCCAAAGAATAATGAGAATAACGACAGGCCCATCATGCCCAGCCGCTTACCCGCCGACTGGACGCCAGAGTTCGTTGATATTCCACAACCTGCCCCGCCATCTGTTCAGCCAGTGCCTCAAAGCTCCTCTATGACCCTTAAAACCGAGACGGTTCCTGCAGGCGCCCCCATGACGATGGAGCAAAAAATAGACAAAGCTCGTTTTACGCTGGGCCAGGCCAAGTTCGACCTCACGTTGGCCAAGGAACAGATCAGGCGAAATGACAGTCAGGGCGCGCCGATGCTGATCAAGGAAGTAGAGGCAAAACTCCCTGAACTAAGAGAGATCATCAAGCAAAGGCGCGCCATCTATGATCGTCTGCTCGCAGGCGAGGATGTTCCTGAGGCAGAACTGGAATTCAAATCACCTCGCGAGAGAGAGGAAGACCAGTATTCGGACTGAAGAGGCTTTTTCATTTTTTTCTGGAGAAATCCTATCTGGTCGCATGATGACACGGTGAAATCCTTCTGAACGGCACCCTCATGATTGCGCGGTGCCGCACCAGAAAAGGATGATTCAATGACTGCAACCAGAACGGATCCAGCGAAGACCCAACCTGCCAAGCCAGCCCGCACCAAACCCCCTGTGCTCCTGACCGCAGTCGGTCGGCAACGCACGGGCAAGACCGTTTTCCTCAATGCCCTGACTGAGACAGTCATGCGTCAAGGCGGTGATGTAGAAGTCTGGAATACAGACCTCCTGAACGTCTCCCACTCCATCGCGCACTTCCACCCCAATACAAGGAAACCCGCTACGGGCAATCTCAAGGAGCAGAAATCCTGGCTGGAACAGCAGATCGAAGGCATGGTGAAACGCCAGAAAGACGTGATACTGGATATCGGCGGCGGCTGGACTGCCTTCCACGAAATCATCAATAGCACCCCTCTTGTGCCGCAACTGGCCAAGCTGGGGATCAAGGTTGTCGTGGTATATATGCTCGGCACGGAACTGGCCGATGCTGACTACCTGCAGGATCTGCAAGAGAAACGGCGCTTCCTGCCCGGTCACAGCATCATCGTGATGAACCGTGGCTTGCTGCCGCTTGGTTACTCAAACAACAGCCATTTCGACAAAATCCGTCAGACACCGGCCGTCATGAACGCCACGGTAGATGCGTCAGATGACAATGGCGGAATTTACTTCTTGCCGGAACTGGACGGTATGGACGAAATCACGGATCGTCGGATGTCTTACGCAGACTTCATTGATGACAAGAACGTCGAGGGCCATCCCCCCAGCGGTCTTTTTGACCGGATGCGCGCAGAAGTCTGGTTTCACCGCTCTTTCCCCGAGTTTCTTGCACAGATTGACCCTAGCCTCCTTCCCGACATGCCCAAAGGTCTGCCTGTCCCGAAAGACTTTGAGTAGCCATGAGTCAGAAAAACGACAGACAGCCGGACAATCCACCCACTCCCGCGCAGGCGATTGAGGAGCTGAAGCATGCGCTTCAGCACTTCACTGTCAGGCCGGATACTGCGAACGGGCGTTTCTTCTTAGCGATACTGGCCGTGCTGGAAGCACAAAACCGCACCCTTGAAGCTATGCCCAGATGCCTCGATGAGGCCCTCGTCTTGGTTAAGGCAGAACGTCGCTCAATCGAGCTTACATTGCAGGACGGTGTGGATGCAGCGAAGACGCTGAGCCAGATCAACGAACGGATGGTTGAGCAACGTGTTCTGGATGTTGTCAGCAAGGTCTTCCAGTCGTTGAAACCTGAAATCGGGCGGCGGGCAAAACTGATTGCCGACCGGTATCAATGGCGCTCCACTGGGATCATCATCTTCTGGGGGATGGTTCTTGTTCTCATCGGTTTCGTGCTGGGGCGTCTTCCATGAAAGTGTGACCATAATGGACACACTTTCCCTGCCCGCTCTTTTTTTAAACTCGTCGCATCATGATGAGGAAAAATCACCGCATCGCAACCAAAGGAGATGCTCGTGAAAAAGAGACGAACCGCGTGGAAGGTCTGGCCTGTGCTTGCCTCTTCCTTCTTGGTTTATCCTGCATTGGCACAAACCGTCAATGTCCCGGCAGGTCTGCCGCCAACGGTCAATGCAACCTATCAGGAAGTTGGGATGGGCGGCTGGACACCACCGACCTCCACCACAACACGGCAGATTAGTGGAAGTGGGTCCGTAGTCTCTACAACCACAACAAACGGAAGCAGTACGGATGCTCTGCAATCGATGTATTCCCAATCATGGGGATATGCCGCGGCCCAAAATGCCAGTGCCCTTGGGGTAACTCCAGATGCTCTGGCGGCAACGTGCGTTGTAGAGTCAGGATGTCGCAACGTTTATACAGCAAACGGCAATTCATCCATAACAGGTGCATTTCAAATGTCGAACGGCACCTACAATGAAGCTCTGCAAAAGGCGTTGGCCTCTAACCCCAGCCTTGCATCCAGTATCACCAACACGGGAATTTCTGGCCAGCAAGATCCGGCCACACAGGCGGTTGCTGCGGCACAGTATCTCAAGGATGCTGCGACATCGCTTCAAAATGCAGGGATAAGCAACCCGACCGCCCTAGACACGCGAGCCTATTACAATTTCGGCCCACAGCGAGGCGCGCAAATCGCTACTGCGAATGACAGCGCATTGATGTCCAGTTATGTTCCCAGTAACCAGCTTGCTAGCAACGGAATCTCATCAGGAGAAACAGTCGGTCAGTGGAAATCTTCCATCGCCGCAAAGATGGGCTCCGCCGCCAGTTCTCCAATTCTCAGCTCGTAGGATAAGACAGCATGACACTGAAACATCTACGTCTCGCCTTAGGAATGGCGATCTTGCACATGACGCCTGTAATCGTGATGGCAGCAGAACATAAGCCTATCAAGCCGGTATCGGGATATGTCTGTATGGCGCTTGATGCGCCTGATTCCGTCATGATGAATTTTGATCATCCCATCCCGCTCCAGACTGAGCCTCGCGATGGAGCGCCGATGATAGCACCAGCGCTTGGTGTTCTACCCGTAACCACGAACGTTCCAGAAACGAATGGCTATGTTCAGAGCATGAACCTTGCATTCAAGACTGGATGGGTTCCAGCCAAATATGTCAAACCCTATGCTAAGGTTCATCCGGGGAACACATGTACGCCCTACGTGATGGATGACGGGAAGCTCGGATTCATTTTCGGACATTAGACCCACGCGGATATTCTTGCGTTACTGCTCCTGCCCTGTGTGGCGTCTGCTCTCATCTTCACGGGTGGGCGGAAATATGAAGCCAGAAATAGCTCTATCCAACGCAGGCAAGCAGTCGGCCTCACCATAGCTGGAGCAGTGACGTTGGGCATGGTGATTGCCAAAGCCTATCTCTCTGGACACTGAAAGCGTCTTCCGCATCAGTTCTGTCCCACAGAAAAGCCGCCATAAGGCGGCTTTTTTTGTGGATCAGCTGGCTGTGCTCAAACTGCGCTCTTGAAATGCCGGATCATGCAGTCGTTTTCGAGGAGATGGTCGCGCTAGAATTGCTGCTTCCAGATCGAGCAACCATGCCGAGAGATCAGGAGGCAATGACGATGTCCCAGCAATGGCGCGTCGAAACTGTGTGCGATGCATATCGCATCTCTCGGCCGCGAGACGTTCCGTCCAGCCCAGCACCATGAGACACTGGAACAGTCGGCGACCGGAGAGCCGTAGAGCCGGGCGTTCGGAAGAAGAGGGGGTGTCTGTCGTTTTCATAGTGTGATGTTGGCTGGCCATGATGCGACCGGCCAACCTTCACTGTGTTTTATCCCTGAATCAGGAAGGCCCGGAGCAACCGCTTCCAGAATGGCACCCCTTCTGCCCTCCATGTCCGCTGGAGTTGCCTGTCTGCCGCAAGGCTATCCCATAGCAAAGGCGAGACGGACAGCCTCTCTCGCCGGGTTGCCCCCTCTCTGCGTTGCCGTTTCCGCTCCTTGCGGATCATGATCGCACGGGCAAGATTCATGACACACCTCTCTCGCAAGCTGAACTGCCGCTGTAGAGCTTTTCCACGACGCCGATAACTTTTGACCCAGGCACTGTGACGGTCCAGTATGTTCCATTCCTGCCGACCTTACTCACGTTGCACTCGTCAATCATCCAATGATTTTCCATGGCTGTCGCGGGTGTCACGAAGATGGCGCGTCCGGCAGACAATTCCGTCTCCGGATGCCCTGACAGCCACAGAACGTCTGAACTGTCTTCGTGCTTCGAATCGTGAGGCTCAATCCCGGAAACCCTGGCGCCCAGTAAAGCCACTATTTTCAAGGATACATGATAGCATCCTTCCAAGGACTTCGCATAACCCGCTGGTTTTTGCTCGACAGTAATGGTCAAAGGCAAAGAGGGATCGAAATTTTTTTCTCTCCGGACTGCTTTCATAAGACTGCCGAATTGTGCTTCAGCCTCATCATCCGCCACAGTCATGGAGACAATCGTCTCTGGCTGATAAACCTCTCTCTGTACCTGACGCTCCTGTGTCTGTAAACCGTCATCTTTTCAGACAGTCTGGTTAGGTCTTCTTGTTATACTGACCATTTGTTTCTTCTGGGGCAAAAGACAATCACGTCCCATCCTCCAGCCAGTTTTCAACCTTCAAGCCTCGGATGCACATAAACTCACGTGTGTTGTTCGTCACCAGGGTCGCCTTGAGGGTGTAGGCGTGAGCCGCGATGAGCAGATCATTCATGCCGATCGTCTGCCCTGCGGCTTCGAGTTCGGCGCGGATGCCACCGTATTCACAGTCGGCAGGAATATCGAGAGGCAGCACGGGGACAAACGCCAGCACGCTTTCAACCCGGTTTAACAGCTTTGCAGAGCCTTTTTTAGCACATCCATATCGTAACTCAGCGGCCACAATGATGCTGGTACAAAGGTCGGCGGGATTGATACGTTCGACGCGACGCGCACATGGGCCGGAAGGATTTCGGACAAGATCACTGATGATATTGGTATCAAGGAGATAGGCGTTCACAGAATATCTTCCGGTCTGGCGGCTACGTCCTGAATATCGGGAAAATCGTCTTCGGGGGCCAGCTGCGGCTCTTCGCGCCATGCCATGAGAAGCTCCTTCAACGTTGAAGGGGTTTTCACAGGCTCCAGAACGAGCTTGTCACCGTCACGGCGGATCAACACGCGATCTCCAGGCATTTCAAATTCGACCGGAATACGCACAGCCTGACTGCGATTGTTCCGAAAGAGTTTCACTTCGCGCGGTCGGGGAGTCATTTCAGGAACAGGCATTAGAGCCTCCTTTATGTATATCCCTAATTGTATATGCCGAACATGCTGACCTCAAGGCTTTTTAATTGCCCATTAAAGGTGCCCGACAGTCACACCATCTCGCCCCCGCATGTAGTGCACCATATAATCGACGCCCGCTATGGACAGCGGCATAGCTACCCCCTGCAACCCTTCCAGACGGGCTTCGTCTCGGCGTGAGGCGATAAAAGCCAGCGCACTCCCTCTTGAGAAAGGCCTGAAGGATTCATCCTCGCGCAGCTGAAACCGTAACGGGACAAGGTCGGCCAGCCCGCGGGCGACATCATGTGGGGTGGGCTCCGGCTCTGGCACCTTGGATCGGAGCAACGAAGAGGCCACTCGGTCTTCCTGAATGGCCAGCAGCAGCCTTTCAAACCGCCTGAGTGTGTTGAGCCTGAGAAAGGAAGGTGTGGGCATTCCATTCACGATATGGAATGCCGTGCGCCCCAGCTCCTGAACAAGCTGTCTCATGCCGCCACTCTCCTGCGGATCATGCCAATGCGATCGAGAACCCGCGCATCACGGGCGGCGATTGCGACCAACCTTGCCTGTTTTGCTTCCTCTTCGATTTCTGCCATGATCATCTGATTGAGTGCTATTCTGACAGCCTCTTCGTCCTCCTGGCTGTCCCATTCCTCATTACCAGGCACTTCGCATCCTGCGGGGCAGCATCCGTATTCAATACCGTGGCAGCAGAAGCCCTCAAGGTGGAAGTCATCGACATCCGGGGCATAGTCCCCTTTCTGTCTGGCATAGTCCTGCAGGGCTGCGGCCTGATCGGGAGCGAGCCGAGAGGCAGTCTGATCAATCTCTCTTGTCAGTTTCTGAACATAGAGTTCATAAGAGCAGCCACAGCCTTTGCTTGCTGCGGTATTGGCTGTTTCATACAGATCTGCGACAGTTGACATAGAGGTTACTCTGGCTGGACTGGCCGGGGCACCTCCCCGGCCTTAGAGGAAAAAACTGGCACTCAGAACGGGATCTCGTCATCGATACCAGCGTTTGACTGCGGCGCATCCCACCCACCGGCCTGACCGCCGTTATTGCGGGTGCCAGAGTTCCGTGGGGCGTTGCTGTATCCGCCACTCTGTTCACCCTCCTCAGTGTGCCGCGTATCCAGAATGGTCAGCTCGCCCCCAAAACGAGGCAGCACAATTTCGGTTGTGTAGTTGTCCTTGCCGTCCTGCCCCTGCCATTTCCGGGTCTGGAGTGAGCCTTCGAGATAGACCTTGCGGCCCTTGCGCAGGAAACGTTCCGCCACATCTGCCAGACGTTCATTGAACACGACGATCTTGTGCCATTCAGTGCGCTCACGCCGTTCGCCAGACTGGCGGTCGTTCTAGGTATCGGACGTGGCCAGAGAGAAAGAAACAATCTTCTGCCCGGACTGGGAGTGACGCACTTCCGGGTCTTTGCCGAGGTTGCCGACAAGAATAACTTTATTAACGGAACCAGACACAACACTTCTCCTACCCTGCTATACTTCATATGAAACCGGCTTTACTGGCCGTTGGCGGTATTGTTTCTTCCGTCTACAAGTAAAAGATAGTACGTATACTGAAATAATGCAAGAAAAACGACAGGAAAACGCAAGAAAATATAAGTTTTTTCAAGGAAATCCTAACCACACAAACCTTTCTTTTCCGAACTCCCTTTATTTACTTACCAATTAATAAGTAAATGACAAGTATAGGAAAGAACGGCGGTGAGCATTAGCACGAAAGTGGCGAGACCCCGTTTAGGGGGCTCGACATCTCTTAGCGGCTATGCCGCTTAGAGATGCTGGGCGAACGCACCCCGAGAGGGGCGCCCCGGACACTGCAGAAGATCACCCGCAAAAGCTGAAACAGATTGAAAAAAAGGAAGCAACCCGACAGGAAATCCAAGGCCATGCCGGTCGAGACCAGAACGATTCAGGCTTACAGCCAAAAGCGTGAGAGGATCCAGAACGCCCTCCCCCGCACCCAGCCTCGTATGAAGAGGGAAAAAGGTGCAGTGATCCCCTTCATGAGCAGAGGCAATCGGAGCTAACGGGGAACCTAAAGCGTCAGAGCGTGAGAACAGTCCAAGAGCTGCCGGGGCGCAAGAGAAAGGCGGCACTGAGGCCGCCTGGTTGTCAGGAATGATGGGATGCCTGAGCGTCGAGCCTGTCGCGTAATTTGTTCAGTTGGCGCAGGATTGGGCCGAGAGCAAACCCCACTACAAGGGTAATGATGCAGAACGGCACGACAATACCAATCATATTGACCGTAAAATTATCCATGACCGGTTTTCTCTTCGTCTGGAGGATATAGGGCCGTTGGGACAGCGGCATACAAGCGGCCCTAGATATTATGGATTATGAGAAGTCTGTACTTCGAGCCTGTCGCGCAATTTGTTAAGACGGCGCAGGATTGGGCCAAGAGCGATGCCGAAGGCGAGAGTTCCAACGGCAAAGATTCCGTAAACCACCACCATGGTAACCGTAAAATTATCCATGACCGGTTTTCTCCTCGTCTGGAGGATATAGGGCCGTTGGGACAGCGGCACACAAGCAGCCCTAGATATTTTATGGATTATGAGAAGTCTGTGCTTCGAGCCTATCGCGTAACCTGTTCAGGCGACGCAGGATTGGGCCAAGAGCGAGACCAAAAATCAAAGTCCCGCCTAAGAAAGGCACAACAACCAGCAACATGTTAGAAATAAAATCATTCATGGCCTGAGTCCTCCTTTCCGTCTTCAGGATAACGGATAAAGGTGAGAATTAGCAAGGAAATGGTTTCGACGATCAGAGCAATACAGCCCGCCAAGATCATACTGTGACCACTCACATGGACTTGCCCCGTAAAAAGTGGGGTGATGATACCTGCACCTGAAATACTGAGTGCTGTAGTTTGGAAAGCCCCAGCAAGGGCCTTGAGCCGATCCTCCTGAGATTTCCGGGTCTGCCTTGGGGGCAGAATAGCCCTGAGAAAGCGGCGCTCCCGGTCTGTAATCTGGTTCGTGTTCATCCAATACTCATCCGGCGTGAAGGAAAAGAACCGGGCGGCGAAGCCGCCCGGCCGCTGTATCAGAAGCCCAGAGCGTCTGCCTGTGCATCGGCGATCTGACGATCAAGAGAGCGGGCGGAATTGCGGCTGTAGGGCTTCCACAGAAGAAACGCCCTCATCCGAGGCATCTGCTTTGTAAAAAGGATATGATAAAGATGCTGACCATTCCGATTTCTGGCCTTATTTTCTCTTTCTGTTTGGTCTCCAGTGGGTCATCGCGGCCATTCGTGAGCGAAACAACGCCAAGTTGCTCGGCACTCCTTTTGCATTTTTCGATATCGCTACTGCGGGCATGGCGACGATGATGCTATGGCTTCGCCGCTCAACCCGCTACGCTCTTTTCCTAGCTGTTCCGGTTACGGCGCTGTGCACTGTTCTCTCGCTCGGCCTCTATCTTCTGGGCCATGAGAAAGAGGCGCTCAGTGCTCTCCACGTGGCGCTGATGGCCGGATTTGGGGGCTGGCTTCTGGATCTTCTCGCTTCAATGATCGAAGAAATCTAAGCGCTGGGGTTTTTTCGTCGGAGTCATACTGTGTGCCGGTATGGAGGCCGGCCCGTATGACCCAAGCGCTGTCGGGAACAAGAAACTTGCAACTGGAAAAACCCAACCGGATATGAACTCTCTTCATAATTTTGATGAAGGTCTGTTTTTTCTATTCGGTCGCATCATGGCCTGACAGAAACGCAGAACGGAATTTTATTATGTGGAAGGACAACAAGATGACATCTGAAGCACACCGCAAAAGCCCCTGGGCCACACCCTGTATTATTGAGCTCACATCTGGCGAAAACCCCTTCTCTCTCTTTCCGCGAGAGCCATCCGACCATTTTACGCTCATAAGATCGAAAGCGGGTATGACCTCCTTCTGCGTCCTGACAGACCCAAGAAGTGACCCGTCTCTCACGAAGAACACCCCGCCCGAAGATAGCCAGTGAGCGGCTCATGGTTTCTCCACGCTCCACGACGAAATACAAACCCCGCCAGCCGGATCTGTTTGGATATCGCAAGCCACGCGCACCACAGCGCTATCTGGCACACATGATTGATGTTGGAGATCACGGCTGTATTTACGAACCGGGCAATACATGCGTTGCCTTGTTTTCATGCGCCCGCTGTGGTTGGGAGAGTGGCTGGATTGAGCGTCAGAACAAAACACATGTTCTACGGGGCGTGGCCTGTGCGAAGTGCAACGATCAACCCCAAGGATCGTTGGCGGGCTAAGTCCCCTCTATGCGATAGCAACAATACCTTGCCTATGATTTACGGCATGTTAAATGGGTTTTTCCGTTACAGGTCAGAGATTTAGTATTGAGACGACATTCAGACAACAGAAAGACAGGCACAATGGCAGCGTCCACATCCATTTACGAACCTGACACACAAAAGGTGGAACAGACCGTTACAATCATATCAGCCTATGTAAGCCACAACACGGTCAGCACCGAAGCCCTCCCAGATCTGATCAGATCTGTCTATGCGACACTCGATACACTCTCACTCTCCCAATCTGCTCCTAAAGCCCCTGAGAAAGCCGTAACACCCGCAGTTGGTCCAGTTTCTGACGTGATACCTGAACCACCAGTTCCCGAAAAAAGCGTGTCTCAAGAACACACACCGGCGGTACCCATCAAACGCTCGGTTTTCCCAGATTATATCGTCTGTCTTGAGGACGGTAAGAAAACCAAGATGCTGAAATCCTACATTCAGAGACATTTCAACCTGACCCCTGAGGATTACCGCACACGCTGGGGATTGCCCCCGGAATATCCTATGGTGGCACCAAACTACTCTGCACAGCGGGCCGCCATTGCCAAGCGCAACTCACTGGGGCGACGCGGCGATGACACCAATGCCACACTCTCATCAGGTGAATCTCATATCGCGTCAAATCGTAAAGCACGTGGGCGCAAAACGAAATAAGTCTGACCATTCAATAATAAAGTCCCTTTCTCGTTTTCGGTCGCATGACGATGGATGACACCTGAAGCATCGATACACAAATGGGAAACGAGACATGGATAGCGATAGTGTTAGGGCCTGTTAGGGCTTGAAATTCTTCCTATATTACAGGGATGGGAGAATGCGACGGAACTGGCACTGGCACCGGCCCTTTTACGGACGAGACATGGGCGATCTGGGAACCTCTGATTGAGGCGGTTCGCCCAAGGGGCAAGACGCCGTCCCATGATCTGCAGCGCACGATAGCAGCGATCTTCTGGCGTCATGAGAATGGCGCGAAATGGCGGAGTATCTCCGCTGAACTCGGTCCCTTGGTGGCGGGCAGCACAACTTTTCATCCGCTGGGCGAAACTGGGTGTGTGGGAACGCCTGCTCGACCTGGTTCAGGACCAACAGGTAGTGGCACTCGGCATGACTTTTCTGGATGGTACAAACATCAGGGCTCACCACAAAGCGGCGGGAGCCCAAAAAAGGGGCCTCTTTCGAAGAGCGAGACCATCGTGAAGCACTTGGCCGTTCTCGCGGCGGCTATGGCACGAAAGTCTGCGTGATCGCGGATGGGCATGGAAAAGCCTTCGGTTTTGCTTTGGCCCCCGGACAGGCTCACGAACTGTCCCTGGCACCAGCCATGCTCGCCAGCCTCCCCGCCATTCCTGCGAAACGACACGATGGGGCGGTCGCCTGCCCAAAATGGGTCTATCGGTGCCGGCATCTCGTTGAGAACCGCTGGGCTCGCCTCAAGGAGTGGCGCGCTGTCGCAACCAGATGTGAAAAAACAGCAACGTCGTTCCTCGCCATCATCCACATCGCTGCCGCAGCAGACTGGATCAAGCCATAACAGGCCCTAGCCAATATCGTCTATAATATGCGCTGCTTCCTCTTCCTGGAGCGGATCGGCACCACAGCATAGCAATCCAGTGGGTAACAGCCCCCGATCTGCTCAAAACGCAGATCAAAAGCAACACAAAGAACCGTCAATCAAATCGCCAAAAGCCTGAAATCACGAGCCAGCCCCATCAACCAACAGTTCTTCGATCCCTCCACATGCGATGAGGCTGACAAGAGGGCGCACACTCTGACAGCAGTTTCACAAACACTGCCTCCACGTGATGGGGTAATGCTCTACTCATCAACCAGTCCGAAAAGAATACGGCATATTCAGCTTACCCCTAAAGGGATGCGAACTGAGCCAAAATATCCTTGTCACGAATACGGTCATCGTTCAGCAGCATGATTATGCGTTGCAGGATAAGGTCCAGCCGATCATCATCATGCAGAGGCTTGTAGGCAGATCCCTTTTGCCGCGCTGAGTTTGACAGAGTTGTGCTCAGAAAAAGATGACGAAGGTCGGGAAGAATCATGACATCAGCACTCCCCAGGTGAAGCCGATACTGATGTCGTTTCCCTTCTATCATGATGTAAGGCCCCTCAAAGCGCAAACGATCATCGACTTTCATACTCTTAACGATGACTGCAATCTCATCGCGTCGTGATGCGGCAAGCGCTCCAAAGTGAGGCTCTTTAGGCAAAGGAATGTCAGCCAGTCCGGCCTGACGCCGCCAGACACCCAGATCCGGAATCGCGTAGATCGTTTCAGCATTAAAAGAGACGTCGCTGGCAGCGATCGAAATCATAAGATCAAGATCACGCATAATTTCGGAAAAAACAACGGGAGGAATGTCTCCCAGCCGCACCGGCGTCTGCATTTCTTTCAATTTACGCCCACCATCATACAGCCAGTTCCCGCCATCTTCCAGAACGCAAAACCTTAACCTGTCTGTGATGATATGCGAAAATGTTCCCGCACCATGCGGCAAGTGATCAATCCCCACCCCACCGGTACGCCAATCGGCATAAATGCCATGAGCTGGCAGGCTGAACGCCCACGGAGCACTTTCAGAAGAAGGCATATGAGGCGAGAGATTACGGATACGCCACCCTCTTTTACGGCCTATTTCAACGACCTGAGCCTGATTGAGGATCCGTCTGGCATAACGATAAGATGCTGGTGAGCTTTCTCGCTCCTCCTGCGTGAGTGTGTATGTCTCCCGCCATGCCTGACGGATAGGCTGTTCGATCTTCAGTGCTTTAAGCTGTTGACGCCAGAGTGTAACGCAGGAGGACTCTGCACCATCCTGAACGCCGTTATGAAGAGGATGCCAAAGGCTCAGAAGTAAGTCCCCATGCGGAACCGGGAGGCGCGTACCATCCGAACCGTAAAGCCCGCCATCCTCTCCGATCATGCAAGTGAAGACAGTCAGGTCGGGATACGCTACGAGCCATATCTGGCGTCGTGCAAGCCAGCTCAGGACGGGATGGGCAAGCCAGCGCTGCTGAAAAGCTGACCACGTCCAGCTCTGCCCTGTCAGCCAAGATCGCTCGAGCCGCTGGCGATGGATGGCCATATCGGCTGTCAGCGATTTTGCATCAGCGCGAAGGTCACGTAACGTTGTTTCGGACTGAGCGTCTGCTTTGATGGAGGCAGGAGGTTTGCTCAGCAGAGCACCAAGCGGATCGGCATAACGAATAACGGCCTGCCCCGAACCCGCCAGGGTCAGAGTCGCCGTAACCCCTCCCACCAATGGCTCGACGCGGCAATGCTGCTCATCCAGGCCGTACGTCAGCGCTACGAGCTCCTCTGCTTCAGCTGTCGTCAGACCGGAGCGCTCGGCGGCTTGAGCCAAAGCAACATTCAACTGTTTCAGCATGGTGGCGTGACGGGTTTTTGCCCTAAGCCGTGCCAGCCCCCGGATAGCATCAGGAGAAGCAATTTCGCCTACCGTCGTAACCAGACGGTTGAAGTGGGCAACATCTTCGTTCCTGAGAGCCTTCGCACACACTGGCAACAGCCAGGCAACGTCCGCCGGGTCCCGTGCGGCCGCGATCATCCACAGACATCCGGGAAATATGCTGTCTGATAATTCCGGTTTACGAATGACGCACCCTTCCTGCTTTTGGGCGACGGGTTTTGGATTTCTGTCTGGAAATTTTGTTCTGAGTAAATGGAATCGACCAAGCTGCATGATTCCAGAACCCTGTGGCCGCCCGAGCTGGAAAGTGTAGAAACTCGGGTTCTGGATCAGAACTTCAGCAATAACTGAAACAGATCCGGCCTGTTTGAAGGCAACGTTGAGAAGACGTATAAATCGCGGAAAAATAGCCGCACGATAGAGAGAGGGGATACCCAGTATACCGTAATAGGTCGAATGATCATCCCCGATCCTGTCAAGCTCCTGAATGACGCCGCGAGCGAAGGCCAGGAACTTGCTCCCGTCAGGTTCTTTCAGTTTATCCAAAAATCGTGCGAGAGTCTTTTTTGAAGGACGCGGTACCTCTGGCACCTGAAAAAATTCGAGACGATCATCCATCGCCTCCAATGAAGAGGCCGGATCTTCACGAAAGACAAGTTCTCGAGCAAGCCAGTAAAGATGCGGAAAACTGCGTGCCATTTCTTCTCTGTCGTGGCATGCCTGATCGAACCATGCCTCATTCGGCAAACTATGAGCTGCACGGCTGAACAACCGAAAATAAGCATGCATACCACTTTTGGCATAAGAGCGCTTCGGCTGCCCGGGGATATCACGTCCGCTCGTATCCGGATAAAGTTTTGATGTCGCAAACCCTAGCGTATGACTGACATTTTCTCTGGCATATTTTCGCAACCAGCGAGGAGGTCGAGGAAGCTGACTGATCCCAATCAGCGTCTCATCCATACACGCAGCGATAGGCATATGATTTTGAATCATGTAATCAGACAGAGAATGTTCTGGAATCATATAGTAATCACGAATCTGCTTTTTATGGCGCTTAACCCAGGCAGCTTCCAAATTTGAGAATATCTGCGGATCAACCTTCTCCATCTCGCTCCTCCAGCGGATTAACTGCTCATCCATACGCCCAACATCTGCCAGAATCATGCGAGCGATTGCGAGTTCCGTATCAAGAAGATCATGCTGTGCTGGTGTCATGTTGGTGAACGTCCCGCTGTTCTCTCGTCTAACAATTCAGTAACAACTATAATAAGATAATATACAAATCGTTGATCCTGTAAGAGAAGCCACCAACACTCAGTTTGCAACAGAGATCTTTTTTGAGGATGGCTTTGTCAGAACATTTTAACGTTACTGATGCAACAGCTCCCGCGTTCTCATTTGTTGCGCTTCGATATAGGCTGTGGCGCTATGCGCCATTTTAAGAGCCTGCAAAAGATGATGGTCCCGCAGCAACTGTGCTGAAACCCATGTGCCGCTGTCATTTTGTCCGTAATGACCGGCTTTTTGCACCTTTGACAGTAATCGGGCGATATTACCGCGAGAAACACGATAATGCTTTGCCATTGCACTGGCACTTCCAAGGTGAACGTAAACGCGTCCGTCATCTGAAGGCGTCTCTTTTTGAGACCGTGTCATTTCGTTAAGGACCGAGATCTCGATTGTTGTATTAACCAGCGGTGCGATTGAAGGAAGAGGTGCGTAATAGAGCGGGTCATGGAGCATACGTCGTGCAAAAATTGGATGCATACCTTCGCACGACCGGAGCGCCGTGGCGGGGGCAAGAGCGGTGCGTCAGCACCGGGATCGGAGCCACGCACAGACCGCTTGCGGTCGAGCATGGAGAGAACCCACCGTTTGCCTCAGCCTCCAGACTATGGCCCTTCTCTTTCAAATATTTCCTTTTATTTTCTCAACTGTGTGAATGTTCTTTTGAATGATCAAAGGGTGTTACAAAAAAGCGATCCATAGAGACGGATCGCCTTATTACTGCTATCGAGCATACGAGGTTGATGGCAACCTGTCGAAATGGCTAAAAGTTCCGGGATGCCCGTAGTTTTCACTTTACAGTAACTACGGGCATCCCGTATTATCGTCTCATGGATAACAGGTTTGACCCCGCAAAAGACCTCGCCAACAAAAAAAAGCACAAACTGTCTCTGGCCTTTGGCGACCGTATTTTCGAGGACGATAATCACCTGATCTTGCCCACCATCCGCATTGAGGATGAGGAGGATCGCTACAAAGTGGTTGGCGTCGTGGGCGAGAAGCTGTTCACCGGTGTGTTTGTCTGGCGGGACGATCTGCCCCGCTTTATTTCCGTGAGAAGGAGTAACAAAGGTGAAGAGAGAGCATATCATTCTGCCTGCTGATCCGGCGGATTCCGAAGACCGCGCAGTATCCATCGAAGGCATGGAACGTGGGCAAAGGGCACGGTTGATCCGTAAAACCCGTAACGATCTCGGTCTGTCTCAGGTCGAGTTTGCCAGCCGTTTCCGCGTTCCTGTCGGCACGTTACGGGACTGGGAGCAGGCACGGGCGATGGCCCCCGACTTCGCTGTCGCCTACGTTCGGGTCATCGGACGGCACCCCGATATGGTAGCTCAGGCGGTGGCCTGAGCTGCCTTCCCAACGAACCGGAGATTCAGCCCATCAACCCCAAATGCCGGATAGACCTTATTACTCAGACCATAATAACTTCAAGACGATCAGGCATCGCACGGGCCAGTTCTGTCAGTTCACTGGGGATGCGTGGATCGTCGGGAATAGTAGCGTTATGCGCACTTTCATCACCATCAGACAGGCTCTCCTGATCAGTCTGGCCTTCGTCTAGATCCACTCGCTCCTCACAGTTCTCATCCTCTTCACTGTCAGTTGTGACGTCAGTATCAAAATCAGAATCACCTTCTTCTTCCTCCATCTGCGCCGCCAAACGTGCCCGAGCTTCCAGCCGCGCAGCCTGGTTCTCTAACCTGGATTTCCATTCTGAGAGCCCCGCTGTAAATGTTGCAGGTTCCGGCACCCATCGTTTTTCGCCAATGTGAGCCATAAGTGCTTCGCGCATCGCTTTACCAGTGGGTTTTTCTTCCAGACCTTCAGCCTCAACAGCTTTGGTAATTCCCGGTTTACTGTAACTTTTAAGAAAGTCTTCGAAGGCCATTGTGGGCATATGCGCGTCTGCACCAAACAACACCCCAAGGATCTGGGCGGGCAAACCGCTACCGCTATGCTGACTGAGGCCGCAATTCATGAACGTGCTAAGCACACCCAATGCTGCGTTTCTGAGAAGATCCGGGTCACGAACCAACACACCTTCTGGGAAAATGCGTGCGACAGCCAGGTCACGCTCCGTAACACTCCCATAAGGCTCATATGTATCATCACCGTGGATTTTTACGTTATTGGCACTCAAAGCCAGTATGAAAGCACCAACCAGATCCCAGGGATCTGCATTTTCTCGCGCTGCATCCAACGCCTGACGCAAAGCCTGTGTCCGAACATCCCCGATAATTTTAAGCCCTGTGCCTGAAATATCGGGGCGCTCTTTAGGTTTTTCGGGTTTTTGGGCTGACGGTAAAGAAAGGGAACCATTTTCTGTCCTGCGGGTGGACTGTTCTCCCAGTTCGCGAAGCCGTCCTTTTTGAATCTGCAGTGTGCGTGGGTTAACCCAGATCGCCGGGATATCTTCGTCCCATTCCGCTTCCCATGCCCCCACCTTCCGGTATCCGTCTGGCGCAATTCCTTCCCCATATTCGTTGCTCTGGAGGTAAATGGTTCCTTCAGGTTTAGTTTTCTCAGCCCAAATCTGCTGCGCCTTAAACATAGCGGCATATTGGGTGCAGTATCGATTATCTTCTCCACCCTGCCCGAAGAGATCTTCTTCCCAGACGACACCAGCTTCTTTTGCAGTCTCGTCGTCAAACTCGTAGTTGCGAGCATATAATTCGACCTGATCAAGATATCTTACAAATTCCGACCAATCGAAATGTGTGGCGTCTTCCCTACTCATCTCATAGTCGGCCGGATCTGCTCCTTCGTCAGCGCTTTCCGCCCAGATCTCGGCCCATACATCGCGTTGGCGCTCCAGCGGAGTGCGCGCAATTGCGTTCCGGTCCGTATAGGAAGGCCCAATCCCACTATCGATTGCCGCAATAATGGGCGGATGAATTTGGGACAACAGCATCAGGCCACGAAGATAGGCTGGTGTGACCATAAAAGCCCGACTGATTTCCGTATCAGTAGCGCCCTTCGCGCGCATATCCAGCACACCACGCCATTGTTCGGATTCCGTCATATCGGCACGCACGACGTTCTCGGCGACAGCGGCCATCGTATCGCTTTTTTCATCACCAGAACGGACATGCACGTCAATTTCAGTCAATTTCGCCGCAATACAGGCCCGCACCCGCCTGTGACCAGCGACAATCATCAACCGACCGTCCTCAAGTTCCCGCACGCAGGGCGCATGTATCAGGCCCACTGTCTTGATATTCAGCGCAAGCTGATGTTCCGCACGAGGATCTGGCTGGGTCTTACGTGGATTATTCGGGTTTGGTACGAGTGTTTTGGGATCGACGCGGCGAAGTTCCGTCATGATACTCTCCTCACTTTCAGGGTCATGAGGTGTCATTTTCTGACCTCATACCTTCGGCACGGTCACAGACGCCTACACGGGGCAAGGGCGAGCGTCAGCGAGGCCCCGGAACGGGGCATACCCTTGCGGCGTGTGGGCGGCCTGTGGCCCGCCCTTCCCTTTTCGGCTTTGTGCTCTTCTTATTTTCTTAGGCCACCTGTTCAATTTTCTCTGCAACAGCAGAAGCAGTATCATCATTTGCTGTGGCCGATTTCAGCGCAGCTTCTTTTTCCTTGCCTTCCGCTTCCAGCGCAGCATCCAATGCGGATAGCTCGGCACATTTCGCCGTGAGATCGTCGGCTTCCGCAAAAGGAAGTCCTTCCCGTGCGCGATAAGCTGGCAGTCGGCGCTGTGCCTCATCCAGACTGCGACGTGCTTCAGCCAGATCGCTGTCCAGACGTAAGGCTGCGTGCTCAATCCGTGAAATCAGTCCCAGAGGCTTGGTCTCACGATCGGTCTCAACCTCGATTTCTCCTGCAGGTGTATCCAGATAGATGGAGGAGACGACTTCTGGTTTTCTCTTGTCGGACGTTCTGAACTGCTGTTCATGAGCTTCGCACATCACTTCAAAGCCGGCGATCCGACCCATGCTCCACTGCCCGGTCCGGCCTTCCCGTTCAGCAAGCCGCGCCTGCGACAGTATCCATGCTCCAGCTTTTTCACTGCTCTCAACCACCTTGGTGTCACGGTGCAGCGCAAACGCCTCGCCTTTCGTGGTGATACGCTGTGTGAGTGCCGCCTCAATTTTCGGAATGCGTGCCTGGGCTGTCTTGATGTCGCGTTCAGCTCTCTGGATCTGGCGGCGCACATTGAACTGATCATCGAAATGTGCGGCCTGCAAACGCTCAAGACGCGCGATATCGGCTTCCAGGCCGGCTTTTTGAATCAGACGCATGTCGCCTGATGCCAGCGCCTTGGCCATTGCAAACTGGTTGCCTTCACCGCCCACATCCTCAATACGACGGATGGTCCGGTCTCCCGACATTGCAAGGCCGATAAATCGCATCTTCCGTTCAAGGAGCTGCCAGTTGGTGGCGTCCACGGATCCCTGCTGGGCGTATGCGTAAACCTCCACTTCGTCATGCTGATTGCCCTGACGCACAATCCGACCTTCACGTTGCATGATATCGGCAACAAGCCAGGGCACGTCGAGATGATGCAGGGCTTTCAGGCGCTGCTGGGCATTGACCCCTGTTCCCATTGTGGCTGTTGAACCGATCAGGATACGCTTGCGGCCTGCATTGAGATCACCAAACAGACGCAGCTTGGCTGCAGCCTTGTCGTAATCCTGCATGAAGGCAATCTGCTCGGCAGGGACACCCATGCGGATCAGCTCTGACCTGATCCAGTTATAAGCCGAGAACCCGCGCTTGGTCTGGGAGGCCTGTGTGCCGAGATCGGAGAAGATCATCTGCACCGCCCCCGGCAAATCGTAAGCCCTGCCCGTCTCGGGATTAGTGTAACGATTGGCAGATGTCTCATGCCAGATTTCAAACACCTTCCGAATCATCACATTCAGCTTGGAATGTGGGTCATCATCCGCCCACGGTGCGATAAACCGCAGATCGATCGCGCCATGCCGGGCATCATTCATCACACTCAGAATGATGTCGTCCCCCTTCTGAGGACGACCTGAACGGGCTTCAATCGCGCGCATCCGTTCTGCAAGGGTCTGCTGGAATGCCCGAAAGTCTTCTGTGCTTTCGGCCACCACAATCTGTCTGTTGCCGCCCTTAACAGAGGGCAGTTTGACATATCGTGCCAGCTCGTCTGACTGAACGACGTCCGCAAAGTCACGATACATGGCCATCAGATCGGCCACATTGACGAATTCGGTAAAGCGCGTGACCGGTTTGTAGAGACCGTTGGGTTGAAGCTCCAGTTCTGTGCGTGTTTCCCCAAAGTTGGCTGCCCAAGCATCAAATTCGTGGAGATTGCGGGCGACAAGAGCATCCAGATCCATATACCGTCCGACATTCCACAATTCGGCAATCGTATTCGTAATCGGCGAACCTGAAGCCATGATCAGTGGACGTGTTGGGTCAGTCTTCGCAAGGTAACGCGTTTTTACGAAAAGATCCCATGCGCGCTGTGAGCCGTTAGGATCGACACCTCTCAGATCGGACTGATTGGTCGCGTAAGACAGTTTCCGAAAGAGCTGGGCTTCATCCACAAGGATCTGATCGATGCCCATTTCACCCATATGAAGGAGATCATCCTTCTGGGCGGCTAATCCTTCCAGTTTAGCCTCCATCCCCTCTTTCATGCGTTCAATACGCTTGCGGGAGATACGGTCATCGCCATCCAGGCCAGACAGAATGGCCTCGTATGACGCAATCTGGTCTTCAATCATCTCCCGTTCAAAACCCGCCTCCACCGGAATAAACTTGAAAGCGTCATGGGTTATGATGATCGCATCCCAGTTTTCGGTTGCTGCGCGGGCAATAAAACGCTGACGTTTCGCTTTGACGAAATTTGTCTCGTCCGCCACGAGAATTCTCGCCGTAGGGTAGAGCATGAGAAATTCACGCGCCATCTGTGCAAGGCAGTGACCGGGAACCACGATAACGGCCTTACTGATCAGTCCAAGGCGTTTCTGCTCCATGACGGCAGCCGCCATGGAGAAGGTTTTTCCTGCCCCCACAGCATGGGCCATGTAGGTGCGCCCTGAGGCAATAATCCGCCAGACCACGCGCTTCTGGTGCGCACGAAGGGTAATCGCACTGCTTGCGCCCGGCAGACGCAGATGACTGCCATCAAAGGCCCGTGGCACCAGATTGTTGTAAGTCTCGTTATAGAGCTTTACGAGACGGTCAGAGCGGTCGGGATCCTGCCACACCCACTTTTCGAACGCGCTTTTAATAGCAGCCAGTTTTTCTTTGGCCGCTTCCGTTTCCTGCGTATTGAGTTCGCGTCGCTCGTTGCCATTTTCATCGCGCCAATGATCCCAGATTTTGGGAATGGACTGGGAGAGCGCGTCTTCCAACAGTTCCGCTGCATTCCGTCGTTCCGTGCCCCAGACAGATGTTGCTTCAGCGCGAGACAGGAAAGGCGTTCTGTTGATACTCCAGCATGCCACTTCCGGGGTATGACGAACGGTAGTTTCAATCCCCATGACCTCTTGTACGAAGTCCTGAATATCCGTGACGGGCAACCAGGGCGCTCCCAGACGGGCTGTAATTTCAGAGGGTCGCAGATCCGGGGGCTGCACGCCTTCCAGGGCACTGACATTGCGTGCAAACCGGTGGTCAAGTTGTGCGGCGTCACGTGCCAAACCCAGCTTGGTCCGCACGGCGCCTGAGAGCATCTCATCTGCCGTAACCCAGACGTCCCTGCCCTGCGCGCTGCGTTCTGGATCAAGGTAAACACTCTCGCCCAGTTCAATCAACGTATCGGCTTCACTCCGTCCCAACAGTTCGGCAATGAGAGTCAGATCCACACATCCCGTTTCATGCAAGGACACAGCCAGTGCGTCATGGGCTCCGTGTATTTCAGGCTCTGTCGGTGCATGAATGACACGCTCAGAGAATACCGGCCCCATGCGGCCCGTATCCGTGCGTTCGTCATACTCCTCAATCGAAGCCACCAGCCAGACGTCAGGATCATCCATAAAAGGCTGCAGGTTCGGGCGCCGCTGGGTTTCCCGTGTTTTCCCAGTTTCAGGGTTCTCGCGCAGCGTGGTGCGGGTATGATTGATGGGGCCAAATTCACGCACGAAACTCTGGTACGCTGTTTTCAATGTGCGCTGCTGTGATCCGTAAGGCAGGTTCTGCATCTGCGCCCGCAACACACTTCGTGCGGCATCACGGATGGGCACCAGCCCGCGGATAATCCGAGCATGCTTGGCAAAAATCCCCTCTGCCTGACCTGCCTTGCGGATCAGGACGATCTGGGCCTGTCCCTCGCTAATCTGGTGCAGAACACCTCGGTCTACAAAGTAGCTTCCTTCCTTGAGGTCTGCACCACTTGCCGCGGTTCCAACCGTAACGCCCTCACCTGCTGGCCGGACAATGCGCGCCTCCAGCGGCTGTAGAAAATGAACGTTGGGCGCGATCCGGCTCAGGGCTTGCGGAAGAAGAAGATCTAGTTCTGCGCCGGCGGTGGCAGAGCATGTGTAGCCGGGACCAAACTGCGTTGTCGTCCAGATATGACTGCCGAGCACCTGTTCGGGATGGTCAAGGAAATACCCGTTTATGACGAGCGGACCATTTCCCTCGTCTGAGTCTGGGATGTCTGCAGTTTCAACCCAGCTCTCATTAGACGGCACTTCTCCCACTTCTCGTTTGCGGAATGCCAGGATATCGACCACCACATCTGTCCCGGCATCGTCACGCATTGCGCCTTCAGGCAAACGCACAGCACCAAGCAGGTCTGCGCTCTCCCCGATAATCTGTCGTGCCTTAGGATCCGTTTTGTCCAGTGTGTATCTGGAGGTCACGAACAGGGCGATACCGCCGGGTCGTAAAGCTTCGAGTGAGCGGGCAATGAAGAAGTCATGGAGACTTAATCCCTGCTTCTCCAAACCGTCCCGACCGTGCACCGTGCGGTTGCTAAAGGGTGGATTACCAATAGCCAGATCATAGCCATGCGAAAGCTGGGCTCGTGTGAAATCCTCACTGCGGATCCACTGGTTTGGATAGAGTTTGCGCGCTATGCGGGCAGAGATTGGATCGTTTTCAATGCCTGTGAAGGCGATCTTGCCTTCCAGTTTTTCAGGTCGTGCGGCTATAAAGACCCCGGTTCCGCAACCCGGTTCAAGCACCGAACCACCACGAAACCCCATACGCTGCACCATATCCCACAATGAGTGAACAATCAGTTCCGGGGTGTAGTGGGCATATTGTGTGGCGCGCTGCAGGCCAGCCCTTTCAGTCTCCGTCGTAAGCTGTTCAAGTTCTGAAGCAAGACTTTCCCATCCCTTGCGCACTTCTTTGCCTGTTGGCGGGAAGAGGTTGTTGGCAAGTTCACCCGCACCAAAACCAGTAAAACGGGCGAGCACCTCCTGCTCTGCCTCGGTGGCGTTACGATCCTCGCGCTCCAGTTCCCCGAGAAGGGCAATCGCAGCCAGATTACCTTCAGCACGGGCTTTCCATCCGCTTGCAAGACCACGCAGTCCTTTCAGCCGGAAATCTCGCTGAGGAATACGGAAAGAGTGAGGGGAGGGGAGGCTGACTTCGGGAATGGGCTGGTCATCGTCCAGAGACCAGAGGGATGCGAGCTCACCGGACAGTACAGTGGTATCGAACAGATTGAGTTGCGAGGCTGACATGGACATGATGGCGCACTCCGTCCAATCGGCATCGCCCGACGCCTCAGAAAGGGTCGGGGGCCTGATTGCATAGGTTTGTCGGAATTAGTGGCAAGGAGCGGGAAGGGGAGCGTCTACTCTCTTCATCCCTTGTCCCTTATGCCTTCCTGAAAACCGGGCCGGAGTGGGGGGCGCAAGTGCGGTGCGAAGCGCCGGGAGCGGAGCCACGCACAGACCGCGTAGCGGACGAGCATGGCGAGCACCTACCACTTGCGGCGCACGCTCAGGGCTGGTGAACCTTCTGTCCTTCTGTCCTTCTGTCCTTCTGTCCTTCTGTCCTTCTGTCCTTCTGTCAGTTGACAGGTGTCAACTCTCAGCGAAATGCACGCTAAAGCCCGGTTTGCGTCTGAAACCAAGTTGACACCTGTCAACTCTCCAGATAAATGCGGTATTAGTATTTTTGACCGCAATATACCGCACCCGGCGCTAAATTGCGCCTTTAAGGATTTTTATAATGAACCTTACGACCCCACTAGAAGAGGGCATGGATGTCCTACTCTCCGAACAAGCAGAAATGCTGTCCGCCCAACTGCAAGCTCATCGTATGGAGCTTTTCCCACCAAATGCTCGAAAAGGTTTGCGGCAGTTTCAGATTGGTGAAGTAGCCAAACTCGTCGGTTTGACCCCAGCCTACCTTCGAAACCTCGCATTAGAGGGGAAGGGGCCACGGCCCCATGTCGGGAAGGGGGGGAGGCGTAGTTACTCTGCCGAGCAAATCTGGGAGTTACGCCAGTTTTTATCTTCGAACACTCGCAATGGTCGAAATTACTTACCCACACGCAATAAAAACGAGGGGCTTCAAGTCGTTGCCGTTGTGAATTTCAAAGGCGGGAGCGGCAAAACTACGTCTGCAGCTCATTTAGCTCAAGGTTTAGCTCTTGATGGTCTCCGTGTCCTGGCAATTGACCTTGACCCACAAGCTAGTCTTTCAGCGCTCCACGGTTTTCAGCCCGAATTTGACGTGCATTCCAATGAAACGCTCTATGGGGCAATTCGATATGACGATGAGCGACGACCTCTGTCGGAAATAGTGCGCCAAACCAATTTCCCCGGTTTAGATATTGTACCTGGCAATATTGAATTAATGGAGTTCGAATACGAGACCCCGAAATTGCTGGCTTCCTCTGATCAAGCTGGGGCAATATTTTTCTCGCGGGTAGATGAAGCTCTGCAAGATGTAGAAGATAACTATGATGTAGTTGTAATCGATTGTCCTCCACAACTTGGTTATTTAACAATGTCAGCGGTATGCGCTGCAACAGGGCTTCTGATTACAGTCCACCCGCAGATGTTAGACGTTATGTCTATGTGTCAATTTCTTATGATGATGAGCGACGTCATGACACATTTGCGCAACGCCGGCGCGAACGTATCCTACCGATGGGTTCGATACCTTCTCACTCGATTTGAACCTTCTGATGGACCACAGACTCAAATGGCTGCCTTTATGCGTTCATTATTCGGAGACCATGTCCTTACACATCCCATGTTAAAAACTACGGCTATTTCTGATGCTGCAATTACCAAGCAGTCACTCTTTGAAATTGAGAGGAAGCAATTCACTGGATCGACTTACGATCGGGCTCTAGAATCAGTAAACTCAGTTAACAGCGAGATACGTGATCTAATTTTCCGGGCATGGGGCAGGGACAACTAATCCAGAGTTGACACCTGTCAACTACAACTGAAAAATCTAAGGAGAGAGATCATGGCCCGTAACCACACCTTGGGAAAACTAATACCTAGTTCAACAGACACCAATCGTCCCAACGAAGTTAAACCATCAGGCACCTTCAGTAGAAGCGGTGCGTTAGGATCTGTAGCCAGAAGTCTTGGTGATCTTAAAGCCAAAGCTGGGGAAGCGGAAAAGCTTGAGGAGAAATTAAGGGACGGAGCACATGTGATAGAGCTCGATCCTGAAAAAGTTGATCCTTCATTTCTACCAGACCGCCTTGATGTGTCTGACGACACCTTCTCATCATTAAAAGACGCCATCGCGGAAAACGGGCAGATGTCGCCCATATTGGTCCGTCCAAACCCTGGTAAATCAGGACGATATCAAGTCGCCTTTGGGCATCGTAGATTAAAAGCGTGTTTTGAGCTCGGCATCACAGTTAAAGCGATAGTCAAGGAACTTAGCGACACAGCCCTATTAATTGCTCAAGGTCAGGAGAACAGTGAGCGCACAGATCTTTCATTCCTAGAACGAGCACTGTTTGCAAAAAAATTAGAGTCACAGGGTTTTGGACGTGAAGTAGCAATGGCAGCTTTAGGGATAGACAAGACTGAATTATCACGGTTGATTGCCGTCGTGAGAGAACTTGATGATGAAATCGTAGAATACCTTGGACGTTGCCCTACAATCGGTAGAAAACGATGGATGGACTTTGCTGATGCGTTAAAGTCTCCAGGCGGACGTAAAAGATGTCTGAATTTCATTCGTGAAGCTGGCGAACGGAAGCAGGATGATGAAAAGTGTTTTATTGCTGCTTACAAAGCCGCTATAGGATCTGAAACTTTCACGGGCACGAAAAAAAACCATGAATCTTTATCTTGGTATTCCCCTGATAAAGATTTGGTTGTGAAGGCGGGCTCTGGTGCGAGGAAGGGTCGTATGGATATTCGCGCGGATAAATCTCCAGAGTTTGTTTCTTTCTTGTTGGAAAAAATGCCTGAACTGTATGCAGATTATTCAAACTCTAAGAAAGTAACTTAATGGTCTACTGGGGGAGGAGAAGGTGACAACACTACTCCTCTTTCCGTAACCTTGACTTTAGCCGCTCTATAGGCTGCTAAGGCTAACGCAAGAGGCTCCTGAAATTCCGCCTTAAACTGCCTAAGAAGTTTGAATTCGCGACCAAATTGTTTCCAAAGAGCAGCCCACGAGACTGGTGTTTCATCACGTAAAGCATGCAAACGGAAAGCAAGCCAAAGGTAAGCATCAATAGCTCTTGGTGATGTCTGGATATCTTTAATAGCAGCTCGATCAATAAGAACGGGATGGCGACGTAACTCGTTATAAAACGCCTCAGAAAGTGTTATCTGTTCGATCATTCTTGTTGTTCGTTTGGTGCGAGGATCTACCTCACCTACATAACGAAAGCTCTCTACCAATCGTTCGTTTACAACAACGCCAGCTTGATCATTTCCGAACTTGAAGTCAATGGTGCATGTCGCGAGGCGTTCGATCTGTTCCAATAGCTTTCGTGAGATTGGTCCACCACGACTTAAACCAAGTTTTTTGAGAAGTGCCGCAGGGCTTTTTCCAAGGTAGATTTCTCTACTTTTATTTTCTAGAGCTTCCGATTGCCAATCAATCAAAAGTAGTCTTGCTATGGAGCCTGATGGAACAGAAAGATCTTCTCTTACATCGTCGTCTCGAAGGCGAACTCCTGGCCTCACAAGAAGTTGTGCATAATCAGTCTTAATTAGCCAATCTTGACCTGGTTCCCGATCCTTATGTGGTAATCCTGCAAGGCACCAAGCGGTATAAGTATATCCGATCTCTCCTCCACCCTCAGCTTCTCTCACGAGAGATGAAGATACGGCATCGATAACTTTACGTCCTGAGCGTCCAGCAACAACGTCCAGTAATGAAGGCGGTCGAGGAGTAGGACGATTAGCGGCATAAGACTGAGCGAAAGACAGAGCGTTACTAGCTCCATGTGTCTCAACGAGACCGTGGAGGTTTTCAAAGAGATCATCTTGTTCTGGGGCTCGGTCTTTCAATTTGCATATCCAAGCTATTCTTAGATACCCAGAAAATGCATGCCCTGATCTTTCTGTCGATGTGTTTCTTGCTGACATATTGCAAGATGTGTTTGTTTCTGACGCTTTTACTATTCCTCTGTGTTCTTTGCCGACAGAGAGACAAGATTAAAGAATATTGTATGTATTATTGTTTCGTCGGCAACAAACACGTGAATAATTTTATAGTTTATTGAAATTATGGTATTTTTTTTGTAGCTCTTTTAGCCCGTCGGCAATGAACACTTCTATTTATGTGGATAACCCCTAAAATTTCGATGATTCCATTCGAGTGTCGGCAGAAAACACATGGATAACTATACCCAAATAATTGTCGGCAATGAACACAAAGTGCCGCTTTAACAGCCGCAATGTGAACGTATTTGTAGAATCGTATGCGAGTCGATCTTGAGGCTGGCCAACGGTTGATATGATGGCGTCAGCAATGAACACAGATGGCCTGCGTCGGCAATGAACACAAAATCACCAAGCTTCTTTGGATTTTAAAATCTAGTCCTTCCTGGATGTTTCACGAAAGACTGATCCTCTTCAACATATGCTTCCAGAACTCGGTAATCGCGATGACGGGAAAATCGTTTGAGCGACATCAGGTCAATGCCATCCTGAGCGCCTGTCGTGATGGCACCCCGACGTAGACTGTGCCCGCTAAAATCGCCCTCAATCCCCGCAGCCTGACAGCGGCGTTTGATGATTGTGGCTATCGAAAAGTCCGAAAGACTTTGCGTGCCGATTTTAGGATCAGGAGCAGTCCCATTTTTTTTCGCTGTTGCAGGCAGCCAAATTCTTGGGAAGGCAGCAGTCGTCTCGTTTGTGCTCTCTGTCTTTGAATCGTTTGACTTGTTTTTTCGTGGTGTCAGTTTTGACTCCCGTAGCCACGTCTCCCACGCACGAACTGGACAATGTCTGGTTATTCCACGGGGAATAACGATTGTGGTGCCCTGATGCTTCTTATCCCCCTTAGAGTAGGGAAGGGTGATCCGCATGCAGTCTTCATCAAGCGTGACGTGTTCGAGCTGGATCCCTGCCAGTTCAGAGCGACGAAGCGCTCCACCATAGCCAACCAGCAAAATGGCGCGGTCACGTGTATCCACCAGCGATGTCATAGGGATCTTATCAACGACCTCGCAGAGCATTTCCCAAGTCAAACCTTTTACCCGGCGTTGTGGCGTCTTGCTTGGTGAGCGATGAATTCCGGCCAGCATCTCAGAGACGAGAGCATGTGTCGTAGGTATGGGTAGATGTGCCACATGATGAAGATAGCGCAACGCAGCCCTATAGAGTTCAATAGTTGCTGGCTTGCGTCCGCGCAAAGCCAGATCAGCTAGATAGGTTGCAACGTCTTCACTCCGCGCAGGCAGGGCAGGGAGGTCATGACGTTCGGCAAATGCACACCAGCCACGGATGGCCGAGCGATAGGCGCGACGGGTGTTAGCAGCCTTACCCATCTGAACAAATGTGCCTACGGCTGCCTGTGATGTCTCCAGTTGGCCGTCATGTTTCGGAATCTCAGCTTCGGCCAAAGCCGAAAACCAACGCGCAACATTGGCTGGAGCTTGTCCGATAGGTGCAGGTGTCGGGATAGAATTGACCTTGTCCTTGCTCGGAAGGAAAGATGGTCTTTCACTCTGGTCCGACAAAACAAGCGACGCGACAAACGCCAAGCGTTGTCGATCGATCTCAAGAGCTACTTCGAGATGGTAGCCGCTGGGGAGAGAGGAAAGGGTGCCCTCAAGAAGTTTACGCGCACTGGCTGTGTGTTCGGCGCAGTCGGGCAATTCAGTATCGGGGAGAGCAGAGCCATCTGGAAGCATGCTGCCGGCGATAAAGACAGGAAGGGGCGGGGAGAAGCGTGCTGTCGAGAGAATGGGACGCAGGACGTCGATCGTAATGTCGGATTGAGCCAAACGCTGCCTGGTGAGGCGGTCTACCTGTTCTAGAACACGCGAGCGGAGAACAGGCCAGGATCCGGTCAGGTGTAGAGCATGAAGCATTGCTCGTTATCCTTTTCCCGAAAAACCAGCATAGTCAGCCCCCTCAGCAATATCCTGACACAGTCGCTGCACCGCGACGAGCGCGTCCGCCGCATCACGAGGTCCATCGTATGCCTGAGCCTATAAGACCAAGGTGCCCTAAGATAATAGCAACCTCTACTGAACGGTAACAATGGGGGGATGGCAGACTGTCCACTTTCTGGCCGAATAAACCAGAAAGCTGACATTTACGTCCAACTGAGGGGACCATTGCACCGCTGCAATCCACCCCTGTAATCTATGGTCCTCCGCTCCCGGTTTGAAGCCGCGGTGTCCACGTCACCGAAACCCTGAAAGCTGCCGAATGACGCTTACTCCCGCAGAGGCCGAACGCCTCCTCCGCTCACGTTACGGCGAACCTGCAAAGGCACCGACAGGCTACGTCATCGGCTTCCAAAATCCGGTCGGTCGTGTCCTTGCAATTCATCGTACCAACAAGACCACTTGCGTCTGGTTTCAGCCGCCCGCACCACCACAGATGGTCGGCGTCGCGCTTCTGTCGGAACCCAAGAACGGTAACTCGAATATCAACGGTCCCCTTGCCCCCTTAAAACGGCCAGATACACAGCGGGCAGAAATCGACAGCCCAACAGCTCTGCAACGCTTCCTCGAATGGTACGATGGCACGCACGCTAAGGAACCGAATACGCCTGATCCTATCGACGGTGTTGATGCCATCAACACCGTCCCAACCTTGTTACGCAAGGAAGCCAAGGGCGACTTGGCCAAAGATGAAAAAGCCGACTCTCGGTATCTTGGGGGCAAGGAGAAATCGATTGTGGAGATCAAGGATTCGGTCGGCAAGACAGTTTTCACTTCCAACGGTCAGATGGTCCCGACTACCGTCAAGAACAAGGAACTCCATATGTCCGACACCGAGTTGGACAAGCTGATCCGAGACCTCTTCAATATCCAAAAAGACCGATGCGCCATCACTGGTCTGCCGTTCCAATTCCGGGGGGCACAGATAGACGATAACATGCTGCCCTCCTTGGACCGGATCAACAGCGAAGGGCATTACGCGAGGGGGAACCTACAGCTCGTCTGCCGTTTCATCAACTTCTGGAAACAGGCTTCGAATGATGGAGAATTCCGTAGGTTAATTGCCATCATTCGTGGATATCAAACAGACGACAGATAGCCTCTAAAGGACGTGAGCGCTCCTTAAACCTCACTCGCGATATCGCAACGTGACGACTGCCCGCAAATCACGCCTCATGATCGCTTACGCTCCAGTTTTGCCGTGGTCCGAGGTAAGTCGGCAGCCTTTAAAGCGGTGATGTCCGCTAGCGAGATGAAGACGGGAGCAGCAGCTCCGTATGTCTAGACTATAGGCGACTGCCGCCTGCCTGTTGCTGCATCTCTGAGTTGATAGGCAGATCAGGGGGGGCAGCGGATAGTCGGTTATCGGAAAGGGCAAACAGAAAGCAGCAGTTCGCAGTATTCACGTTCATGACAGCTATCGATCCAACTCAGGCCGTCCCTGTCCGAATGCTGGAATGGCAGCTTACGTCGGAACCAGACAAACATCTGCATCAGCAGTTTCATGTCCGAAATCTAAAAGTCGGCAAGAGGCCCAACTCCTGCTCTAAAGATTGTATTGGACTTCGCATTTGAGATTTGCATTGCTGGCTCCCTATCGCGGAGGCGGCCTCATCCACCGGCTTGCATCAGCTGTTGTCGAAGTAGTGCGCTGGCCCCTGAATCCATTTCGTATCCAGATTCAGGCCGACCAACTGCACTGCTCTTTCGTGCTCGGTATCGCCCGTGGCGCGCCTACCGTGAATTACACAACCGTTCCGGACGATGATGTAGCCATGCTCGTACAGATAGTCGCAACCAAACGTGCATAGCGGGAATACAATGTGCGGGTCCAAACGCTCCGTGTCAGAACAGCGGCTCCGCTTCTTTTTGTGCGCGACGACCAGTGCCCGACGTGCAAAAGTCCGTCCGCAGACGGCGCAGTTAGCTTTGGGCTGTCCGTCGAATACCCAGTCAGCGAGGATCGCCTGCTCCCGTCTTGAGAGGCCTTTTCCTTCGCGGTCGGTCGAGCCGAGGGCTGCGAGCTTCGCGAGGAAGAGGCCATATCGGTCCGGTTGATGCACGGGTGCGCTATTTACTTCCGATATGAGTGTGAATGTAAAGTTTCCCCTTCCACCTGACCGGTCCACCAGAAGCAGCGGTGAGTGGTAGACCGAAGAAGTAATAAGCGGATCTCCGAAGTCCAAAGCTCGAAGGTGATCACGAACCTCTGGCCATCTGATGGCGCCCTGTCCCTTTGCAAAACGACTAATCACTCTTTCAATATCGGTGAGTTCGCCCGCTTTTTCATTGTAAGTCACCATCCCATCCAAAACAGTGAAGTAGCGTGACTGAGATATCCAGCGCTCCACGAGCTCCGGTGGCGGATAGCCATGACGATTTGCGCGCCGATAGAGCGCGTTTGTGAGTAAGGCTGCGAGCTTCGTCACCGACACTGAGTCGACAATTGCGAAGATCTTCGATGCAAGATTCACGAGCACGTTCTCGCGGTCCTCGAAGAAGAACCAGAGTTCGTCATCGTGGGTGCCAGTCCATGCGTCGGGGCTGAGCCGAAGTAACTCAGCGAGCCCTTCCGAGTCCACGCTCGCTCCGTTGCGCGTCACTGCTGAGAGCCTTGCAAGTCCTACCTGTCCCGGCATTTTACGCGCCGCGGTCAGGTCTTTCTCTAGCGCGCGAGCCTTCTGGTCACTAACGATAAAGCGTTCCTCGCTGTAATCGTATAACGACCTCGTAGCACTCGCCAGATTGGGAAGGCGGATCGAGTAGTTTTCCGCCAAGCCTTGACTTTGCAGATAATTCAGGAGCCCAATCGCGTGTTCCAGCGGACCACAGAGCCCGCGCTCCTGTAGCTCTTCCAAATATTCGCTCTCGAGCCACAGTGTTCGTTCCTCTAGAACGGCCGCCGTACGAGTGGCGACGGGCAGTGGTGAGGCGGGACGGCGCTGTGAGTACGTCCTGTCGATAATTTGCCGAATCCGCTCCCGCGTGGAGATCTCTGGATAATGCTCAGCGATTTGATCGAGCGTGGGCCAGAAGTGCGGTCCTGACCCGAAGCCGAAGTGACTTAGTACAATCTCCGCGTTGCGTTCGCGCTGGGTCGGATCCTCTTCACGCACTTTGCGCGGCGTACCGTCCAATCGCGGCCTTCCGGGCACCTTCTTAAAGCTACCTAGGAAGCCTGCAAGTTCTTCCTCAACATCCATTTATTTCTACAGTCCTCAAGGCTCTACGTTATCCGCAAGGCATGCATACGACACATATAGACGTCTGCAACGCTGATATTCTGGCATTCATCATCCGATGAAGATTGCGTCATATCAATGTAACGTTTTAACGTCAGCAGATGGAGATCATTTCTCTCCTACTTGCCTTGTCATGAGATCAACTCCTGCAATGTTGCTGTGACAAAAACCACCCGTAGGTGTCGGCTTTACAGTCACGTCGCCGATAGACATAATGTCTTGAATGAGGCGTAAGCGGACGCCGTACTTTCTACCGCTTCAAATATCACTTCTCAGTCTTTGAGACGCTGCGCTGGCAGGATCCTGATTCCTGTCAGCTGGAGGGTTCGAAAAACCCTCTGGTTTTGAGGTCTGCTCTGTGATTCTATTTCTCGTGCGTTGATTGGGATATGGAAGATGAAACAGGCGGGATTGTTTGATGTTGAAGAGCGGCTTGCTCGGCTAAGCGGGCTCGGTGATCAGCTCGAAGCGTTTTCCCGGACTGTGGATTTTGAGGTGTTTCGCCCGGAGCTGGAGAAGGCTCTGGCGTATTCAGATGGGAGTAAGGGCGGGCGACCGCCGTTTGATCCGGTGCTGATGTTCAAAATTCTGGTCATCCAGACGCTGAACAATCTGTCCGACGAACGGACGGAGTATTGGACGTGTCACGGTTTAGTTCCGGACCTTTGGTTATCTGTTAAGCGGCGTTGCGCTCATAATCCAGAGGGCTTTTCCATTGAAGTGCGGAATGCAGCCTCTGAGGATTATAGAAATCATTGATGTAGGATGTGATAGCCTGCTCGACCTCCTGACGCGTCATCCATGCGTGCCGCCACAGAAGTTCAGCTTTCACGGTCTTGAAGAAGCTTTCCGTCACTGCATTGTCCCAGCAGTTTCCCTTTCTGCTCATGGACACGATAAAACCATGGGTAGAAAGGAGTTTGCGGTAATCCTCTGAACAATACTGACTGCCACGATCCGCATGATGGACGCAGCCTGGTGGTGGCTGACGCAAGGCAATAGCGCGCTGTAACGCGGTCGTAGCAAGGTCTGCGGTCATACGGCTCCCTAGGTTCCAGCCGATGACTCTGCGTGAGAAGAGGTCAAGCACCACAGCCAGGTAAACCCAGCCTTCACGTGTCCAGATATATGTGATGTCTGCTGTCCATTTCCGGTTAAGCGCTGGTGCTGAAAAATCCTGGCCCAGAAGGTTGGGTTCAATACTGTGCTTGTGCGAACTGTTCGTGGTGACCTTGAAGCGTCGTGTCCTGACAACACGAATGTCATACGCGCGCATCAAACGTCCAACGCGACGATGCCCGACAGACAGACCAGCAGCCCTGAGTTCTTCTGTCATACGGGGACGTCCGTAACTTTGCCTGCTCTGAGCGTGAATGGCGCGGATATGGACCATCAGGATGTCATCCTGTCTTTTGCGGGCACAGACCGGGCGTCGTCGCCAGGCCCTGAAACCCCGGTCGCTGACACCAAACAGACGGCAAACCCGTTCGCGTGAAAGGGGCCCATGATAGCGAGCAATAAAGGCAAACCTCACGACCTTTGGCTCGCGAAGAACTGTGTCGCCTTTTTTAACAGCTCCCTCTCCTCCCGCAGCAGAAGGTTCTCACGGCGTAATCTCTCATTCTCACGCAATAACGCCGTATGATCTGTTGTGTCCGCGACGACAGTATCAAGCTTCTGCGCATCGCGGATCCATTTCTTCAACGTCGAAGAGCCGATACCCAGATCTTGGGCAATACGCTCACGTGACAGACCGCTGCTCAGAGCTAAACGCACCGCCTCGTGCCTGAACTCAGCCTTATAAACTCGTCCCATTCCAAATCTCCTTCATGACCATCTTCGGTCTTAAAGGTCCGGAACTAAACCGTGACACGTCCAAAGCGGCAGGATGACGGAACCATGCCGTCGAGTGATCTCGCCATTCCGTTCTTTGGATACAAATCTCACGTCTCCATCGACCGGAAGTATCGGTTCATCCGGAAATGGAAGACGACGGATGCCGCTGCCAGTGATGGCGCGCGATTGAGAGAGGGGCTGCTGGATAAAACCAATACGGCCTCAAGCGTCTGGGCTGATACAGCGTATCGCTCAAAAGCCAATGAAGACTTCATGGAAAAGCAGGGCTTTGTCTCAAAGGTTCACAGGAAGAAGCCGCATCTCAAACCCATGCCACTCCATATCCAGCGGTCCAATGCAGGAAAGTCCGTGATCCGATCCCGCGTCGAGCATGTCTTTGCTGACCAGAAATCGCAAATGGGTCTGTTCGTCCGAACTGTCGGTATCACCCGGGCCACCATGAGGATCGGCCTGGCCAATATCGTCTATAATATGCGCCGCTTCCTCTTCCTGGAGCGGATCAGCGCGAATGCATAGCAATCCGTAAGCGGCCGCTTGAGACCGCCTTATGAGTGAGGATTGTGACTGGTAAGTTACCGTCGTTAACGACGTCGTTATTGACGTTGTTTGGGAGGTAGCTATGGCTCAAGAAATCCTGATTGGCGTTGAACGCCGTCGCCGCTGGTCGGATGAACGCAAGCTTGCGATACTGGCTGAAGTTGGTGTGGACGGGGCAAGTGTATCGGATGTGGCCCGTCGGCATGACCTGACCCGTCAACATCTTTACCAATGGCGGACGTCTTTCCGCCACAGACTGTCTTCCCCGGATCAGTCTGTGGCGTTTGTTCCTGTCGCTGCAGTGAAGACACCTGCTCTGGTCTCTGGCGATGATAATGAAGGGCTGGCCATTATGCTGCGTAATGGCCGCAGTATCAGGGTGAGTGGACATCCTGCAGAAGAGTTTCTGGCGAAGATCATCCGGATTGCCGAGACAGCATGATTGGCGTGGGCAACGGTGTGCGCGTCTATCTGGCCTGCGGGGTTACGGATATGCGCAAGGGGATATCGGGTCTGGCTGCACTGGCACAGGACGTGCTGCGTCAGAACCCGACATCGGGAGCGCTCTTTGCCTTTCGTGGTCGCCGTGGGGACAGGATCAAGCTTCTGATGTGGGACGGTCAGGGGTTCTGCCTTTATTACAAGGTGCTTGAGAAAGGACGTTTTCCATGGCCCTCGCCGGCAGATGGCGTTGCACGCCTGACAGCCGCACAGATGGCCATGCTGTGGGAAGGCATGGAGTGGAGACGACCTTCCTGGTCTGCGCCACCGTCTCGCGTGGCCTGATTTTTATGGCGTGATCGTGCAGAACCTTTTGTCTTTTATTGGGTTTTCTGCTATTTTTTCATAATGACGCATGCGCCCGCGGTCCTGCCTGATGATCCAGATATCCTGAGGGAAATGATTGTTTCCCTTCAGACTGAAGTGGCTCGGCTTTCCGCTTCAGCCCGTGCGTATGAAGCTCTTGTCCAGTCTCTCAAAATCCGGATCGCGCGTCTTCAGAAACAGAAATTCGGGGCCAGTTCAGAAAAGATAGACCGTGAGATTGAACAGCTCGAACTGCTTCTTGAAGATGTGAAAATCGCCATCGCGGCAGCCGATCCTTCTCCTGACATCAGGGAGCACGATGACAGCGATGGTGTGGTCTCTTCCCCCAGACGGCGCGGCAAACCAAAGGTTTCCGACACGACACCACGGGAGCGTATTGTTCTCGACCCGGGCGAGGCCTGTCCCACCTGTGGCGGTCGCCTACGCCTCGTTGGCGAAGATGTCACCGAAATACTGGACTTTATTGCGGCAAAACTGAAAGTTGTCGAAACGGCACGGCTGAAGAAATCCTGCCGTCATTGCGAAACAATGGTACAGCCTGAAGCACCGTCGCGCCCTGTCCCACGGGGCATGGCTGGCCCCGGGCTGCTGGCCCATATCCTGGTCTCAAAATTCGATGATCACATTCCGCTTTATCGTCAGAATGAGATCTTTTCCCGTCAGGGTGTGGACATTCCCCGTTCAACCCTGATCGACTGGTGTGGTCAGGCCGTTGCCGTTCTGCGTCCTCTCACAGATCTGATCCGTCAGGATGTCGTTGGGGCAGACCTGCTGCATGCCGATGATACACCCATCCAGGTTCTTGATTCCCGTCTGCGCCAGGCTGGTAAACCACGTGGTGTGAAGGAAGGGCGGATCTGGACCTATCTGCGCGATCCCCGCCCCTGGGGCGGGAGTGATCCGCCCGCCGTGGCCTACTGGTTCTCTCCCGATCGCAAGGGGATCAATCCCCAGACCCATCTGGCACAGTTCCGGGGCATTCTGCAGGCTGACGCCTACGCGGGGTTCAGGGATCTGTATAAACCCGATGCAACGGGAACCGTGCATGTGCGCGAAGCGGCCTGCTGGGCTCATCTCCGCAGGGCCTTCCATGATGTCTGGAAGGGCAGTGATTCGACAATCGCAAGGGAAGCACTCGAGCAGATCGGGGAACTCTACGATATCGAGCGGCAGCTCACCGGGTCTCCTGCTCCGTATCGTCTGGCTGTCCGACAGGAAAAAAGCCGCCCTCGTGTCACAGCATTCCACGCATGGTGCGAAACACAGCTCGCCCGTATCCCAGGCAAGGGGGAACTGGCAAAAGCAATCCGTTATGCGCTCAACCGGTGGGCAGCCTTTACCCTCTTCCTCGAAGATGGTCGTGTTGCCATCGACAACAATCCTGCCGAACGGGCCATACGACCGGTATGCATCGGGCGGAAAAACTATCTGTTTGCCGGTTCAGACGCCGGGGGCGACAACATCGCTGATGCCATGACGCTTATCGAAAGCGCAAAACTCTCAGGCATCAACCCGCACGATTACCTCGCCGACGTCCTGGCCCGTATCAACGAGCACAAGATCAATCGGCTCCACGAACTATTGCCATGGAATTGGCAACCCCTGAATACACCGCACAGACAGGCCGCATAATCAAGGCGGCCCAGAACGGCCCGTTACAGCAATCCAGCGGGTGGTGGCACTCGATCTGCTCAAAACGCAGATCGAAAACGACCCCAAAAGCAGTCAATCAAATCACCAAAAACCTGAAATCACCAGCCAAGCGTATCAATAAAGGGTTCTTCGATCCCTCCATCTTAATTATGAAAGGAGAGTTTTTAGAACTCTCCTTTGTATTAATGTTTGATAATTCAGAAATTAAGCATTCACAGGACCTTGAATTGCTTCCTTTAAAGTTTTTTCTTCGTACTGGAGGCCAGTACGCTTAATAACTTGCTTCACAGCATTAGCAAAAAATCGTGAATTATCAGTTTGATAATGTTGCCAATATAAACGGTCCAATAGAAAACGACTTATAGCAACCCTCAACAAAGATGCTCCATTATAATTTTGGAAAACTGATTTAATATGCTGAAATCCTTGATCTGGTGATGCTTCTAATAACCAAATAGATTGTAAAATTTTCGCATTTATATCTGTCGCCTCATAGTGAGAAATAATGGGGCTCAAAACAGGCACTCCCGCGATTCCACACAAATTAGATAAAACACGATTAATAGGCTCCATTAAAACATTGCTTTGAAAAAAAGCCAAAAATGTTGCAAGATCTTTTCTTATTTTCTCGATTGATGATTCATCAGCGTTAATACTTTTTACAAATGCATTAATATTAGTATCTGACAAAAGACTATTTTTTATATCTTTGAAATCAATACGCATTCTATTGTACATCCAAATATCCATAAAAATACTACATGTATCAATGGAAGTTTTCAGAAGATCTTCTTTCATATGCTTATTAATAGATTCAGATCCCGATCCTAATAAAGTCAAACATAAAATTGATGCACGAGACAATCCATCAAGAATAAAAAACTCAACTTGTATCTCATCTTCGAGTTCTGAATCTTTTGACGAATTTCTTTGAGATAAACTACCTATAACTTTACTTTGAGTGTCAAGAATACGTTGCTTTTCATCTCTTATATTTTGACTATTATCAGCATTTTCAAGTTTATCAGCCATCTCACTTATGCGTTTTGTAATATCCACAAAACCAATATCTACCACAGAAGAGTCAATAATTTTTTTATTTTTTATAAAAATAGATTCTTTTCCATATTTTTCTTGACCTGCATTTACAAAAAAATCTGAATATCTTGAAATCGAGTCAACAACATCTTGCCCAGGACCCATTTCACAATACAAATCAAATGAATAAACATCAAAATCCCTTCTTTCAGGATTAAAGTAATTAACCGCGATGTCTGGATAGTCTCTTAATACTTTTGCTATTAAATAACTTTCTAAATAAGGATATGCAAAAGAAACTTTTCCATGACAATTATATAAAAGCCCAGATTTAAAAAATGGGCTCAAAAACTCAGATTGATCAATCTTAAAACCATACTCATGTATAAACTCTAACGCTAAAGCAGATAAGTCGGTATCTTCTATAAAAGATTCTTCTAATTTTATCTTATGAAGACATATTTTCTTTAAAAATCGTTCTCGTGTGCTTCTACTTAAACTAGTTGACGCTGGATCATAAGCAACAATTAAACTTAGCAATCCATGCACAGCCAACTGTATTAACTCCGCCCTTTTATTAGCATCGATCAGTGCCAATAATGTGTCCTGTCCTATAAGCGTGAAATACGATGGATCAACTTCAATACGAAATTTTCTAAATGTATTATCTAACCGCAATGCAACCGCTTCTGCTTCAAATGGTTGCATATCGAAATTTTTTTCTAAAAAAATTGCTGTCTCAGAAAACGATATAGGGCATATAGTGTATTCTATTAAGGAATTTTCCTGAATGAAATTACTAATTGTTGCAATTCTGTCTTCAGTTTTCGATACGATAATTATGTAGCCATCTAATGATTTAATTTGTTGTGATAAAAAATCCATCCTAGTTTTTGATGAAAAAACTGGTTCTTCTATAATGTATATTTTCTCATATAAATCGCTATTTACTTTTTCATCCATAGCGAAATTCGGTGACAATTTATTTAAGCTTTTTTGAGGAGGAACAATATCTTTCCCTTCAATAACTATAGGCAAAACTTGCTTATCATTAATTTGAGTTCTTATTAAGAAATACGACAAATACCAACCTAAATTATTTCCAGAAAATGTACGTGGAATTCGAACAAATATCTTTTTGTTTTCTTTTACCGCATCAAACATATTTTGCGGAACAATAAATGCATGATTCTCCACTGAGGAACCCGGCAAAGCTCTTTGTACACGTGGAAGCGGTATATAAAATGTATCTCCTTTACTACGAAAAGAAGTACATATTTCACATAACTGTCCTCGAATCGTATTTTCTAACTTAGGTAGAATATCTTCATATAATTCAAAATTAGACGAAAATAACTCATCTGCCTCTAGAGTTTTTTTTTGAGAAAATCGATGAACCTATCATTCGCAAGCTGACATCTCAGTAAATCTATCGCATTTTTCATAGCAAGTTTACGATAATTTCCAGAATGATTAGTTTCCAAACTATTTTTATGTTCATCAGCCATATCGCTAATTCCTCGTAGAGCGATGACTGGCACATGAAACTTATCGCACCAAGAAAAAACTCCTCCCGATTCAGTTTCTAAAGCAATGCATTTTCGATTAATATTTTTTAGTGTTTCATTAAATTTTTTGCTGGCAGAAACTGGACCGCATACAACTGGCCCCAAAACCAGATTATATTCTGCATCAGCATCTGGAGTAATATCTAATGACAGCGCATTTCCTTTAGCAGTTTCTTGCCATTGAAAATACTTTTCTTTTAGCTTTGGATGAATTTTCAAAAAAGTAAATGACGAAAGATACTCAGCGTTTACAGCATAAAAGTCTGGAGCAAATCGAACATTTGACTCACCTTGACCGTTAGGACCATCAACAAATTTATTATTGTGAAGAACATCTATAATTTCGTTAGAAACACAGACATCTCCTAATTTCACATCGTTAGACAATCCTCCTGCAATCCCTATTACTACAACAGCTTGAGGCTTTAACAATTTGATCGTTTCTTCTGCCGAAAATCCTGCACTTTTTGCTCCCATCTTGTTTGATAAGACAGAGAATAATCTAACTTGAGCTTCGCCTGTCTCATGCTCAAAACGCAATTGAGTATCCGTTGATAAATCTTTTTTATCTGGGAATTCCTCCAAAAAAGCGGAATACTCTTCATCTAATGCGATAATCGCCAAAACTCTCGGCTTTGAATCTTCATCCGTCATTTTAATCACCTTAATTCCCAGAAGATATTAGCAATAATGTAGCAAGACGCCGTAACAAGACAACATTTTAATTTGTTTTATCACCATCAAATTATGTCGCTTTACATCTCTGCCTTCCATTGAAAATCTAGAATAATTGGATATGATAGCCTGCCCTATTTCCAAATAAATCATTATTTTCTATATGTTTTATTTTTATTAACATAAATTCACTTTAGACCTCTGAAAGCCAGAGGAATTAGTATGGCAGAAATTATGAGATACACAAAAATATCAAAACTCATACCTACCAAATGCCAAACTGTCGTAACTTACCCTCTCATGTTGAAGCGAATGCTCCGACAAATAAGTTCATCCCCCAGAAGCTTCTAATGACGTTTCACAAAATAAAAACAACATTTTCTTAGGTCATCCATGCCCGCGAGATCAGGTTTCCTGTCACGGCAACCACTCTATTAAAAGCCTTGACCGATCTCACACAAAGTCTTACAAAAACTCTTACGTAAACTTTCAGAATATTGTTTAAAAACAATATGTTATAGGTCATGCAGGTTACTTCAGTGGGTTCGAGTCCCGCAGTTCGCACCACAGACACCTGAAATAGCACGATTTTTCGGCTGAATGAGGAGCAAAGGCTGTCTTTGCTCCATCATCCTTCCCCACCGAGGGAAGATTCTATGCTCCATGTCCGAGGCACCACCTACCACTTCCGCCGTATTGTTCCTCCTGCCCTGAGAACAGCCTTAAACCGGCGGGAAATCTGGGTTTCTTTAAAAACGGGCTATCAAAACGAAGCCCGCAAACGCGCTTCTTTGCTTCATGCCAGAACCACAGAACTGTTCTCTCAGGCCCATCTGTCTCTCGCTGAACCGGACGCTTCAAGCAGGCTTGAGGGACTGCGGGTTGCACTGCGGGATTTGCAGAGTGTGAACCTGCCTTCATCTGCTCATGAAACGGGGTCCGTGCCAGTTTCAGAACCGATACCAAAACCCCTAACAGTGAAGAAAATGACCAAAGCACCAAAAGCCCAACCTTTAATGCTCTCCGGTGCTCTGAAACGCTTTGTCTTGGATAGTCCTCATGCCAGCGCCGACACCAAGAAAGCCACACAACGGGCCGTAGACCTTTTCCTGCAAGCCTTTGGAGATGGAGGGATCGAAGAACCGTTGGTTGATGCGCCTGGCTCTTGATTTTGAGCTTTTGGCGATTTGATTTACGGTTCTTGAAGTAACATTCGCTCTGCGTTTTGAGCAGATCGGGAACTGCCTTCCCTGCTGGATAACTACGCGCTCGCGTTCAACCTTTCGAGGAAGAGGAAGCGGCGCATGTTGTAGACGATATTGGCCAGCCCTATCCTCATTGTGGCCCGGGTGATACCGACAGTTCGGATGAATAGTCCGGTCTGTGACTTCTGGTCGGCAAAGACATGCTCGACACGCGAGCGGATCACTGACTTTCCAGCATTGGAGCGCTGGATATGTCGGGGCAGAGGTTTGAGATGCGGCTTTTTTCTGTGAACCTTCGAGACAAAGCCATGCTTTTCCATGGAATCCTCATTGGCTTTTGAGCGATAGGCCGTGTCAGCCCAAACGCTTGAGGCCGTATTGGTTTTATCCAGCAGCCCCTCTCTCAATCGCGCACCATCACTGGCGGCCGCATCCGTCGTCTTCCATTTCCGGATGAACCGAAACTTCCGGTCGATGGAGACGTGGGATTTGTAGCCAAAGAACGGGATGGCGAGATCCGTTGCGGGGATCGTCCCATCGTCCTGCCGCTTCGCCTTCGTGAACTTTAATGTCCAGCGTGCATGGCGGTCCTTGTGGGACAGCTTTGCGGGTTTGTCCTGCCAGTCTTCGGGGATACGCCCTGCCCGGAGATCCGTTTTCTCAGCGTTGGTATTGCGCTGCTTTGGAGCGGCCACAAGTGTGGCATCCAGGATCTGGCCCGACATCGGGAGATAACCGGCGTTGCGCAGGGTCGCATCAAATCGGTCAAACAGTCTTTCAATGGCACACGCCTGTGTCAGACGCTCGCGAAACAGCCACACCGTTTTGGCATCAGGCACACGGTCCGACAGCCCCAATCCCAGAAAGCGCATGAAGGAGAGACGGTCGTTGATCAGGTATTCCGTCCGTTCATCAGACAAATTGTTCAACGTCTGGATCACCAGGATCTTGAACATCAGCACCGGATCAAATGGAGGACGACCCCCTTTACTTCCATCGGAATACGCCACAGCCTTCTCCAGATCAGGGCGGAACACCTCAAAATCCATAGTCTGGGAAAAGGCTTCGAGCTGATCCCCCAGCCCGCTCAGACGCGCCAGCCGCTCTTCAACATCAAAGAAACCGGTCTGCTTCATCTTCCACCATCCCCAATCAACGCCGAAGAAATGGAATCACACAAAATAGCTCAGAGCCAAGAGGTTTTTCGAACCCTCCAGGTGAGGAGGGACGTCAGTTCTTTGCCTGAAAACCGACCCTGCATGGTTCTGGCCTTATGGAAAACTTCACCTGTGCGGGCATAGAGGGCAGCAGCCCGTTGGCGGGCCAGAAACTTGCTTTCGGTTTGCAGGGAGAGGGAGATTTCTGTTTTGCCAAGACAGGCTTGCAGGACGACCGGGACGGCACGGCGAAAGTGGTAATGAGAGCCGATAAGACGCAGCATGTGAGTTCCCAGACTGGGAAGACAACCGGGAAAGTCCCGTTCACCCATCACAATCCGGCTTTATGGTGTCTTTTCAAGGAGTTGGCGTAAAAGTCTGAGGGACTCGAACCCGCTCGCTTTGGTCGCGACTAATTAGGCAACCCTTTGAAACAGAACGATAATTTCTGATGAAATCATCCTTCACATGGTGACTGCGGGTTCACTCTGCGGGCAAACCCGTGGGGCAGTCAAGAGAGGGATTTGTCTGGCCTTTGGTGGGAATATGATGTATATACGACGTATAAACTCCAGCTAAGGAAAGTCATTATGCAGGGTGTTGTCAGGAAATGGGGGAACAGTGCAGCCATACGTCTCCCTGCTGGCGTGCTTGACGCCGTCAGTCTGAAGATTGATCAGGCCGTCGATGTGCGGGAAGAAGATGGACGCATCATCATAGAACCAGTCAGAGCAGTTCCTCTTAAACTGGAAGAATTAGTTTCCGGTATTACAAACGAGAACCGCCATGATGAAATGGACTTCGGTTCGTCTGTTGGTGGTGAAAGCTGGTGAGTGCCAAAGCAAAGACTGCCTGGGTTCCTGATTGCGGGGAGATTGTCTGGCTGGAATTTGATCCTCAGGCTGGCAGGGAGCAGGCAGGGCACCGGCCTGCTGTTGTGCTGAGCCCTGCCTGCTATAATGTCAAGGCGGGTATGATGCTGTGCTGCCCGACAACGACCAAAATCAAAGGCTATCCTTTTGAAGTGGCTCTGACTGGAGAAATTGCCAGTGTAGCCTTGTCAGATCAGGTGAGAAGTTTGGATTGGCGCGTTAGAAAGGCAAAGCTCAAAGGTAAAGTTTTACCAGAAGAACTTGAGGCCATCCGACAGCGTATCAGATTGCTGGTCGGGTAATAAAAGCAAGTGGAGGGTTCGAAAAACCTCTTGGTATTGAGGCATCTACTGTGATTCTATTTTTCCAGTTCTGATTGAAGGAATGGTGATATGAAGCAGACCGGTTTCTTTGATGTTGAAGAGCGGCTGGCGCGTCTGAGCGGGCTGGGGGATCAGCTCGAAGCCTTTTCCCAGACTGTGGATTTTGAGGTGTTCCGCCCTGATCTGGAGAAGGCTGTGGCGTATTCCGATGGAAGTAAAGGGGGTCGTCCTCCATTTGATCCGGTGCTGATGTTCAATATCCTGGTGATCCAGACGTTGAACAATTTGTCTGATGAACGGACGGAATACCTGATCAACGACCGTCTCTCCTTCATGCGCTTTCTGGGATTGGGGCTGTCGGACCGTGTGCCTGATGCCAAAACGGTGTGGCTGTTTCGCGAGCGTCTGACACAGGCGTGTGCCATTGAAAGACTGTTTGACCGATTTGATGCGACCCTGCGCAACGCCGGTTATCTCCCGATGTCGGGCCAGATCCTGGATGCCACACTTGTGGCCGCTCCAAAGCAGCGCAATACCAACGCTGAGAAAATGGATCTCCGGGCAGGGCGTATCCCCGAAGACTGGCAGGACAAACCCGCAAAGCTGTCCCACAAGGACCGCCATGCACGCTGGACATTAAAGTTCACGAAGGCGAAGCGGCAGGACGATGGGACGATCCCCGCAACGGATCTCGCCATCCCGTTCTTTGGCTACAAATCCCACGTCTCCATCGACCGGAAGTTTCGGTTCATCCGGAAATGGAAGACGACGGATGCGGCCGCCAGTGATGGTGCGCGACTGAGAGAGGGGCTGTTGGATAAAACCAATACGACCTCAAGCGTTTGGGCTGACACGGCCTATCGCTCAAAAGCCAATAAGGATTCCATGGAAAAGCATGGCTTTGTCTCGAAGGTTCACAGGAAAAAGCCTCATTTCAAGCCCATGCCACGACATATCCAGCGCTCCAATGCTGGAAAGTCAGTGATCCGCTCGCGTGTCGAGCATGTCTTTGCCGACCAGAAGTCACAGACCGGACTATTCATCCGAACTGTCGGTATCACCCGGGCCACAATGAGGATCGGGCTGGCCAATATCGTCTACAACATGCGCCGCTTCCTCTTCCTCGAAAGGTTGAACGCGAGCGCGTAGTTATCCAGCAGGGAAGGCAGTTCCCGATCTGCTCAAAACGCAGAGCGAATGTTACTTCAAGAACCGTAAATCAAATCGCCAAAAGCTCAAAATCAAGAGCCAGGCGCATCAACCAACGGTTCTTCGATCCCTCCACCTCCCAATAAGCACACGCTCAACAGCCTACGAATCAGCATCAGCTGGGAATGAAACACTATCTCAAGCTACCATTGCTCGGCGCACAGCATCAGGCTCACGCCAAAGAACCCGCAAAAGCGTCCTCACGGCAGGATCTAGCCCTACACGGCCTTGCTCCCAGTTCCGCCACGTTGCAACCGGCACTCCAGCTAGAGAGGCAATCTCCTTTTGGGTTAACTTCAAATGACGGCGCACTGTTGCCGGTGTCGGGTAAGGCAGACCGGGCAATTCGTTATCTGTACCATCTTCCTTGGCGTGCCGGTCAATGTCTTCATCTGTGGTCGCGTTCACTCGTTTCCAGTCAATACGGGAAGGCCGTGCTTTAATTTCAGCTATGGTCATTCTTGCCATTTTAACCACTCCTTCTGGCGCATTTTGCGGGCTGAGATAATGCGAATGTTGTCACCTCTGGGTGTATAGACAATCATGAAGGGCACGCCTTCAATCAGGCCAGCAGCCCTTATGCGTGTCTCTCCATAGTCCCTACGGTCGTCTTGTCGCTCGATAATGGAACCAGAAAAAATTATCAGGACATCAGCAAAACTAAAACCGCGCTCTTCAAAGCAGGCATCGCTTTTGGCATCATCCCACTCGAACAGTTTTGGCCCATCTGTCATAAATCATTTCATACGCTAATAGCGTATGAAATGCAATGAAATTTCGTCCTCTACATGGTCAAGACGTCATAATTGATATTATCACGTGTCAGCTGGTCATTTCCTGAATTTGTGGAAGTCCTGCAAGGTAAAGGATTCTAAAAACCCTCATTTTGCACTTTCGAGAGGTAGCAATATCAATGTTTTACGATTTTCATATCAGAAAAAAGAAGGGTTTTTTAGAATGCTCCAGGTTAATCAGGACAATTTTAGCATGCGGTATATTAGGATTAACAGCCTGTGCCACAGAAACCCCAGAACAAGAAGCTGCACATGTTGAACGCATCCAGCACGAAAATTATGTCTCAGACGCAGATCAAAATTACTACTACAATAGCCGGATTAAGAAACAACAAGGTAAGATTTTCGATTATTACGAAAGTCACTGCCCAACGATTCAAGATCAAGATGAACAATGGGCATGCTGGAGTGAAGCAAAGAAATTTTGGGCAACATATTCACCCATGCCCGACCACGTCCCACATCCAGATCCGTTTGCGGATGATGTAATGCATGATCAAGATATTACGAATGAACGAAGAATGTTCGAATTCTATCATCGTTTAGATAATCTTGGTGTCGGATATTAACGGACAGTTCGGATTCCTCGTCTGTAATGGTATCAAATGAATTGCCCCATATTCTAACTGTCTCCACAAAACCAAGGGTAATTCAGGAGAGCGGATAGTCGGTTAAGCCCCGTTCGCTTCCGAATATCAGCAACATTGATTTCAGAAAGCGTCCAGATACGACCAGACTTCACTGTTCCTTCGGCAATACCTACGACCATGCTCCATGAAGGCAAGCAGTTCAGCGCCAAACCTAATTTTTTGATATGGTAATTTACCAAGACCAACGACGGGAGTCACATGATGAGCGGAGCACTCTCCCCCACCGTCTCCGAGTTCGAGACGGTCGAACAGGAAACGGCCTATACTGCATGGCTTCAGGCCAAAGTCGCCGCCAGTCTGGCTGACCCGCGTCCGCCAATTCAGTACGATGAAGTTGAACGGCGTATGGCTGAACGACTGACCAAACTACACAAGCGCAAAACTTCCTGATGCTACCTATCGTCTGGACAGAAACAGCTGGCCGCGAAATTACGTTCTGACACCGCAGACCACGAGAGCGAGTTCCTAATTCGTTGTCGCTGCGTTAAAATCATCTGCGTCCATCCAGCCCTTGTTGGTCTGAATCATGACGGCCTTCTGCACGGTAGCTTTCCTCCCTTGCTGTCGAATCAACAGGAGAGGATCAATTCCGCCATTCCATCCAGATGTGCCTTATGCCGCTCCCAGTCAGGCATGACACGTTCCATGAGTCCCCAGAAAGCAGGTCCGTGGTTATGCTCCTTCAAATGACAAAGCTCATGCAGGATGACATAATCAATGCAGTCACGCGGAGCTTTGACCAGATGCGGGTTCAGCGTGATGGTGCCACCTGGTGAGCAGTTGCCCCATTGGGTCTGCATAACCTGGAGTTTCAGGGCAGGGGGCGTTGTCACCCACAGTGTTGTGGGGAGAAGGGCGGACAAGCGGTGGCGGAACACCTCCTGCGCCCGCGTAAAATACCAGAGTTCCAGCAGCTTCTGGATCCGCAGCGCCTGTCGTTCCTGCACGGACACCTCCAGCCGCCCGCGCAGCATGCGCACGGTCTCGGGCTTATCCGGCTGATGATGCACCTTCAGAAGATGCCGCCGCCCCAGATAGAAATGACTTTCCCCGCTGACATAGGCGCGCGACGTGGCATGTTCCTGCACCGCCCGGAAGTCCCGCAGCTTCTGCCAGATCCAGCGGGTTTTCTGGTGTAGAGCCTTGTCCAGATCAGCCTCTGTCGTGCCATCTGGGACAGAAGCCTCCACACGTAGGTCCGGATGCACCTTGATCCGCAGGGTTGTGCCGGGGCGTGCTCGGGGGATCAGATTTATGCGGATCTGCTCCCCTCCATAAGGCAGAATGCGAGATGGGGTTTCTTCCATTTCAGCCCCGTAGGGTATCAGCAGGACCAGCCCGCATGATCTGGATGACCTGCTCGATGATCTCCTGCGCCTTGTCCACCCCAAAGCCTGCTTTCTGGCCGGTGCTGAACAGCAGCGGCAGCAGTTCTTTCCTGACCGCCTTTTCCATATCCGGGCGGCTGAGCGAGTTCTCCCGCACGGCCTTGTCCACGATTGTGTCGATCTCGAACGCCAGATCAATCCAGCGCTGGTTCTCCTCGTCCGTCTGCTTATGATTGAAGATGGCCGCCAGTGTTTTCAGGAACACGCCATAATAGGCCTGCGCATGACGGTGCCCGTCAAAAACAGGCGGGATGTTCTCCAGTTTGCGTTTCGCTACCTGATCTTCGAATTCCTGAAACAGCATGAACTGCTTGAGCGGATGGTCGAACAGGCTTTCTGCCTCTTCAATCACCTTGCGCAGAAGAGCTGAGAAGGCTTCCTTCGCATACGGGTCATCCTGCATCTCGTGGTCGATCATCTTCGTCACACGGGTGCGGATCAGGTCCGTCTCGTTGCGGGTTTTGTCCTCACTCCAGTTTTCGGGGTCATTGTCTTCGGGCTTCTGGCCCATCTTGCCGACGGCATAGAGCCCCTGGGACTCATGCACCTTCACGCCCGCCACATGCCGGTCCAGCAGCTTCTTCACCTGTTCGGCATACTGGTCAAAATCCACCGTCTCACCGGTATCCTGCATGACCATCTGGCGCAGGCTGCTCAGTTGCTTCAGCGTTTCCTTGTAGGTGGCGCGGTCTTTTTCCGTGAAGCTGGTGTCCTCAAAGAACGCCACAGATTGCAGCGCAACCTTCAGGCAAGCGGCAAACTTCGTCAGCGCTTCATAGAAGTCATCCCGGCGCTTGAGGTTCACGTCCACCATCTGGCCGTGCTCTTCCACCATGCGGGGCATGAGAACGGCGCGCAGCTGCTGGAGGTCGCTCCTGTTCTTCACGCCCTCAAAAATGGCCCACAGCGCTTTGTGCAGGGCGGGGAGTTCGCGGTATTCCGTGCTCATCTGGCTATACAGCCCGGCAATGTCCTTCGGGTCATATCCGCCGACATTCTCGGCTGCCAGCTCGTCATACCGGGCCAGCGTGGTGTCCAGTTCCGCCAGAATGCCCCGATAATCAATCAGCAGCCCGTGCTTCTTCTGGTCATGCAGGCGGTTCACGCGGGCAATGGCCTGCAACAGATTGTGCTGCTTTAGAGGCTTGTCGATATACAGCACCGCGTTCTTCGGTTCATCAAAGCCGGTCAGCAGCTTGTCGACCACGATGATCAGCCGGAGATCCGGGTCCTTTTCAAACCGCTCAATAACGCCGCGTGTGTAATTCTCTTCACTCTGGCTACCAACATTCTTCTTCCACCAGTCCTGAATCTCGGGCTGCTTGCGCTCATCCACTTCCGTATGACCCTCGCGCGTGTCAGGTGGGCTCATGACGATGGCGCTCTCGAACAGACCGACTTCATCCAGATACTGCTTGTAGCGGATGGCGGAGAGCTTGCTGTCGCAAGCCAACATGCCTTTGAGGCCGCTGTCGATATTGCTGTCGAAATGCGTGGCCAGATCCATGGCGATCAGCCGGATGCGGTCATCCGCCTTGTAAACCTGATTGGCGCGGGCAAAGCGCTTCTTCAGGTCCGTGACCTGTTCTTCCGTCAGCCCCTGCGTGATGCGCTCGAACCACGCATCAATGGCGCGGTCATTCACATCCAGATCGGGTTTACGTTCTTCATAGAGCAGGGGCGTCACCGTTTTGTCCGCCACAGCCTGCTGCATCGTGTAGGAGTGGATGATCTTGCCAAACCGACTGGTCGTCTCACTCCCCTTGAGCAGCGGCGTGCCGGTAAAGGCAATGAAGGCGGCGTTGGGCAGGGCATGCTTCATGCGGGCATGGTTCTCCCCGCCCTGACTGCGATGGCCTTCATCCACCAGCACGATGATATCCGCACTGTCATTATGGCATTCGGGCAGCGTGGTCGCTGTGTGGAACTTGTTGATGAGCGAGAAGATGATGCGCTCCTGACCATGCCCGATCTGCTGCGCCAGACGGCGGCCTGAGGTGGCCAGTGCCTCTTCCTTGTCCTTCTTGTCCGCCAGTTCACCGCCGGTGGAGAAGGTCGTGCTCAACTGGCGTTCCAGATCCTTGCGGTCTGTCACCACCAGAATGCGACACTGTTTGAGGTCCTCATCCAGAATGAGGGCGCGGCTGAGGAACACCATGGTGAAGGACTTGCCTGACCCTGTGGTGTGCCAGACCACGCCGCCCTCACGCCCGCCATCGCTGCGGCGGGACTTGATGCGTTCCAATAGGCGTTTGATCCCAAAGACCTGCTGATAGCGGGCGACGATCTTGCCTGCCTTGCGGTCGACCAGCGTGAAGAACCGCGCCATGTCCAGCAGACGCTCGGGCGAGAGCAGGCCGATCAGCAGACGGTCCTGATCCGTGACATGCAGCGGGCGGGACGCCCAGTCCTCGAACCAGTCCCGTGCAGGGGGCTTCCGGTCGGCAAACAGCGCGTCTTTCTGGGTAGCCGAAAGCGGTGTGTTCTTGAGAGCCTCCATCCGGCTTTCAGGAATGTCTTCTTCCTTCCAGCTGGCCCAGAACTTTTTGGGCGTGCCGCAGGTGCCATAGCGCCCGTCATGCCCGGTGATGGAAAGCAGAAGCTGGCTGTAGGCAAAAAGCTGGGGGATTTCATCCTTGTTCTGATTGCGGATGCTCTGGGAAATCCCGGCGTCCACCGTTGGGCCTTTGCCCGGCTGGCCATCGGGGCGCTTGGCCTCGATTACCGCCAGCGGAATGCCGTTGACGAAACACACAATATCCGGCCTGCGCGTCTGTGTCAGATCCGTGCGCAGGACGCTGAATTCTTCGGTAAAGGTAAAGCTATTGTTTTCCGGGTTCTGCCAGTCGATGAGGGCGATGGTCGGGTTGGCCTTGCGCCCGTTGATGAACTCGGTGATGGCGATGCCGAACAGCAGATGCGTCGTCATCTTCTCATTGGCGTCACGCAGGCCGGAGACAAAGTCCGGGTGCGTGACGATGGAGACAAGCCGCTCAATGGCCTGATCTGACAGGGCGTGGTCTTGTCCTTCAAACGTAAAGCGGCGTTTTTTCAGTTCCGCCCGCAGGAGTGTGTCCAGCACCACGGCACTCTGCTTGCCGCCCCGCAAGGCCAGTGCTTCGGATGGGGACAGGAACCGCCAGCCGAGCGTGTTGAGCAAGGCCAGTGCGGGCAGTTTGGCGCTGTATTCTTCTTGAAATTTTGGGGCGGGAGGCATGGTTTTCAAATATCCTGCGAACTGAAATGGCTTAATCGACTTTCACGCGGCGCTTGCCGGTGAGAAGCTGCTGCATCAGGGCTTTTTTCTCGGCACGCAGGCGGGAAAGGTCGGATTTAAGGGCTGTGATTTCTTCGTCTGCGGTGGCCAGGACGGCAGCGATGGCCCGCTGTTCTAACAGCGGCGGTAGTTTTAAAGGCATCTTTTGGAACATAGGCAGCCGTAACGATTTTACGGTTGAGCCAACCGCTTGGGAAAGAAAGTGGGATCTATGATAACCAACCGTGTAAAAAATAAATTTTCCATCACATGCTCGAAAACATGAGATAGCGTAAGTTCTTTGGTGTAGATCAAATTTTCCCACAAAATATTTAGGGACAAAATCCTGTCCTTCTCCCGGTACAATGACAGCTTCACAATCGAACAAATACCTGTTGCTTGTTCTAATATCTTCCGAACGATCAAAAAATGTATATTCGCCATTTGTGAGTGAATCTTGGCGGTTCGAACTGCCGGTCTGAATGTCGGCAATATCTCCGAGATATTTGGTTTTCCACTCTCCCGTGAACCCCGGCAGGCGTTTTTTGCCTGTGAGGAGTTGCTGCATGAGGGCTTTTTTCTGCTGCTGGCTGTTGGCCAGAAGCTTCTCCGTCCCCTCAATCGCACGATCCCACGTCGAGAGGATCGCCGCGATCTTCTTCTGTTCGGGAAGAGGGGGGAAGGGTAAAGGAATACTTTTTACAATACCAGTACTTAAATTTTCTTGGCTACCACTATGTGATAGATTTCTGATATCATCGTATTTAAATTCGAGAAACTTTAACAAAAAAATCTGATTGAGATTTTCCTTTGGAATAATGGCTGCACATGCCTGATTGGTGGCGGCAGAGATAATAAGCTCGGCAGATTTGCCGCGTGTTTTTCCTTGTCCATACATTGCGAGAAGTAGGGTGCCAGCAGGAAAAATCTTCGCGGATGATTCGAGTAAACCTTTCTGAGTGATTTTCTCTTTTGATTCGTAAATTGGCCTGAAGTCGATTTCAGAAGTAGTAATCCACGGTATATCACCGCCCCAATAATCCATATTTTTTCGGTCAGGAGTTCCTCCGGAAGAAATATTACAGACTTTCCCAAGTGTTGATCGTTTCCACCCATTAGGAAGCATAACCCAGCTCCTTCAGATAAGCGTCCATCCGGGCTTCCAGCTTTGCCAGTTCTGCCTTGATCTCAGCCCGCTCAGCCCGCACGGCGTTCAGGTCGATCTCCGCTTCTTCCTCAAACGTATCGACATAACGCGGAATGTTCAGGTTGTAGTCGTTCTCCCTGATCTCGTCCGGCGTGGCGAGGTGGGCGTATTTGTCCACGTCCTTGCGGGCACGGTAGGTGTCCACGATCTTCGTGATGTTCTCTTCAGTCAGCACGTTCTGGTTCTTGCCCGCCCTGAACTCCCGGCTGGCGTCAATGAACAGCACATCCTTCGTCTTGCGGTCCTTGCGGAAAATCAGGATGGCGGCTGGAATCCCCGTACCGAAGAACAGCTTTTCCGGCAAGCCGATCACCGCATCCAGCAGGTTTTCCTCAATCAGCTTCTGGCGGATTTTGCCTTCCGAACTGCCCCGGAACAGCACGCCATGCGGCACCACAACCCCCATGCGGCCCGTGCGGTCTTTCAGGGTGCTGATCATGTGCAGGATAAAGGCGTAATCGCCTTTGGTCTTCGGCGGCACGCCACGGGCAAAGCGGTGATGCACGTCTTCCGCTGCGTCTTCATGCCCCCATTTATCGAGGCTGAAGGGCGGGTTGGCCGTCACCACGTCAAAGCGCATCAGGTGGTTTTTATCATCCAGCAGCTTGGGGTTGCGGATGGTGTCTCCCCATTCAATGCGGTGATTGTCCTCGCCATGCAGGAACATGTTCATCTTGGCAAACGACCATGTGGAGCCAATGGCTTCCTGCCCATACAGGGCGTAATCCTTGCTGCCCTTGTGGTTCTGCGTCACCTGCCGACCGCACTTCATGAGGAGGGATGCCGAGCCACAGGCTGGGTCACAGATGCTCTCGCCCGGTTGCGGGTTCAGAATACGGGCCAGCAGTTCGCTGACTTCCGGTGGGGTATAGAACTCCCCGGCCTTCTGCCCGCCACTGGCGGCGAAGTTCTTGATCAGGAACTCATAGCCATTGCCGATCACGTCGAGATTGCCCACGCGGGAAGGGCGCAGGTTCAGATCCGGCTTGTGAAAATCTTCCAAAAGATGCCGCAGGATGGTGTTCTTCTGCTTCTCATCGCCCAGCTTGTCGGAGTTGAAGCTGATGTCCTGGAAGACGCTCTTGCCTGCGTCCTTCAGCTTGGTGCCGTTGGCTTCTTCAATGGCGTGCAGGGCCTTATCAATCCGCTCACCGTTTCCGGGGGCGTTGCGCTCTTTATAGAGCGTATAGAAGTCCGCGCCCTTGGGCAGAACAAAGCGTTCCTGCGCCATCATCGCTTCGATCAGGGTGGGGTTGTCGCCATACTCTTTTTTGTAGCTGTCATAATGGTCCTGCCACACATCGGAGATGTATTTCAGGAACAGCATGGTCAGCACGTAATCGCGGTATGTGTCAGGGCTAACGGTGCCACGAAAGGTATCGCAGGCGCTCCACAGCGCCTTGTTGATGGTGTCCTGTGAAATCTGCTCGGTCACGCGAAATCTGATCCTGTTTCAAAACGTAAGAGGAGTGTCAGCCCGCCAGAAGGTCTCTGGCAAGCCCGGTCATGATCTGCTGGTTGGTCTGGCGCAGGCGGTGCAGAAGCTCTTCCTCGCGCTGCATGGCGCTGGCCAGACCGACAATCTGTTCCTGTCGAGGCAAAGGAGGCAGCACGACGGGGGTCGCCTCCAGCACCGGCCGGGCGATATTACGTACAAGGGTGGAACTCTGGGCGTTCTGCTCCAGATGCCGCTGCGCCGGTTCCTGATTGAGCCACCACGCCAGATAAGCCGGCAGGACGTTCGACCGCTTCACGTGCAGCAAAAAGAAGTGCGGAGCGGCGACGGCCTGAAGGCTGCCGATGCTCTCATCAATCAGAACTGCCTGTGACACATTGCCACGGGCCGGAAAGAGAATATCGCCCGGACGCAACCAGTCCGGCTCACGGCGACCAGACACCTCGGTGCGCACGCAGGACGCCCAGTCCACGCCAGAAGGTGAGGTGTCCCGCATCTGCACGACAGCCGTTTCAGCCCCATCGGTCGGGTCGATCCGTCCTCTGAACGACCATCCTGTCGAAACGGTGCAGAGTGCAGAAACTAACACTTTCTGAACATGAATGTCATTGGTCATAGATGTATGATGAACAGGGAAATTCTCCCTGTCAACGTGTTATTTTTCGCACCATAGCAATTGGTGCGAATTGGGACCTGGAGGGTTCGAAAAACCTCTTGGCTCTGAGCTATTTTGTGTGGTTCCATTTCTTCGGCGTTGATTGGGGATGGTGGAAGATGAAGCAGACCGGTTTCTTTGATGTTGAAGAGCGGCTGGCGCGTCTGAGCGAGCTGGGGGATCAGCTCGAAGTCTTTTCCCAGACTGTGGATTTTGAGGTGTTCCGCCCTGATCTGGAGAAGGCTGTGGCGTATTCCGATGGAAGTAAAGGGGGTCGTCCTCCATTTGATCCGGTGCTGATGTTCAATATCCTGGTGATCCAGACGTTGAACAATTTGTCTGATGAACGGACGGAATACCTGATCAACGACCGTCTCTCCTTCATGCGCTTTCTGGGATTGGGGCTGTCGGACCGTGTGCCTGATGCCAAAACGGTGTGGCTGTTTCGCGAGCGTCTGACACAGGCGTGTGCCATTGAAAGACTGTTTGACCGATTTGATGCGACCCTGCGCAACGCCGGTTATCTCCCGATGTCGGGCCAGATCCTGGATGCCACACTTGTGGCCGCTCCAAAGCAGCGCAATACCAACGCTGAGAAAATGGATCTCCGGGCAGGGCGTATCCCCGAAGACTGGCAGGACAAACCCGCAAAGCTGTCCCACAAGGACCGCCATGCACGCTGGACATTAAAGTTCACGAAGGCGAAGCGGCAGGACGATGGGACGATCCCCGCAACGGATCTCGCCATCCCGTTCTTTGGCTACAAATCCCACGTCTCCATCGACCGGAAGTTTCGGTTCATCCGGAAATGGAAGACGACGGATGCGGCCGCCAGTGATGGTGCGCGACTGAGAGAGGGGCTGTTGGATAAAACCAATACGACCTCAAGCGTTTGGGCTGACACGGCCTATCGCTCAAAAGCCAATAAGGATTCCATGGAAAAGCATGGCTTTGTCTCGAAGGTTCACAGGAAAAAGCCTCATTTCAAGCCCATGCCACGACATATCCAGCGCTCCAATGCTGGAAAGTCAGTGATCCGCTCGCGTGTCGAGCATGTCTTTGCCGACCAGAAGTCACAGACCGGACTATTCATCCGAACTGTCGGTATCACCCGGGCCACAATGAGGATCGGGCTGGCCAATATCGTCTACAACATGCGCCGCTTCCTCTTCCTCGAAAGGTTGAACGCGAGCGCGTAGTTATCCAGCAGGGAAGGCAGTTCCCGATCTGCTCAAAACGCAGAGCGAATGTTACTTCAAGAACCGTAAATCAAATCGCCAAAAGCTCAAAATCAAGAGCCAGGCGCATCAACCAACGGTTCTTCGATCCCTCCACCTGATTAAGGTTACTTTTTGTGGGGTTTGGCGGTGTGGAAGCCGGGATTCACCTAATTAAGGAATTTCGACAAACCTTGTCGAAAACCAGAAGATAATGATAATTAAAATGCTGATTTATCAGTGAGTTATGAATCCATTTAATATAGATAATGTTCTATTTAGGCGAGAAAAATCCACTAATCAGTGATAAAAACAGCAAGTGAAATTTAAGCTCTTATTTTACAGCGTTTATGTCGGCGATGGGGGGGAAGTGGCATGCCTGCTTTAATTCTGTTAAAAAGGTCACGACAGAGCTTCTATGCAGCAATCAGGTCCGATATTGCAACATTTAGAATGCTGTAATCGTGGAGAATTTTCATTCCTGATTGCATATGAAATTCTAACCGGGCACCTCGACCTGACTTTTCCAACAGAATTCTCCCATAACAAACAAATTACAGTAATTCTGTCCTAAGACCGACATGAGGTCCTGCCTCAGCGAGGCGTCGATCCAGAGTGCATAACGTCGCTCCATGATCCGCGCAGATTGCGAGATGTAAAGCATCACCTGCTCGCAGCCCCAAAGTATATTGATCTGAGAAACGAGCTGCCGTTTTGAACTGCTGGGTGGTTACAGGCAGAAGTTCGAAGCTTTCAGCGGAAAGGCGGGTGAATAGGGCTAAAGCATTAGCACGATCGGTCACTGTGATCTGTGCTGTCCGTAGCTTGATTGAAAGCGCTGAAGAGAATTCAGTAGCAACCCAGTCACTGATAAACAAATCGTCTGGAGTTTGTCTGGCAAGCCACGACTGCATCCGCTCTGTCTCGGCTTCGTTGGTCAGCGCCGCAACCAGCACGGATGTGTCGATATAGACGTTCAATATCGTGCCTCGTCGCGCATATCCCGCATCATATCTCTTGCTGGTACTGTCTGGGGTGTCATGTTTGCCGTTAGAGCGCGTAAAGCATTCAAGTTTATAGGTCTACGCTCGCGTGTAATCTTGTTGATCTGTGCAATAACCTTTCCTCGACGCATAATGCGAACAGGCTCGCCCTGCATTGCCTGATCAATCAGGCGACTGAGGTGGGCTTTTGCATCTACCAAATTCACAGTCTGCATATCACACTCCTGACTACTAAACTGGTCACTTTATAGCATGAACATTCTTTTCAGTATATCAAAATTCAGCCGAGATCAGCCGACTTACCAAGTGAATATCCGCTTACAAAAAACTCTGTTGGAAAAAGTCGCTTACTGTGAGGAGAATCTGGCGCCATTTGGGCCCCTTAATTGCAGTCAATCTAATTTGAGCCTCTGTTTGAGGCGAATGAACCACTCACGGCAGACAATTATATGGTCTGGCTGCCCCCCAAGGTGAGAATACGGGGCGACGGATCGTCAACGCACCGTTTGGCTTGTAGCCTCTTGTGTCTATTTATCATCAATCAGTGGATTTTTATCGCGATTAAGTGGTTTTTGCGGTGACAAAAAAGGCAGTCAGCAGCGGATTATCATTATCTTCTGGGTTTCGACAAATGTCGAAAACCCTTAATTATGTTAGTGAATACTCATATATTTCAGTACGTTATTGATTCTCTTAATTATGCGAATCTCCCTTATTGATGCGAAAAAAGCCCTTAATTAGATTACAAATTGCGATAGTGTTTTTATCAACGGATGGGTCTGCTTACGCCTTCATGTTGGTCGTTTAGAGCTTCTTGGCGCGATCCGGAAAGCGGACATTCCGTATGACTGATAGTGGCCGTCTTCCACTTAACCGTCGGTCAACATTTGTCGGGTCAGGAGAGCTTGCGTGGCCATAAAGCCATCCCGCGTGCGTCTGGCATTACCGACGAAAAACCGAA
>NZ_CP011121.1 GCF_001628715.1 Acetobacter oryzifermentans | reverse complement strand
ATGAAACAACATGCATCCTGCCGGGCTGGTAAACTCTATCGATGGTTATTCGAGCACCACGAAACGATCCGCCAGGCGAGAGATGACAACATTGGTTGGGAGGAAATAGCTGACGCAGCCCGAGCTGACGGGATCTCAATCGTATCGGATCGTCCTGGGCGCAAACTCATTCAATGGAAATGGAAACGTGTCTGTTTGGCGCTTGGCAAGCTCACTCAACCAAGGAGCAATAATGACGTCAGCGACCGAGTTGCTGACAGACCCATCATGCCCAGCAGACTGCCTGCTGACTGGAAACCGGAATTCGTTGAAATACCGCAACCTGTCTCCCAACCTGCTCAGGGAAGGCCGCAAAGCTCCTCTCTAACGGTCAAAACCGAGACGATGCCTGCAGGAACTTCCATGACGATGGAGCAAAAAATAGACAAAGCCCGTTTCACCCTCGGTCAGGCCAAGTTCGATCTCACGATGGCCAAAGAACAGGTCAGGCTGAACGACAGTCAGGGTGCTCCCATGCTTGCAAAGGAAGGGGAAGCAAAACTCCCTGGGCTGCGGGAGATCATAAAACAAAGACGGGCCATTTATGATCGTCTGCTCGCGGGTGAGGATGTTCCTGAGGAAGAACTGGAATTCAAGTCGCCTCGCGAGAGAGAAGAAGAACAATATTCTGACTGAGCAGGATTTTTCATTTTTTTTCCAGAAATCCTATCTGGTCGCATGATGACACGATGAAATCCTTCTGAACGGCACCCTCATGATTGCGCGGTGCCACAGCAGAAAAGGATGCTTCAATGACTGCAACCAAAACGGATCCAGCCCAGACCCAACCTGCCAAGTCGGCCCGCACCAAACCCCCTGTGCTCCTGACCGCAGTTGGTCGGCAACGCACTGGCAAAACCGTTTTTCTCAACGCCCTGACAGAAACCGTCATGCGCCAGGGCGGCGATGTGGAGGTCTGGAACACGGACCACCTGAATGTCTCCCACTCCATCTCGCACTTCCATCCCAATGCAAAGAAACCCGCTACTGGCAATCTCAAGGAACAGAAATCATGGCTGGAACAGCAGATCGAAGGCATGGTGAAGCGCCAGAAGGACGTGATACTGGATATCGGCGGCGGCTGGACGGCCTTCCACGAAATCATCAATAGCACCCCTCTTGTACCACAACTGACCAAGCTGGGGATCAAGGTTGTCGTGGTATACATGCTCGGCACTGAACTAGCCGATGCTGACTACCTGCAGGATCTTCAGGAGAAACGGCGCTTCCTGCCCGGCCACAGCATCATAGTGATGAACCGTGGCTTGCTGCCGCTGGGTTACACAAACAACAGCCACTTCGACAAAATCCGTCAGACACAGGCTGTCATGAACGCCACGGTTGATAAATCCGATGAGGATGGCGGGATCTACTTCCTTCCTGAACTGGATGGGATGGACGAAATCACGGATCGTCGGCTGTCCTATGCGGATTTCATTGATGACAAGAATGTCGCGGGACATCCTCCCAGCGGTCTTTTCGATCGGATGCGGGCCGAAGTCTGGTTCTATCGCTCTTTCCCGGAGTTTCTGGCGCAAATTGATCCCAGTCTTCTTCCCGACATGCCCAAAGGTCTACCCGTTCCGAGAGACTTCGAGTGACCATGAGCCTGCCAAACGACAAGCAGACCGAGAATGCGCCAACTCCGGCACAGGCTATTGAGGAGCTGAAGCACGCGCTTCAGCACTTCACTGTCAGACCGGAGACACCCAACGGGCGTTTCTTTCTGGCAATTCTTGCTGTTCTGGAAGCACAAAACCGGACGCTCGATGCGATGCCCCGGAGCCTGAATGAGGCTCTTGTACTGCTTCAGGCGGAGCGTCGTTCCATCGAACTGACGTTGCAGGATGGCGTTGATGCCGCGAAGGCACTGAGCCAGATCAACGAACGAATGGTTGAACAGCGCATTCTGGACGTGGTCAGCAGGGTTTTTCAGTCTCTGGAACCCGAGATCGGGCGGCGGGCAAAACTGATCGGTGACCGGTATCAATGGCGTTCCACTGGCCTCATCATCTTCTGGGCCATGTTGCTGGTCGTCATCGGTTTCGTGCTTGGTCGGCTTCCATGAAAGTGTGACCATAATGGACACACCTGCCCTGCCCGCTCTTTTTTCAATTCCGTCGCATGATGGTCTGGGAAAATCACTGCATCGCAATCAAGGGAGATGCTCGTGAAAAAGAGACGATCCACTCGTCACAGATGGAAGGTCCTGCCAGCGCTTGGCTGTTCCTTTCTTATTTATCCTGCATTGGCGCAAACCGTCAATGTCCCGGCTGGCCTCCCGCCCACGGTCAATGCAACCTATCAGGAAGTTGGTATGGGTGGCTGGACACCGCCAACCTCTTCTACCACCCAGCAGATCAGTGGAAGCGGCTCCGTGGTCTCAACAACCACAACATCGTCTGATAGCGGCACAGACGCGCTCCAATCAATGTATTCCCAGTCATGGGGATATGCTGCCGCCCAGAATGCCAGCGCCCTTGGTGTTAATCCTGACGCTCTGGCGGCAACCTGCGTCGTGGAGTCAGGATGCCGCAACGTTTATACAGCAAACAGTAATTCATCCATTACTGGTGCGTTTCAAATGTCGAACGGCACATACAATGAAGCTCTTCAGAAAGCGTTGGCTTCCAACCCTAGTCTAGCCTCCACCATCACCAACACGGGAATATCTGGCCAGCAGGATCCTGCCACGCAGGCAGTTGCAGCAGCACAGTATCTCAAGGATGCGGCAACCACGCTACAAAACGCGGGAATTAGCAACCCGACAGCTCTTGACGCACGTGCGTATTACAATTTTGGTCCTACTGCTGGACAAGCAATCGCACGTGCAACTGACGATACGCCGATGTCAGAATTTGTCTCCGCTTCACACATGGCCAGCAACGGCATTTCATCAAACGAGACCGTCGGCCAATGGCGGGCTAATGTGGCTTCGAAAATGGGTTCGGCAGCTTCATCTCCAATATTAAGCTCATAAAAAGGAAAACAGATGTTTTTTCGTAAATTGTCATTTGCTGCATTCGCTGGAATGAGTCTGGCCTGTGTATCTTCACACGCTCTCGCTGCCGGCCCTAAACCGGTAAAACCTTTGCAAGGCTACAAATGCTTAGCAATTGATGCGCCTGATAGCGTGATGATGGATTTCAATAATCCAATTCCTCTTCGCTCAGCGCCCAATGATCATGCTCCAGTTATTGCTCCAGCGTCAGCAATTCTTGCTGTTAATGACCCGGAACAATTAGATAATGGTTATGTGAAAAGCATGAATTTCGCATTCAAACCAGGCTGGGTACCAACGAAATGGCTTAAAGAATATTCAGAGGTCCATCCTGGAAACACTTGCGCACCATATATCATGAATGATGGAAAGCTCGGTTTCAAATTTGGACATTAAGGACAACGTTTCATCATTCTGATAGATACAGGGAAGCCGCCAACTGGCGGCTTTCTTTATGCTTGAAATTCTGACTTCTCTTTCACGAACTCCCGAAATATCGGATCATTGATCCGCCTACGTGGTGAAGGCCGTGCCAGAAAAGCCGCTTCCAGATCAAGCAGCCACGCGGAAATGTCTGGAGGCAATGCGGATGTCCCGGCGAGGGCACGGCGTAACTGAGTGTGATGTGTGTCACATCTCTCGGCTGCGAGACGTTCTGACCAACCCAACACCATAAGGCACTGGAACAGACGGCGCCCGGAAAGGCGTATTTCCGGGCGATCGGAAGATAAGGCATTTTTGCTCGTTGTCATACATGGATGCTGCCTGTCCATGATGCGACGAGCGCACATTCAAATGGATTTTATCCCTGAATTAGAAAGGCCCGCAGCAGACGCTTCCAGAACGGCACACCTTCAGCCTTCCATGTACGCTGAAGCTGCCGATCGGCTGCAAGGGTGTCCCACAGCAAAGGAGAAACGGACAGCTTCTCCCTTCGGCTTGCCCCTTCTCGACGTTGGCGCTTGCGTTCTTTGCGGATCATAATCGCGCGGGCAAGATTCATGGGTTGTTATCTTTCAACGTGGGGCATTGTTTTTGTTATGATCCATGGCGATTTTCTTATCTGCCTATCAGTGCACGGGCTTTTGCCCGAATTTCCGATAGCTCTACCTCAGACACGCGCCCTTTGCTCTTCGCACCCCGCGCCCGCCAATCGAAAGACTTTACCTGATCCGCGAGCACCGCACTCGGTCGATCAGTGTCGATTGCAACTTCAAAAGGATAGCCCTTCAGCTTGGTCGTCAGTGGACAACACAGCATCAGACCAATCCGATTATAAGCCGCCGATGACAAAACGACTGCGGGTCGATGTCCCGCCTGCTCGTGTCCGATTTGTGGTGAAAAATCGAGCCACACGATTTCGCCAGCATCGGGTACGTAGGCAACCATGTCAGAGGAGTTCGCGGCCAACAGGCGCTCCGAAGTCCACTTCAGGATGAATATTCTCCGGGGTGATCCCAGCCAACAAATCCGCCAGATCGTATTCTACGACTGTGAGCGGCTCAATGACAATGCGTCCGCTTTCCTCGCGCACATCCACTGGCTGATCCAACGTCAATCCAGCAGCTGCCAATACTGAAGCAGGGATACGAATGGATGCACTATTCCCCCATTTTTTTACCACAGCCTTCATTGCGCCCTCCATGCCAAATTAACTCAGTCGATACTATATGAGTGCGATTTAATGTGTCAACTTCGTATCAACATCATTCTTTATTTGGATCCCTTACCCTCATCTATCAATCACGCAAAAAGCTTCTCAAGCATGCCGATTGTCTGCCCTGCCGCCTCGAGTTCGGCGCGGATGCCACCGTATTCACAGTCGGCAGGAATATCGAGTGGCAGCACAGGGATAAACGCCAACACGCTTTCGACCCGGTTCAAGAGCTTTTCGGAGCCTTTTTTGGCGCATCCATAGCGTAATTCTGCGGCCACGATGATGCTGGTGCAAAGATCACCTGGGTCAATATGCTCAATGCGTTGCGCACAGGAGCCGGAAGGATTGCGCACGAGATCGCTGATGATGTTTGTATCAAGAAGGTAGATGCTCACAGGATATCTTCTGGTCTGGCGGCAACATCCTGAATATCGGGAAAATCGTCTTCGGGAGGCAGCTGCGGCTCTTCACGCCATGCCATGAGAAGCTCCTTCAGCGTGGAAGGCGTCTTCACAGGCTCCAGAACGAGTTTGTCACCGTCACGGCGGATCAGCACACGATCTCCCGGCATTTCAAATTCGACCGGAATCCGCACGGCCTGACTGCGATTATTCCGAAAGAGTTTTACTTCGCGCGGTCTGGGGGTCACTTCAGGAACTGGCATAGGGGCCTCCTACGTGTATATTCCATAATGTCTATGCCCGACTGTCAAAACTCAAGACATTTGATTGTCCTCTCAGAGATGCCCGACTGTCCTACCGTCCCGACCACGCATGTAGTGCATCATATAGTCAGCACCAGCGATGGAGAGTGGCGCTGCCAGCCCCTGCAACCCTTCGATACGGGCTTCGTCACGACGCGCAGCAATGCAAGCCAGTGCGCCTGATCTGGAGAAAAGCCGGAAAGCATCATCCTCTCGCAACTGGAAGCGCAAAGGGACAAGGTCAGCCAGACCACGGGCGACATCATGAGGCGTGGGGTTATGCTCTGGCACTAGGTGTTTAGTCCCGGGGTTTGATGGTGTGATATTTTCACGAGAGTGGAAGGAAGCATTATGGGACAGATACGTCATGGGAGCGCCACGACCACGCACGCCGTGCGAGCAGCAATACAGCGATCGCAGGCTTCGCTCGCGGCGCTGAGCGAGGAGTTCGGGATCAACCCGAAGACAGTGGCTAAATGGCGGAAGCGACAGAGTGTCGAAGATCAGAAGACAGGTCCTAAAGAGCCGCGCTCAACGGTCCTGTCCGAGACGGACGAAGCGATGATCGTGGCCTTTCGCCGGCATACGTTGCTGCCGCTGGATGACTGCCTTTATGCCCTGCAGGCCAGCATTCCCTATCTGACACGCTCGGCCCTGCATCGCTGCCTTCAGCGTCACGGGATTTCACGACTGCCGGACATGGAGGGGGACAAAGCCAAACGCCAGCGCTTCAAACGCTACCCGATCGGGTTCTTTCATCTCGACATAGCGGAAGTCCAGACCGCTGAAGGCAAGCTGTACCTCTTCGTTGCCATTGACCGGACAAGCAAATTCGCTGTCACACAACTGGTCGAGAAAGCTGATCGGAAGACGGCCTGGGAATTCCTCGAACATCTCCTGAGCATCATCCCTTACCGGATCCACACCATCCTGACCGACAATGGGATCCAGTTCGCTGACCAACCCCGTAATCGCAATACGGCCTGGTCGCGTCCCATGCGCTTCGACATGATCTGCGAAGCCCACGGGATCGAACATCGTCTGACGAAACCCAATCATCCCTGGACCAATGGTCAGGTTGAACGGATGAACCGGACAATCAAAGAGGCAACCGTCAAACGCTTCCATTACGACAGTCATGAGCAGTTGAGGACACACCTCAACGACTTCATGGCAGCTTATAATTTCGGGCGAAGGCTCAAGACGCTGAGTGGCCTCACGCCTTACGAATACGTCTGCAAAATATGGACTTCAGAGCCAGAAAGATTCATCATCAATCCAACCCATCAAACCCCGGGACCAAACACCTAACTCCGGTGTAAAAGTCATACCTTCTTCCGAGGAAATGATCGGACGGGTCAATCAGGCACTCGGTCGCTGGATTGGTCTTAAGGAAGTCCACTTCGTCAGACATCTGCCCACGACTGTCTCAGGAAAGATCACGCGGAAACTCCTGTTGGTATCTTAACGTTATCAGTCTCGTATAAGATCATTTTTATGAAAAAATGGCGAACTCATACCAGACAATCCGAAGACTCTGCACTTATCAATATGTCATGGTTGAAGGATTATTAGAAAGATGACTGTATGATAACCAAAGACGTTTCCAAAACCAAAACGGAACAGATATACACGCCTATCAGGCAGTGCGAATATTATAACAATAAAACCGTCTGACAGTCTGTCATTTATGGAAATTTTACGTTTCTTATAAATGCGGCTGGATCACGATTTGGGGAATTACCCATGCAACCATCTCACGATATCGCGCTGCTTCTGGCACGCTTCCAGTTCGCCTTTACCGTAGGCGTTCATATTGTTTTTCCCGCCTTCTCAATCGGACTGGCTGCCTATCTGGCCGTGCTGGAAGGATTATGGCTTAAAACCAGGCGGTCAGCTTATCTCGACCTCTACCGATACTGGATCAAGATATTCTCGATCGTCTTTGGCATGGGCGTCGTCTCCGGGCTGGTCATGTCGTATGAATTCGGCACGAACTGGTCGGTCTTCTCCCGGAAAGCCGGCCCTATTACAGGTGTTCTCCTATCGTATGAAGTCATGACAGCCTTCTTTCTCGAGGCGGGCTTCCTCGGGGTCATGCTCTTTGGCATGAACAAAGTAGGACGCGGCCTGCATTATGCAGCAACATGCTGTGTCTCGGTCGGTACACTCATCTCGATGACATGGATCCTAGCGTCAAACTCATGGATGCAGACGCCACAAGGATACACAATTGATGCTGCTACCGGTCGCTTCATACCCGCAGACTGGCTTGCCATTATTTTTAATCCCTCTTTTCCTTTCCGGCTTGTGCATATGGGTCTGGCGGCCTTTCTTTCGGTTGCCTTTATAGTAGGAGCGACAGGGGCGTGGCATCTGCTCAAGGCACGCCGTGCGGGCACACAGGCGAGCGAACCGGTGCGCCTGATGTTTTCCATGGCAATGTGGATGGCTGCCTTCGTTGCCCCGCTACAGGTCCTCGCCGGTGACGCCCATGGGCTGAACACGCTCAAATACCAGCCGGTCAAGATTGCCGCGATGGAAGGGGATTGGGAATCAGAAGCGCGTGCCCCGGAACTGCTGTTCGGTATTCCCAACATGAAAACCGAACATACGGATTATGCTATCAGGCTGCCGCTGGCCGGGTCACTCATCCTGACACATAGCCTGAATGGTAAAGTACCGGGCATGAAGGATTTCCCGCGTGACCAGCGGCCGCCTTCTCCCGTGATCTTCTTTTCCTTCCGCATCATGATCGCGCTGGCGATGCTGATGGTTCTTGTCGGGTTCTGGTCGCTCTGGTTAAGGCGCAGAGGAACCCTGTTTAGCAGTCCAGGATTTCATCGGGTCGCCGTATGCATGGCGCCCACCGGTTTCATCGCATTGTTGTGCGGCTGGGTTACGACCGAGGTCGGCCGTCAGCCCTGGACCGTCTACGGTCTGCTCAGGACATCCGACAGTGTTTCCCCAATCGCCCTGTCCAATATGGCGCTGACGATGACCGTCTTTGTTGTGGTCTACGTAATCGTATTCGGATCAGGGATCGGCATTCTGGGCCGCCTGCTGGCACGCGCGCCACAAGAAGGTGAACATGAAACCAGCCCCTCTCACGCCCCGAATATTCTGGCCACAAGCACTCATCCCAAAGTCATCAATCCCTCTTCTGGCGAAGGAGCCTGAACATGATGGACGTCGCATACTGGCTTCCGATCATATGGGCCGTTATTCTGGTCGCTGCGATCACCATCTATGTCATCCTTGATGGCTTTGACCTTGGCATTGGAATGCTGTTCGCCGTAGAGCGGCATGAAGCCCGCAGGGATGTGATGGTCAACACCATCGCCCCTGTATGGGATGGGAACGAAACGTGGATGGTCCTTGGCGGTGCTACGCTCTATGGGGTCTTTCCTGGGGCCTATTCAACACTACTCCCTGCGTTCTACCTGCCGATCGTGCTCATGCTGGTTGCCCTGATCTTCCGTGGTGTGGCCTTTGAATTTCGTATCATGACACGCGGCACTGGACGCGAAAAACTGTGGGACGCTGGCTTCATGGCAGGATCGGGCATCGCGGCCTTCTGTCAGGGCGCAATCCTTGGAGGGGTCGTCCAGGGAATCAAGGTCGTGGACGGGGCTTTTGTTGGCGGTTCACTGGATTGGCTAACCCCATTCAGCGTGCTGTGCGGAGTGGCCGTCATGTGCGGTTATGCCCTACTGGGTGCAACCTGGCTTATCTGGCGTACGACCGATGTGCTGGAAGCCTCCTGCCGGAAATGGGCGAAGCTGCTGGCGATCGGGCTGTTTGTATGTATCGTAGCTGTCAGCCTGTGGACGCCCATGTTGCACGCACCCTACCTGCGGCGCTGGACCGAGTGGCCAAATATCGCATTTGTCGCACCTGTTCCTCTTCTGGTAATCGCACTGGGTTTTCTGCTGACCATCGGTCTGCGCCGTGGACATTCCAAAGGACCTTTCCTGTGTGCTCTCGGATGGTTCTTTCTCTGCCTGTCCGGCCTCGGGATTACGGTGTGGCCATATGCTGTTCCACCCGAGTTGACGCTGTGGGATGTATCATCTCCCCCTTCCAGTCAGTTTTTCCAACTGGTCGGCACCGTCATCTTGTTGCCGATCATCCTGACCTACACGGTTTACTCCTATCGCGTGTTCCGCGGAAAGGTAACGGAAGCAGATGGCTATCATTGAAATCGTACAAGGCAATGGGGACAACGCGCCCCGGCGACTTAGCCAGCGTATCGGCTGGTTCATCGGCATCTGGGCGCTTAGCACAGTAGCGTTATTCGTAAGTGCCTCGCTTGTTCACCTGATCGTACCAAAATGACTAAACCTGTGGTTGTTTTGACAACCACAGGTTCATTTTTCAACATTGATTATACCCTCTCGAACCTCACCCCAAGTGCTTATTAAACCGATTAGCTGCAATCTTTTCCCTGATTTCAGGCCGCCGGAAATAGATCGGCATTCCACAACGCAATGGGCGACCGCCCCGAACCACAACAAACGCTTCATCCACCCGCGCATCATTGAGCAACTCTTCACGGCGGATCAGGGGACGACTAATTTCGTGGTAGCTGGTGTTCGTACCGCGTGAGCGGTTGCCGGCTTCCCACCCCTTTCCCGACGTGCCGGAATTACTACCTTCGGATGTCGCCATGACGCCATACTGACCAAAGGTTTCTTCTAGTTCCTTTGCCGTATCGAGGTCAGAGATCGCAACATATGTCCGATGCGCGGCCGCCTCGTACCATGCCCGCTTTCCCTCGCGCCCCCATTGTTCTTCAAGCTGGCCGACCGACTGGTAAAGTAGCCTCAGAGTGATGCCATATTTCCGGCCTGCATCCCGCGCCGTTGCCATGATTCGCATCCGCCCAAGACGAGCAACCTCATCCAACAGGAAAAGAACCCGATTCTGGATGTTGCCATCTGCCTCATAAACAGCGTTCAACAAGGCTCCAATGATCGTGCGGCCGATTTCTGGTGTATTTTCCAAGGCTCGCAAGGGCAACTGCACGAAAATATCCGTCTTGCCGTCTACCAGGTCAGACGACCGGAAACTATCTCCTGACACGAGATCTGAGAAAGCGGGATTACTGAGCCAGGATTTCTTGTCATCGGCATTGCCATACACGCCGGAGAATGTCTCATCGACCAATCCCTTAAGCGTGCCGGGGTAATCCCCCCATTTTTAGTGGGGCATTGAATGAGAATTCAGGCAGCTGTTTTTAGTTTCTGGGCGGGGGTTAGCCCGCTGTTCCCCATGTTGGGTCTGTCATGGTTATATGTCCAGAGCCATTGTGTTGCGACCTCCTGTACGTCCTGAATGCTTTCAAACAAATACTGCTCCAGCCATTCCTGCCGGACAGTTCTGTTGTAGCGTTCAATATAGGCGTTCTGCTGCGGATTACCCGGTTGCGTATAGATCAGGGTAATCCCCTGTTTTTCGGCCCATGGAACCAACGTATGACTGACATATTCAGGGCCATTATCCATTCGGATGGCTTCTGGCCTGCCACGCCACTCCATAACCTGTTCCAGACAGCGGACAACCCGACAGGCCGGCAGGGAAAAATCAACCTCGATCGCCAGTCCTTCACGATTGAAGTCATCCAGAATGTTCAGGAGCTGAAAAGCACGTCCATCCATCAGCCTGTCCGCCATAAAATCCATGGACCAGACCCTGTTGGGAAGGGCCGGAACCGACAGCTTTTCAGGCTTTTCGCGAACCAGACGCCTGCGGGGTTTAATCCGCAGGTTGAGTTCCAGTTCCCGATAGATCCGATAAACCCGCTTATGATTCCAGAGCTGTCCCTGCACATTGCGCAGATACAGGAAACACAGACCAAATCCCCATCTCCTGTGAGCCTGGGTCAGTCCCACCAGAAGAGCGGCAATCCTGTCGTTCTCCGCTGCCAGTCGCGGACGATAGCGAAAGCAGGTCTCGGATATCCCAAAAATCCGACAGGCCAGCGCAATGCTGACCCCATGATGCGCCACAGCCTGTGCGGCCAGTTCCCGGCGCTGGGCTGGCCGCTTCATTTTTTTCCCAGGGCTTCCTTCAGGATATCCGTCTGCATGCTCAAATCCGCATACATGCGCTTCAGCCGACGGTTCTCCTCTTCCAAAGCCTTCATCTGACTGATCATCAAAGCATCCATGCCGCCATATTTCGCGCGCCACCGGTAAAACGTGGCGTTGCTAGGGCCTGTTAGATCTTGAATTTCTTCCCATATTGTAGGGATGGAAGAAGGAGACAGAACAGGCACCTTTACGGACGAGACATGGGCGATCTGGGAACCTCTGATTGAGGAGGTTCGCCCGAGGGGCAAGACGCCGCCACATGATCTGCGGCGGACGATAGCAGCGATTTTCTGGCGTCATGAGAATGGCGCGAAATGGCGGAGTATCCCCGCTGAACTGGGTCCGTGGTGGCGGGCTGCGCAGCTTTTCATCCGCTGGGCGAAGCTCGGCGTATGGGAGCGGCTGCTCGCACTGGTTCAGGAACAACAGGGAGTGGCATTCGGAATGACTTTTCTGGATGGCACAAACATCAGGGCTCACCACAAAGCGGCGGGAGCCCAAAAAAAGGGGCCTCTTTCGAAGAGCGAGACCATCGTGAAGCACTTGGCCGCTCTCGCGGTGGCTATGGCACAAAAGTCTGCGTGATCGCTGATGGACATGGAAAAGCCTTCGGTTTTGCGCTGGCCCCTGGACAGGCTCATGAACTGCCTCTGGCACCAGCCATGCTCGACAGCCTTCCCGCCACTCCCCTGTGGGTAGTAGCGGACAAGGGCTACGCGTCGAACGCCATGCGTGAACGGATATGGGACATGGGAGCACGGCCAGCCATTCCTGCGAAACGACGCGATGGCCCGGTCGCCTGCCCCAAATGGGCCTATCGGTGTCGGCATCTCGTTGAGAACCTCTGGGCTCGCCTCAAGGAGTGGCGCGCTGTCGCAACCAGATATGAAAAAACAGCAACGTCGTTCCTCGCGGTCATCCACATCGCTGCCGCAGCAGACTGGATCAAGCCCTAACAGGCCCTAATCCCATGCTCCCGGCACAGGTCAGGAACCGGGACACCGCCCTCAGCCTGGCGGATCACACCCATGATCTGGGCGTCAGTAAAGCGATCACTCTTCATCAGAATCTCCTCAATTCTTACGCTGAGAAAATTCTCATTCAAAAGTCACTCTTTTTATGGGGGGATTACCGAACGGCACCCTTAACATCAGGTTAAAACACTCAAAGATTACGGATGCCGTCGAATCTATCGTGAAAAAGCTAGTGGGGCAGATGCAAACCGTGCAGAACTTCAGAAACTCATCGGTAATCTGAAAGAGGGACAATCAATTGTGGTCACTCGCCTTGATCGGCTGGCACGCAGTACGTTTGATTTATTCGCTATAGTTAAAAGTATTACCGAAAAAAAGCTCAGTTTTACTCTTTGGCAGAACCATGGACCGATACAACTACCAGCACGGGTCGGCTTATGCTTGCTGTCCTTGGAGGTTTAGCTGATGTCGAAAGAGATTTAATACGAACGCGCACTTCCGAAGGACGCGCCAGAGCCATCGCGCAAGGGAAAAAGATGGGGCGACCAAGTCTTGTCACCCCGTCACAACGACTTGAAATTATCAAAAAAAGAAAAAATGGCGAAAAATTGGAACAAATTGCAAAAGCTTTCGGCATAAGTTCGGGAACGGTCTATCGGATTGCCTCACAGGCCTTAAAACATAACTCATAAAGAAATTAAGGACCTGATTTCTTCCAATATCGCCATTTTTTTGATTGATATTGGATCATAAATACCTTGCTTTTGATCATTCCCTTTAATGCCCGATTTCAGCACAACTTGGGATTTAAGTTTATTCGAGAATTTGTTATAATATCATAAGCCAAGAGCCTGTCCGCTACCTATGGCGGCTCTTGGTCTGATATCTATTCTATCTTCGCTGTGAACTCTGAACTCGCAAACATCTTCATATCGCATCTTACCGATGCTGAAGGGCGAACGGGATACGAGAGGGGATATTCTCAATATTCATTCACCATTAAGGTTAAAACATTTTCCACAATGGATTATCGGGATTGGCAAGAAGCTTGACCGTAAGGGCCAAGGACATAATAACCAGCAGAGGTCGGATACCTTTGCCGCCATATCTGATTGCCAACCATGCTCCGACCTGGTTTCCAAGAATATTTGCTCCTGCCATTCCAAATCCGAGCATCCATAATACCTTTCCGCCAACAATCATGGCCGTAAGACCCGCGACATTGGTTAAAAGATTGATAAATTTGGTATTTGCAATTGCACGAACTAATCCAAGGCCAGCAAAAGCAACCAAGACAGTTGTTAGAAATGATCCCGTACCAGGACCAAAAAAACCATCATAAAATCCTATGCTGGTCATACATAGTGTAATCCCCATACGTCCAAGGCGAGCGTGGCGATCTTCCCCACTCAAGGGAGGGGCCAATAGAAAATAAGCAGCCATTCCGATTAACAAAAGCGGTACAATTGCTGATAAAAAGATAGGATTTACAAATTGTACGACCGTTGCGCCTGCAAGCGCTCCCAGGAAAGCTCCTATGGCTGGCAAAACAAATTGTCTGATATCGACATGCCCTGCCCTCAAAAAGGTCAGAAAAGCCGAAGAGGTCCCAATCGTGCTTTGCAGTTTATTGGTGGCAAGAGCCGAAACAGGTGGAATACCAGCCGCCATCAAAGCGGGAATTGTCACAAGACCGCCCCCACCCGCAAGAGCATCTATCCCACCAGCCACAAATGCGCTCGATATGAGAAACAGGATTGTATCAAATGTGAATTGCATGGTGAAAAACCAACTCGGACTCAAATATCTCTAATTAAAAAAACCGAATATTCTGAAGGCATCAGCATAGCCCCCCTCTACGATGGAGGAAATAGCGATATCAATGTAATCTGGCTGAATACGATCATCTCCTACCTGACAACTAGCACTACAGTTGCATTTTGTGTTGAGTTCTGAATCTATGGGTAACCATGATTCAGGATATGATGAGTGGCGGTACGTCTGTTGAAGAGACGCTGGAATTATGGGCGCGCTCGCTTCGGTCCGCCAAGGATCGGATGGCGCCGCTGTTCACGCAAAAACGTGTCGTAGATTCGGCCTGTGCTTTTCTTGATGTTTTGATTGGCAATGAACCACGCAAGACGGGATGGATGCGAGCGGAAGCCGCAGGAGATCCTGGTCCATGGCGGCAGCAGGCGCTTCTGGGACGCGGGCACTGGGATGCCGATGCCCTTCGTGACGTCGTCAGGGATTATGTGATTGAGCATCTGGGCACTGAAGAGGGCGTGCTGGTCATTGATGAGACCGGTTTTCTGAAGAAGGGTCAGGCGTCCTGCGGTGTGGGGCGGCAGTATACGGGATCTGCCGGCAAGATCACGAACTGCCAGATTGGTGTGTTTGGCGCTTATGTTTCGGAACGGGGGCATGCCTTTATTGACCGCGCCCTGTATCTCCCGAAAGACTGGACATCAAAGCCTGAGCGTCTGAAGCGGGCCCACGTTCCCGATGACGTGGTGTTTGCAACCAAACCGGCGTTAGCCTCGATGATGATTGAGCGAAGTATTGAGGCCGGTGTGCCGTTCCGCTGGGTTGCAGCAGACAGCGTGTATGGCGTGGGCGACGTAGAACGCACGCTTCGCCGGGCAGGAATTGGATATGTGCTTGGGGTCAAGGGCAATCACTGGTTCGGATCATGGGCAACGGAACCGCTGATTGCCGGAGAGGCGAAAGATATTGCAGCAGGACTGCCAGACCAGGCCTGGCGTCGTCTGTCAGCGGGGCACGGCACAAAAGGTGAGCGACTTTATGACTGGGCGTATCTTCCGCTTGCTGATCTGGATGCTGAAGAATTTGACTGCCCTATAGCCGGACCATGGACTGAATTGCCCCGGGTTTTGTGGAGACGTTTTTTATCTGATTTAAGCGGCTAATGCATGTGATTTCTGTTGTGCATAAAAGCGTGCCTCAGCTTCTGCTGGCGGGATGTTTCCAATGGAGGACAGGAGCCGCCGATTATTGAACCAGTCGACCCATTTAAGTGTTGCCAGTTCAACAGCTTCCCTGTTTTTCCATGGCCCCTGCCGATAGATGAGTTCGGTTTTGTAAAGTCCGTTAATGGTCTCTGCCAAGGCGTTATCATAGGAATCCCCAACACTGCCGACAGAAGCAACGAGCCCCGCTTCAGCCAGTCTTTGCGTGTAACGAATGGACACATATTGACAGCCGCGGTCGGAATGGTGGGTCACTTTTCCCTCAGGCTGCCTCTGGCACAGAGCCTGCTCAAGGGCATCCAGTACGAAGTCGGTATGAGCCGTTGAGGAGACACGCCAACCCACAATAACCCGTGCAAAGACGTCAATGATGAAGGCCACATAAACAAAGCCCTGCCAAGTGGAAACATACGTGAAATCCGAAACCCACAGTCTGTTGGGGGCAGGAGCATGAAACTGGCGCTGCACCAGATCCTGCGGACACGGACGTTGCGGATCAGGCCGTGTGGTTCTGACCCCCTTGCCACGAATGACGCCTTTCAGCCCCATCCGGCGCATCAGCCGCTCTACCGTGCAGCGGGCGACATCCACGCCTTCACGTCTGAGCTGATGCCAGACCTTGCGCGCTCCATAGACGCAGAAATTATTATTCCACACTCTACGGATGTCATCGCACAGTTCTTTGTCTTTCTGGCTGCGCACACACGGATTTTTCTGTCTGGCAACAGTTGCATAATAGGCAGATGGTGCAATCGACAGAACCCTGCAGATTGACCCGACACCATATGTCTGCCGGTGCTCCTCAATGAAGCGTGTCATGGCTTGAAGATGCGGTCGAGCTCCGCCTGGGCAAAATATGCCGACGCCTTACGCAGGATTTCATTGGCCTGCCGCAATTCGCGGTTCTCTCGCTCCAGTTGCCTGATCTTCTCTCGATCAGGCAGGTCACTCACCGCAGGCGCATTGGCACGTTCATGCAGACGGGTCCATTTTGACAGCGTGTCAGGATGAATATCCAGCTTTGGCGCTATCATCATCACTGCAGACCACCGCGAAGGATGGTTCTTCTCTTCCTCCAGAACCATGCGGGCTGCACGGTCACGAAACTCAGGCGGAAAACGCTTCGATTTATTGCTCATGAATTCTTCTTACCTCACGGGTCTTTCTGTCTCCACAAAACCCGGGGCAATTCACATCCTCAGATGGTCCGTCTTTCGACGAACGCATCAGGCCAGTGCTATCCGCGCTCACTCACGACACAAAATGCAACTGTAGTGCTAAACACCTAGAAAGACCAGGTTGCATCACAGCTGAACCAGAGCATGTTATTTGTGCCGTTATTGACGGTTGGGTTCTGCACGGTTCCGGCCTGGTTGAATGGGTGCGTGCCGTTAAGGGATTTATCCAGCCGGATTTCAGGCCGGATGGTAAAGCCCCCCAGAGCCAGCTTCTTGTTCACGAACTCTGGTCGGTAGGAGACACCCAGCGTCAGTTCGCCATAGGTTGTGGGCAGAGCGTTGTAATAGGGGAATGGCTGGTTGCTGAGTGCTTGCGTGAGGGAGTTGAAGCTGGAATATTCCGTAATCACCCCACCCGTGTTGTCACGGAAGATTTCACCTCGTGCATTGAATGTCAGCCAGGGGTGGATGTCGTAGGAAAAGTAGGTTGTGACACCATAGGCATCATCGCGCAGGGAATCATCGTGCAGATAGGTGCCATCCACGGAAACGGTCATCTTGTCATTGATATGATACGTGGCCATGACATCCGCATTATACTGCATGAGGCTGTTGGCCTGCTTGCCAATGCCCGCACTCACCCACCCTGTGGGGGAGACAATGGTGCGGCCATTGTTGCCCTGCGGCCCAAAGTGCCCGATGGCATGCACATCCAGCTTGCCATCCATCAGCTTGTTCCACGCCAGACCAAAATAGCCCTTGGGCTTGTTGTTGTTGCCCGATGCGCCAAAGGTTGTGGAGTTGCCTGCATCCACCCCCAAAATCCAGTCCATGTGGCGTGTCAGATGCATGGTGGCCAGAATACCCACCGTCTGGAACGGCACGATATAATCGGATGCGTAGTTGTAGGTGTAGAAGGGGCGCGCCAGAGCTGGCGTGCCTTCTGCGCCCATAATGCCATACATCTGGCCGATCTGCACATCAATGCCACGCTTGAAGATCCACGGCAGGTGCACATCCAGATGCGCCTGTGTAGGGGCCCACTGATACAGCCCATGCAGGGAGCCAGAACCCATCCCGATTGTGGGGTCAAACCGCGCATCGGAACCATACATGGCTTCCAGCACAAAGCCGATGCCATACCCACTACCTACAGACGTAACAGGGTGAGACAATGACCCAATAATCTGGTTCAGTGTGACCGTATTCGCCCGATCTGAATAGTACTGCGCAAAGTTGCGTCCTGAGCGTGTCCAGGGGTTGCCTGAAATCCCCGCTTCAATAGAGACGTGCCCTTCCAGCCCTTCCCAATATGTGGGGGTATGACCGGGTTTGACATGGAACAGATTACCCGCCTTAGGCTTCATGGCCTCTTCCTCTTCAGAAAGAGAAGTCACAGGTGGTTCTTCCCCATCTGTTGGGGTGCCTGCGCCCTTTTCTGCCTCTTCTGGCTTAAGGGTTTTGGCAATGTCTCCTACCTGCACCTGTGCCGGCGCAGAAACTTGTGCGTGGGCTGTTGGCATACCTGTTTCACACAAAAATGCAGCGCAACATGATAGCAATACAAATTTGAAGGCACTTCGATCGATCAGGGTCTGTCGCATGTATCACCTACTTTGCACAAAAGAAACATAACGATCCCGAAACATTTGGAGCAAAAAAATCCATCCTTGAAGAATACTTTGTATGCTCTTCATATCAGGAATATTTCACGATTAGGTAATAATATAAATACAAAATCCATATATTATTACCGTCCATATTTCTAAAATAGTAATTTATAAATATATTTTTGGTCAATATAAATTAAAATCATATAGCGTAATTTTTTCCTATTCTCCATTTCTGGAAAACTGAGGCATATCTTTAATTGGATAGCCCTCAATTTACGCTTCCTTCTGCACCAAAACTTATAGGAAGAAAATCTGCTAATTCAGAGTTCCCGGCAATGGCTTTCCAGAAAGATCTTGTTCACACATGTCCAAAAAAGCTGAAACACGAAAAGGAAATTTTTGATCTACAATTGTAAAAAGTCCATATAAAAGTGGTGCGCATTCATCTTCTAATGTTAGATAAGCTAAAGATTTGCCATCCAGTGCCTGCTGATTTCGTGGGCGCGCATTTCCTAACCCAAAGCCCACACCTCTTGCAGCCAAACTACGGATCACATCCATACTTGGATAATGACCTGCAATACATGGTGTGATTCCCGCTGAAGCAAACAACTGTAGAAAATATTCCTTCGAAAAAGGCAGATCAAGCAAAAGAAAAGGCTCATCTGCCAGATCTTGCAATCGTACACATTCTTTTGCAGCTAATGGATGGTCACTTGAAGTAAATACATATGGCGGCAGTGCAGAAAGCGGCTGAAAACCTATCATAGGGGGCAATGTCATATTATAGCCAATCATGACTGATATTTCACCATTTCGGAGTTTATCTATCAGTTCTTCATGATGTCCGGCAATGACGCGCAAGCGTGCTTCCGGGTAAGCAGCCGAAAAATTCTGAATAAGATCTGGCGCTAGTAGAGGAAATAGCGTTGTCATGCAACCCACCCTCACTTCCCCTTGCACACGCTTGAGCATACCGTTCAGAGAGGTTCCCAATTCCTGAGCGTGCAATAAAAGTGTGCGCGCTTCCTGTAAAACCAGACATCCCTCTGCAGTAAGAGACAGACCTTGTGCATGATGACGTATAAAAAGTGATACCCCAAACACGCTTTCAAGATGCGCGATAGCGGCAGAAATTGCAGGCTGAGAGATCGGAATTTGGCGAGAAGCCTGCACAATGGAACCCAGCTCTGCAGTGGCGACAAAATATTCAATCTGCCGCAAAGAAAACTTCACCTTCAACGTCTCCTTCTAGGTAGTACTTGAATAGCCACCTATTTTCTCATCATGCTGTTTAAACCTGCTAATGTAAAAATCTTTCCATGTCGGTTTTATTTTATAGAAGTTTCTCTACTATTTTTTCTACAAACTGAACGCCCGCAGATAATTCATCCAAACGAATAAACTCATCTGCCTTATGCGCACGATCAATAGATCCTGGTCCACAAACCACTACCGGTATATCAAGATATTCTTTGAATAACCCACCTTCCGTGCCAAATCCAATATATGAAGGCGCATTATCTCCTGTAATAGCCATTATCTCCTGCAAAAATGGCGTACCATCCCGTGTGTTTAATCCTGGATATGTATTAAGTGTTTCAATCTCTATACGTGCAGAGGGGTACGTTGTGCAGAGACGAGCTCCTTCCTGCTTTAGTCGTTCAATATAGAGCGCAGGATCTACTCCGGGCAATAAACGCATCTCGAAGTGCACTTCACACAAATCTGGCACAATATTCAGCGCAACACCGCCTTGGATGAGCCCAACCTGTAAGGTATTATATGGTACTTCAAAATTCTCATCTTGCGCGCCATTGTTTTGCAATTCATCTTGCAGGAACTTAATGGCCTGTACCATATCTGATGCAAGCAGAATGGCGTTAGAACCACGTGCGGGATTGGCCGAATGCGCAGCCAGACCGTGGCAGACAATGCGTGCGGCCAGTTTGCCTTTGTGGCCAGATACCACATGTAAATTGGTGGGTTCCCCAATAACACATCCACGCGCCTGAAATTTATGAACAGCTAGAGAGCGTAAAAGTGAGTGCACTCCTACACAACCTATCTCCTCATCATACGAAATAGCCAAATGCAACGGCGCTCGCAGGGTTGTTTTTTGGGCAGCATACCGCGCGGCCACCAACATACAAGCGAGAAAACCCTTCATGTCACTTGTTCCGCGTCCATATAGGTTTCCATCATATGCAGTCAGGGTAAAAGGGGCAGTTTTCCATGGCTGCCCTTCTACGGACACAACATCACTATGAGCTGAAAGCACAATGCCATCTGGAGTGTCCGGCCCAATACTGGCCAGCAGATTAAAACGACCAGCCTGCTCGCCTGGCACACGCAGGCAACGCGCCCCACATGCACGCAGAAATTCTTCAACCCAATCAATAAGGTTCTGATTTTCTGTGCGACAGATAGTGGGAAAAGCTACCAACTGTGAAAGAATGTCTTGCACAGATAGATCATACATTGAGGTCATACGGCATCCGCCAAAATCATATCGGATGCCTTATCTCCAATCATCATCGTTGGTGCGTTGGTATTGCCACTTACCAACGTTGGCATGATGGATGTATCCGCTACGCGTAGGCCTTTTAGTCCACGCACCTTCAAATCAGGCGTTACAACACTCGTATCATCTGCTCCCATGCGGCAGGTACCTGAGGGATGAAACACTGTGCTTGCCGATGCGCGCAAATACTCTATTAATTGATCATCTGTCTGAATATTGGCTGTGGGCGCCATTTCCTTGCCTCGTATCGCATCAAAAGGAGATGCACGAAGAATGGAACGCGCCAGTTTTACGCCTTCCAGCAGCACATGCGTATCTCTTTCATCAGAAAGGAAATTGAAATCAATGTCCAGGTTCCTGCTTCCATCACGTGCCAAGCGAATGCTCCCGCGGCTATAAGGTCGTAGCACACATGTATGGAGGGCAAATCCGTGGCCCCATTCAAACAACCGTCCACGATGGCTACGGTAACCCGGCACAAAATGAAACTGAATATCTGGCACATCCTTGGCGTAACGTGTGGATGCAAAACCTCCAGCTTCTACATAGTTTGTTGTCAGCCAGCCCTTACGTTTAAGCAGAAATTGCAAAGGTGATGGCACAACAGAGGAGAGTGAAGCTGTTGAAAAGCCAAGCGTTGAAGCTGAATCAGAGCGGATGGTAACCAACCCATCAACATGATCTTGCAGATTGCGCCCCACTTCTGGCAGATCAGCCACAACTGGCACGCCTGCAGCCAAAAGTTCGCGGGCGTTACCAATGCCTGATGACATAAGCAGATGTGGTGATCCGATAGCCCCTGCGGAAAGAATAGTTTCTCGCCGAGCGCGCAGAACATGAAACTGCCCATTCCGCTCTATGGTGACGCCCTGCACTTCCTTGCCATCAGTTACAAGGGAAACAACCTTGCAACCAGTAACAACATGCAAATTTGGGCGGGAACGCACAGGCGCAACAAAAGCACGATAAGCACTTAAGCGTTTTCCGCCCTTTTGCGTCACATCATAAATACCTATGCCATCAAGTTTTGCGCCATTAAAATCAGTATTCTCTTTCAGCCCTACCTCTTCGGCAGCTTTAATAAACAGGCGCGAAACACCCAATGGATCACGCGGCTGATCTACAACCAATTCACCACCCGTGCCATGAAAATGCGGGTCTTGGTGCAGATGATTATCTTCTTCCCGCATGAAGTATTTTAGTACTGCGTCATACCCCCAACCAGTGCAGCCCATGGCCTCCCAACCATCGTAATCCGAACGCGCACCACGAATGTAGATCATGCTGTTCATGGAGGAAGATCCACCTAACATGCGGCCCCGTGGCACATGGATGCGTCTATTATCCAAATATTTCTGCGGTGTGGAATAATACTGATAGGTATATTTACGGCTTTTATAAAGTGAGATTGTGCCGGCTGGAACATGAATACGCGGTGTATTGTCTGCTTGCCCTGCTTCCAGAAGCGCTACACGCAAATTGCTTCGCGCACTCAAACGATTGGCAAGCACACAGCCAGCAGCACCAGCGCCTACGATAATGAAATCAAATTCTGTCGGAAAATCGTTCTGGCCACTCATTATTCTGCACTTCCTGCAACAGGCTGCGTATGCCGCTCATGCCGCATCAGCCAGACGTAAAACACAGTCACAAAGATCAACCCTACAATCCACGAAATGTCTGCGCCACCAAGCATGGTAGCTATCGGACCGGTATAAAGACCGTTTGAAACAAACGGGATCTGGATAAGGATACCAAACACATAGGCACTCAACGCGGGCCAGCAGTAACGGCCATAAATGCCTCCATCAGCCCGAAAAAAAGAGGCAACATCATATTCGCCATGTCGGATCAGATAGAAATCAGCAAGGTTGATCGCAGTCCATGGTACCATGACGTAAAGCAGTAGAAGAATAAAGTTTGTGTATTCCTCCATAAAGTTTGCTTCTGTGCCGAGAGCGATAAGAAGAGAAAGGCCAGACAGAACAACAGCCGTACCTGCGCGCCCGACATGCGTGGCTTTCCATGAAGGAAAGATGGTCTGAATAACTGTAATGGCCGACAACGCACCACAATAAAGATTCATGGCGTTTGTAGAAGCAATACCCAATGACAGAACGGGAATAATAAAAAGTGCAAGTGGACCAACTTCTTTTGTAAGTGTAGCGACCACATCGCCCCCACCCGCAATGACACCCAGAAGTGCACCGAGAATCATGGGGAATAGCGAGCCCAGCACACATCCCCAATAGCTTGCCATAAATGCCTGACGGTTACCGGTGCCCGGAGGCAGGTAACGCGAATAGTCTGAAACATAAGGCGCGTAAGCAATTTGCCACAAAGCAGCAGTAGACAAACCGCCAAGAAAGCCAGAGAGGGTAAATGTGCCGTGGGCCAGCGTGGCAGATGAAACACCGTTAATGCACAGTATCCATACGAAACACAAAACCAATGCAATGCCGGATACAACCGTCATAAACCGCGTATAGGCATGGATTAGATCATGCCCATAAATAGTAGCAATCAAGCTGACGAGGCCGAGCAATATAACGCATGTTTTTTCAGGCAAAAATGTTGCAACAGTGTGCAGAGATTCTCCGCCCAAAACGAGATTGGAAGCAAAGAAGCCAACATACATTATCACCACCAGGCAGATAACAGCCATGGCCCCTACTGAACCAAACTGCCCGCGTGTTTGCACCATTTGCGGCACACCAAGTTGTGGCCCCTGTGCTGCGTGCAGCGCCATGAACAGACCACCAATCATGTTACCCAAGACAGCCGAAAGCATGGCGGGCCAGAAAGGCAGACCAAACACAGTTGTTGCAAGCGCGCCTGTGATAATGGTCAGCATCATGATGTTTGAGCCAAACCACACCGTAAACAAATCACGCGGACGACCATGCCGCTGATAAAGTGGGATTTGATAAATGGTATGAGCTTCTGGCCCTCGTGCCGTCGTGGTGTCAGTCATCGGACGGTTCCTTCCTCTGGCATTCAACAGCAATTACTGTTTGTATGCAGGATATCATATTGGAATCGTAACATTATCAAGACATAAAAAACCCCCGCCAAAGCGCAGCGGGGTGTTCGCAATCATTCACGCTCAGCGATAACATCTACCTCAATCAGCCATTCTGGGCGGGCAAGAGCCACAACAACCAACCCTGTAAATACAGGGAATACGCCCTTCAGGCGGCGCCCCAATACACGATAAGTGGCTTCACGGTAGCGAATATCTGTGAGGTATACTGTAACTTTGCAGATATCTGTTAGCTTTGCGCCTGCTTCAGATAGCAAAAGTTCAATATTATCTATTACCTTTTCGGCTTGAGCCACCGGGTCTCCAACCCCTACATTTTCACGTGTATCAAGATCCTGAGGCACCTGCCCGCGCAGATAGATTGTATTTTGCGTAATAACGGCCTGACAAAGATCGTTATCAAGTTCCTGCTCGGGATAAGTGTCCTTCGTATTGAAGGGACGAAGACGAGTATGAGCCATAATCTATGTGTCTCCTGTATGAACTGTTTCGATACGGCGACCCAGCACGTATCAAACGATCACATTGCGATTGTGGAATGTTTTGAGGTATCAGAAAAAGAAATTATTTCTGACCCTCTACTTCTGAATTCCTGATGTTAGTACTGAATCCAAACTGTTTTCAGCGCGGTGTATTTATCAAAGCTATGCAGTGATAAATCCCGCCCAAAACCTGATTGCTTAACACCACCAAAAGGTGTCATGGGAGAAAGAGCATCTACGGTATTCACAGAAACCGTGCCAACCTGCAGTCGTTCCGAAAGATCAAGCGCCCGTCCAATATCTCGTGTCCAGACAGAAGCAGCCAAACCGTAAGGCGTATCATGCGCTAGCTGAAGAGCATCTTCTTCATCGCGAAATGTTTGAATAGCCAGGACCGGCCCAAAAATTTCTTCACGTGCGATCAAAGTATTCCGAGGCACATCTGCAAAAACTGTTGGCTGAATAAAGGCGTCTGACGCACCAACCGTAATACGATTTCCCCCCGCAACAAGACGGCTACTTTCCCGACCAGAGTTTAAAAACTCTGCAACACGTGCTGCATGGCGATTATCCACCATAGCGCCCATTTTTGTATCTGGGTCTAGCGGATTTCCCGGGATAATTGCTTCAGCCCGCAGCCGCATACGCTCAATCATTTCATCTACAATAGACTCATGCACCAACAGGCGTGAGTTTGCAGAACAGACTTCCCCCTGATTGAAAAAAATTCCAAAGGCAGCTTGATCTGCCGCAACATCAAGATTTGCATCCGGGAAAATAATGTTGGGGCTTTTCCCGCCTGTTTCTAGCCACACCTGCTTCATGTTGCTCTCGCCTGCATAGCGCATGAACAACTTACCCACTGTGGTGGAGCCCGTAAAAACCAGACAATCTACATCATCATGCAAGCCTAGCGCCTGCCCTGCTTCTTCCCCCAGACCTGGCACCACATTCAGAACGCCATCGGGTAGACCGGCTTCGGCTGCAAGCTCCGCCAGACGCAAAGCAGAAAGTGGAGATTGTTCTGCTGGTTTAAGAACTACGGAATTACCCGTTACAAGGGCTGGAGCTAATTTCCAGATAGCAATGTCCAGCGGAAAATTCCAAGGCACCACAGCCCCAACTACCCCCAGAGGTATGCGCCGGATCATCGCAACATCACGCCCCCCCGTTGGAGCCACCTCATCGTATAGCTTGTCTATAGCCTCTGCATGCCATTGTAGGCATTGCGCCGCCCCAGGCACATCCACATTCGTGGTCTCGGAAATTGGCTTCCCCATATCCAGCGTATCAAGAAGCGCAAATTCATCAAGATGTTCACGTATCAGCACAGCAAGACGTAGGAGTGTTTCCTTACGAGCGCCAGGAGTAAGACGAGACCACCGCCCATCTTCAAACGCCCGACGGGCTGATTTTACAGCCCTATCAATATCCTCTGCGCCTCCTCGTGCTACCTGTGTCAGAATAGATGACGTTGCTGGATTTACATCTTCAAACCACTTTCCAGATCTGGCGGGTACAAATTTCCCATCAATCCAGCAATTATTACGAAATTTCAGAGCATCGGCGCGCTGTGTATAATAGGATAGGCTTTTCATTATCCCTCCTCGCGCGATGGCTTGTAGGCCATATAACCACGCTGTTTGGCAATGTGATCTGCTACATATTTTGCATCATGCCACACCCCCCATATGAAGGACGAGCCACGGCGTGTCTGCCACGGCAGACCAAGAAAATAGATCCCAGGTTCAGCAGAAACGCCACGCTGGTGGTGTGGACGCCCCTGCTCATCCAACGCTTCCACCTTTAACCAGCTATAATCTACTCCAAAACCAGTTGCCCATATAATGGTGTTAATACCAGCGTTTTGCAGATCCAGCTCCAAAACAGGATGCTTCATGCATTCTGGATCTGGCAGCATATCACGAGCTGTAGGTTCTTCTGGCAGATCAAGACCATTACGCGTAACGTATGTATCTGCCTCCCCTAGCAAGGAAAGGTAGTTTGCATCCCCTTTGGCAATATTTTCGGCCAGATCTGGGGCAAACGTTAACACGCCATCATGAAATGTCTCGGTACGCCCAAGAAGTGTCATGCCCTCAGATGCAAGACGCCGGAAATCAAGCGTATGCCCACCATTTGCGCCACTTACGGCAATTGTTGTGTGCTCTACCCCCGGCGTTGCTTCTGCATCCCATTTATTGAGAACACCTAGCCACCATACGAAATCACGCCCACGATAATGCCGAGGGGGACGATCATGCGGGCCGACAGACAAATAAACCTTCCGTCCACTCCGCATCAGCTCCTCAGCTATTTGTGCGCCAGAAGATCCTGCCCCTACAACCAAAACAGCACCTTCAGGCAGTTGTTCTGGATTGCGGTAAGATGCTGAATGAATTTGGGCAATACCGGAAGCTTCTGGAACTATAGGAGGAATAACAGGTATTTGGAAAGGCCCTGTAGCAGCAACAACAGCCTTGGCTTCAATAACACCTTCCGATGTTTGCACAGTAAAGCCAAGACGCCCAGCGTTACGCCGCACTTCTTTTACCTCTACCCCACAACGAATGGGAGCATCGATTTTTTGGGCATATGCAGCAAGATAATCAGCAACACGCTCTTTAGGAACAAAATCATCCGGGCCATCATGCTGAAATTCCAAATGCGGAAAGCGATCATGCCATGCTGGACCATTGGCCACGAGAGAGTCCCACCGGCAACTGCGCCACCGTTCTGCCACGCGGTTACGTTCAAGCACTACATGTTCAATGCCATAGCCGCGCAAATGTTCGCTCATGGCAATGCCAGCCTGACCAGCCCCAACTACAAGAACTTCTGTTTTCTCGATGGTCATATTGGTGTCTTCTTCCAAAAAAATAGATAATTTTTAAAGAAATCAAGAATCTTATTTTTTACTCATCACCAGGAACGCCATAAGATGGCGCAACTTCTGGGTTAAGGCAGCGTGTGACATAGTCATGCATTTGGGGCTGCCAAATAGTCCACAATTCTTCCAGCTTTGTTATCGGAGCTTCGTCCCAGTCCACACGCAGATCGGCTAAGGGCCAAGCTTCTTGGGCCACCACCTGCAACCCGGCAGAACGAACGGGGCCAGCCTCTCCTCCTGCGGCAAGTCCGGCCTTCATGGCCACAATAACGCGGGCTCCCAGTTCTTTGCTTTTTTCCGATTGTTCAAAGCTGCGAACAATGGCTTCCACTACGCATTTGGAGGCGAGAAGATTTCCGGTAGATGCAATGTTCACACCACACAGATCAGTGCTCAGCCCCAGCGCTTTGCTTCCGGTATACACCGCTGTGCGACCTTCACGGTCAATTAAGCTCATTTGTCGGTAATGAGGAAAAGTGCAGTTGCGTACAATGATATCGCGCGCTTCTGTAGCCGACGCTCCTGCCTCTAGTAGATCCAGTGCCCATGGCCCAAGGCGAGGATCCGTTACATTTTGCGTTGTAACAGCTCCCACTCCTGCTCGTGCAAACCCACAACGCGCAGCAACAGAAGGAGAGGATGAAGATACAGCCACCGCGAATTGTCCACTTTGTGGGCAGCGCGCCACGATTGAAAAGGTCATGGAAGAACCCCTTTCTGAAGAGACATAATCTAACCAGACAGCAGGCGTCAGGTATGACCTTACGGTGCCACCATCATTCCCAAACCGAAACATTGACTTTTGGAGGTTGTGCTTTTGTTTTTCTGATCCAAAAAATATCTAACGTCGGGAATGCCGTGGGGTTCTTTATTTATAAGAAGTTTATAAAGAGGTAAGGTGATATCAGTTCCGCTCTAGGGCCTGTTAGAGCTTGATCCAGTCTGCTGCGGCAGCGATGTGGATGACCGCGAGGAACGACGTTGCTGTTTTTTCATATCTGGTTGCGACAGCGCGCCACTCCTTGAGGCGAGCCCAGAGGTTCTCAACGAGATGCCGACACCGATAGGCCCATTTGGGGCAGGCGACCGGGCCATCGCGTCGTTTCGCAGGAATGGCTGGCCGTGCTCCCATGTCCCATATCCGTTCACGCATGGCGTTCGACGCGTAGCCCTTGTCCGCTACTACCCACAGGGGAGTGGCGGGAAGGCTGTCGAGCATGGCTGGTGCCAGAGGCAGTTCATGAGCCTGTCCAGGGGCCAGCGCAAAACCGAAGGCTTTTCCATGTCCATCAGCGATCACGCAGACTTTTGTGCCATAGCCACCGCGAGAGCGGCCAAGTGCTTCACGATGGTCTCGCTCTTCGAAAGAGGCCCCTTTTTTTGGGCTCCCGCCGCTTTGTGGTGAGCCCTGATGTTTGTGCCATCCAGAAAAGTCATTCCGAATGCCACTCCCTGTTGTTCCTGAACCAGTGCGAGCAGCCGCTCCCATACGCCGAGCTTCGCCCAGCGGATGAAAAGCTGCGCAGCCCGCCACCACGGACCCAGTTCAGCGGGGATACTCCGCCATTTCGCGCCATTCTCATGACGCCAGAAAATCGCTGCTATCGTCCGCCGCAGATCATGTGGCGGCGTCTTGCCCCTCGGGCGAACCTCCTCAATCAGAGGTTCCCAGATCGCCCATGTCTCGTCCGTAAAGGTGCCTGTTCTGTCTCCTTCTTCCATCCCTACAATATGGGAAGAAATTCAAGATCTAACAGGCCCTAGCCCCGGCCCGCTTGCGATCCATCAAACGCAAAAACAGGATAGGATGGCAATCGGCCATATTGGCACCGATAACAAAAAACAGATCTGTGCAATCGAAATCTTCATAACTGCCAGGGGGGGCATCCGCCCCAAGGGAAAGTTTGTATCCTGTTCCGGCTGCGGCCATGCAGAGGCGGGAATTAGATTCAATATGCTGGCTACGAACAAATCCCTTGGCCAGTTTGTTAATAAGATACTGTGCCTCTAGCGACATCTGCCCGGACACGTAAAAAGCAATTGCATCAGGCCCGTGTGTATTCAGGATTGTCCGCAATCTTGCCGCAGTGTCCTTAATAGCCTGTTGCATTGCTACAGGAACTGCTTTTTCTCCACGTTGAGGGCGGATCAGCGCCTGATGCAGGCGCTGATCGGAAAGAAGAGGTTTGTCACAGGAACTTCCTTTGGTGCAAAGACGGCCGCCATTTGCAGGATGTGCTGTATCTCCCCGCACCTTTGCAATACGGTCATTCTCCACTTCCAGTATAATCCCGCATCCTACCCCACAATAAGGGCAAACCGTACGGACTTCTTCCCGCGCCATAATTAGGTCAGGCCAAGAGAGTTTCCGGCGTATATTCGTTTATTTTTGCCCGGATCATCACTTTCCCATTTTCCAAACGGGCATCCCATGTCCGTAAACGGATAGCCGGGTCTTCCAGGCACTGCCCATCCTCCAAACGGAAGTGCTGCTTATAAAGGGGAGATGCCACAACCAGTTGCCCTTTCAGATCCCCCATAATGCCGCGGCCAATAACATTGGCGTTCGAAAATGGATCATGGTTGTCAATTGCATACACCTGCGCAGGTGTAACTTCTGTTTCTGGCAAGTAAAACAGAGCTATCTGATTTCCATCATACCATGCCACAACACCAGATTTTACGACCAGATCATGACTTTGGCACAATTCTGTCCATTCCGTTGGGCCTGCTGATGATGTGGTTTCTGGCAAATTGTCTGCCGGACGAACCTGATCACGCTCGGCAACGGTACGAATATTCGGATCCGGCCGCCGATCATTAACGAAGGTACGGAACCTCTTGAGTTTTTCGCGATCTGTCAGCGCATCGCGCCATTCACAGTGGTAGTTATCAACTACCATCTGCATCTGTTTCTCTAGTTCCGTACAAATACCCAAACTGTCAGCGATAATAACTTCACGAAGATAATCCAGCCCGCCTTCCAGGTTTTCCCGCCATACAGAGGTACGCTGGAGCTTATCTGCCGTACGGATATAAAACATCAGGAAACGATCAATATATTTCACAAGTGTTTCAGAATCCAGATCTGTTGCGAAAAGTTCCGCATGGCGGGGGCGCATACCGCCATTACCGCAAACATAAAGGTTCCAGCCATTTTCTGTGGCAATAACACCGACATCCTTGCTTTGAGCTTCAGCACATTCACGGGTGCATCCAGAAACGGCAAATTTCAGTTTATGCGGCGCACGCAAGCCTTTGTAGCGATTTTCCAGGTCCAGCGCCTTACCCACGCTATCCTGCACACCATAACGGCACCACGTGCTGCCCACGCAGGACTTCACCGTTCGGGTGGATTTGCCATAGGCTTGCCCGGTCTCAAACCCGGCATCCATCAATTCGCTCCAGATATCGGGGAGTTTGTCCAGTTGCGCACCAAACAGATCTATACGCTGGCCACCGGTAATCTTGGTATAAAGGCCGTATTTTTTGGCCACCTGCCCCAGAACAATCAGCTTTTCCGGTGTTATTTCTCCACCTGCAATACGGGGTACCACCGAATATGTTCCGTTTTTTTGCATATTGGCCATGAATGTATCATTCGTGTCCTGCAGCGGAATATAGAGAGGGTCTGTAATAGGTTTATTCCAGGCCGAAGCAAGGATTGAACCAACCGCAGGTTTGCAGATATCGCAACCCAAACCGCCATTGCCATATTGCGCCATAAGATCCTCAAACGTCTGAATCCCATGCACACGGACAAGCGCGTAAAGATCTTGGCGTGTATAGGAAAAATGTTCGCATAGGCTATGATCAACGGTAATGCCGCGTGCTTCCAGCTCCGTTTCAAATACATTTTTAAGCAAAGCTGAACATCCGCCGCAGCCCGTACTGGCTTTGGTGGATTGTTTCAGCCCTGCCAAGTCCGTACAGCCGTTCTCAATGGATGCGCAGATCGCTCCTTTCGTCACATTATGGCACGAACAGATCATGGCTGTATCAGGCAGCGCATCTGCTCCTAGCAGATCAGCTCCTTCCCCCCGCGGCAGGATGAGTGCCGCTGGATCTGCCGGGGGTTTAATATCATTCTGTACACATTGGAGAATGGTATCATAATAGGCATTGTCTCCCACAAGCACGGCACCAAGCACATGATGCCCATCTTCAGACAACACAAGGCGGCGATAGGAACCGTCTATTTCTCCAATAAATCTGTAACTGCGGCACCCCGGTGTACGACCGTGTGCATCTCCAATAGAGCCAACATCAACCCCCAGAAGCTTGAGCTTTGTGGACATATCCGCTCCGGCAAAGGCCACCTGCTCCCCTGCCAGTATGGATGCCACCGTACGGGCCATTGTATAACCTGGGGCAACCAGCCCAAAAACCTGCCCATTCCAGCAGGCACATTCCCCAATAGCAAAAATGGCTGCGTCAGAAGTACGGCATGTATCATCAATTACAACCCCGCCACGTGACCCGATAGCCAGCCCACATTCACGTGCCAAACGGTCCTGAGGACGAATGCCGGCAGAAAAAACGACCAGATCCGTTTCCAGAAACGTTCCATCGGCAAAAACAAGCCTATGCCTGTAGTTTTCTCCTGCAACAATTTCCTGCGTGGCATGTGCGGTGAGGACATTGATCCCAAGGGCTTCAATCCGCTGTTTCAATGCCTGTCCGCCATCTTCATCAAGTTGCACCGGCATAAGGCGTGGTGCAAACTCCACCACAGCGGTGGACAAACCTAGCCCAGCCAATGCATTTGCGGCTTCCAGCCCAAGCAGGCCGCCGCCAATAACCACACCATGTGTAGCGCCATTGGCTGCTGCCCGGATCATGTCAAGATCATCAAGTGTCCGATAAACCAGCCCGGCTGTACCGGTGTTACCGGGTATGGGCGGCACAAATGGCGTAGAGCCGGTGGCAAGAATAAGCGTGCCATAAGGTAGAACGCCCTCGATGCTTTCAACCGTTTTGGCATCACGATCAATATGTTCCACCCTCACACCACGATGGAGTGTCAGGCCATGATGTGTATGAAAGTCGTCTTTATGCAGGCGCAATGCCAATGCATCTTGCCCACTCATATAATCAGTGAGATGCACACGATCATAGGCATCGTGAAGTTCATCACCAAAAATATGGATAGCGTGTGTTTTATGCAAACCATGCGTAACAAGCTGTTCAGCACAGTAATGCCCCACCATGCCGTTACCGATAATGACAATGTTTTCTGTAGTGATCATGACCGTCTCTCCTATTGTAAGGCTTGGCATCAGAATTTGAATTCCATGGTTTGCATATAAAAAGCGCCATCTTTTGCCCCGGCTTGTCTCATGCCATTCGAGGCCACAAATCCGGCGATATCATGTGTCCAGGTCCAATGTGGCGCAAAGTTCCATGCAATCTGTGTTTGTGGTGTGGCCCCAATAAACCCACCAGAAAGATTGTTGCGCCATGAGTATATTTTGCCAGTTCCATAAACAGCATCCTGCGTACTTTCCCGCCAGAAGACCGGCACATGCAATTTGAGAAGCAGATGAGGAACAGGCGTGGCCGTAATGACCGGCCCGACACCAATCAGGTTCTGAGATGTCAGGGCAAGCGTGACATCATTATAATAAGGGAAAGGAAAATATGGGGTCGCAAATGTTCCAACAGCACCATCCTTGCTATGATAGGACCCGCCAGAAAACATGTCTGCCTGCAATGAAAAAGACGGTGCAGATTTCAGATTTTTTGCTGTCCAACCAAATACACCATTAACCGCACAGGCACGAACTGCACGTGTTGCCCCCTGACTGGCTGCCGGGCGAAACTCTCCCCCCTGAAACACCCCTGTCAGGCTCACATTAAATGGCCCAACATTGCCCCAGATACGTGAACCAACATTATCGCGCCGGGTTGAACCACTTTGTGTGCCCGTTGTTGTGGAAATAGCCGCAGGTGTACCGTTAAATAGATACCCTATGAAAAAAACATCTGCAAAAATCTGGCTTTTTTGCCCCATAACGGTAAAGTTGGGCAGTGCTGTGGATGTATAAATGCCATACATGCGGGCATTATAATTTGTACCATTCGCAAAAACGTTACGAGGCAACTTGTTTGTTTGCATGAAATCAAACAGATCCATGCGGAATGATTTCCAAACCGCATATCCACGAAATCCATCCCATGTTTGCTGGGCATTCGTCAGATCTCGTGACGACTGCATGGACAAAGGAGCATCAAGAAAAACTTGCCTGCCCCCTATTGCTCCCATTTTTGCGCCCAGCAGGTTGCCTTTAACTTCCAAAATGCCTTGTTGAAGATCCAACCGTTCGCGCTGAACACCAGTTTGATAGCCGTAATAATTGGAACCACCAGCCACGCCCCAAAGAAATTCGGCATATGCACGAATATGTTCACCAATATGCAGATCTGCACCATACTGGTTACGGAGTAGAACACGGTTTGCATTGGTTTTGCCGGCAGTGCCCATCATGGGCTGGTTTTCAAAAATATAGCGTAAGCGTTCTTCTCCGTTGATCGATAGCCAGATATCACCATTATCTGTCAGCGGAATGTATTTCAGACGGTTAAACCAGTCTGCACGCCTTTTTGCTGGGGACATGGTTGCCAAGTCACTCCAGTCTTCCGCCCAACGGGGCTGCCCAGGCCCCCCTATGATGCCAAAACCGGAGGCTACACCTTTACCTGTATTAAATACTCCCCAATCTGGACTATGTGGTGTTGAATTGGAATAAGGCGCTTTCTGTTTGAGCGCAGGCATGATGGTGCTTTTGGCAAGAACCTGCGCATTCGTTGTCTGCTTGTTTGCAGGCTGAGCATTATCTGCCCAAGCTGTCTGGTGCAGGCACAATCCTGCCAGCATAGCCACCGATGCGGTAGAAAAAGAGGCCGAATGGGACGAAAAGAAAATACGGGTCACAGCAGTATTCCGGCTCTGGTAGGAAGGGAAGGATTACAGGGCACCAGGAGCATTTGCTCCCGTCGGAATTCCGTTGCTTTTGGCCATCCAGCGCCGACGGCAAAAACTGACACATGCAAGTGCAGCCAGCGCAATAACAGCAAAGCACAAAAACCCTGGGCCATAAGAGCCCGTCATCTGCCGGGCTGCGCCAAGGGATGACGCAAGATAGAACCCACCAACACCACCGCTCATACCCACCAGACCGGTAAGAATGCCTACACGCGTTGGAAAACGCGTAGGCACAAGCTGGAACACGGCGCCGTTTCCCAAACCCAGCACAAGCATGCCAAGAAAAAAGGCCGGAAAAGCAAGCCAGATTGTAGGAAGCCCGACCCCGATCACGGCAAAAATGCCCGCAGCAAGCGTATATAAAATGCTCAGCGCGCGTTCACCGCCAATACGGTCTGCCATGGCCCCTCCCAAGGGGCGCACGAATGAACCAACAAACACAACCAAAGCTGTGCAAGTACCCGCAATAGCGGGAGACAGACCATATTGATCGTTAAAATAAATTGTCAGAAATGAAGCCAGCCCGACAAAGCCACCGAACGTAACACCGTAGAAGAACATAAGCGCCCAACAATCGGCATTGCGCAAAACAGGCAGCCACGTTGTCAATCCGCCACCAACCCGACGTTCTGGTGGTTCACTGGCTAAAAAGCAAAAGACAATCAACACAGCCATCAATGGCAGAGTTGCCAACCCCAGAACATTAACCCAGCCGTAAAGTGCAGCCAGGCCGGGAGCAAACAAGGAAGCAAGCGCAGTGCCAGAATTACCAGCTCCGGCAATCCCTAGCGCAGTTCCCTGATATTGTGGTGGATACCAGGCAGAAGCAAGGGGAAGAGCAACAGCAAATGATGCACCTGCCACGCCTAGCACCAGCGCTACACCAAACAGCGCTGCGTAGCTGTGTGGAGCTACAAGCCATGTAACAAACAGCCCCGCGATAACAAATATCTGTGCACCAATTGCCACACGGCGCGGCCCAAAATGATCAACCAGCGCACCAGCAACCACACGTAATAAGGCACCAGCCAAAACAGGCGTGGCCACCAGCAGTCCTTTTTGGCCAGCATTCAGATGCAGATCATGTGCGATCGAAATACCCAGCGGTCCCAGAAGAACCCACACTATGAAGGAGACATCGAAGTAAAGAAAGGCCGCAAGCAAAGTGCGCGGATTACCTGCTTTAAGAAATCCTTTGTCCACGTCATCGCATCCAGTCTCCGTCATTAACATGAACGGAAACGCCTTTTTCAGGCACGGAGACCGTCGTTGGCCGTCCGGGTATCGTCGTGACCGATGCCGTCATTTCCCTATCATTCACCGCCATTGGCAAACGAAGTAATGAGAAATGTGCTTCCTTTCATTCGCACATACAACGATACGATGTCAAAACATTTTAACAGCATGCTCCATCTCTTTATGAAGCCTGCTTTTGAAGCAACGTGGCATAATCACTTCTTGATGCGGCTGAAGAGATCGAAGGTGAGACTTTCGAACTCCTGCCATCTCTTAGGCGGCAGGAATGGACGGGAAAGAACGTCAGTCATACCGATGACTTTAGACGTTCGCGGTTCAATCGCGCTCACTATCATCTAAAATAAAATCCAAGGAACTGAGATATTTATGTCCACTTTACAAGATATATTTATCATCATGTCATCTCTGAACGGGCAAATGATAATTTATTTACGAACCACCAAATATTTTCCCAACAAAAGTTGTTCCCACCATAGCGACAATACCCCAAAATATGACACGCAAGGTAGGCCGCAAAGGTGCAGCACCACCTGCACGGGCTCCCACAACTCCAAGTAACGCCAAGCTTATGAGTGAGACTGCAGACACAGCCCATGATACAATAGATGAAGATGAGAGTAATGCAGCCAACACCGGGAGTATTGCACCAGACGAAAATGCCCCAGCCGATGCACAGGCCGCTTGTATTGGTCGTGCAGATGTTGCATCGGAAATACCCAATTCATCACGGGCATGTGCCCCCAATGCGTCATGTTGCATGAGCTGCTGTGCAACCGTGCAGGCCAGAGCATCATCCAGCCCACGCTGGCGATATATATCAGCCAGTTCGCCAACTTCGGTATCCCAACTGCTACCGAGCTCCTGCTTTTCACGAGCAAGATCAGCTTTTTCTGAATCTGCCTGCGAACTGACAGAAACATACTCTCCTGCAGCCATAGACATGGCTCCGGCCACCAGGCTTGATATTCCAGCCAGCAAAATATTTTCCCGACTAGCATGTGCGCTGGCAACACCCATAATAAGGCTGGATGTTGACAGAATACCATCATTCGCGCCCAACACAGCAGCCCGAAGCCATCCCAAACGGGATGTTGCATGAGTTTCTTTCTGGCTGTTCAAGATATTATTTTCCATATTTCATCAAGAACACAATACACCACCAACATGACGCAAACCTGAACGCGTTACTGTCAGGTTTCTTCAGACAGCAATATGATTTCTGGGTTAGGGAAACATAGGGAAACACTTAATCCCCGCGCAGAACCAGTAAGAGGTGATTGTAATTGCAAGCGCGCATCCATCTGCCTGGCAATATTACTGGCGATTGCTAAACCAAGGCCGCTGCCATTGCTGGAACTGCCGCCACGCACAAATGGGCTTGTCAGTTGGGCCAATGTATCCGGGGCCAAGGCAGGACAATCATTAATAACGTCAATACAGCCCTCAGGTTTTACCTCAACCTTTACTGGCATATCGGAAGTGCCATGCAAGAGGGCATTTTCAAGCAGATTGCGCAACAGAATACCGGTTGCGTCCATATCTCCATAAACAAAAATATGTCCAATACCCTTGGCTTTTAAATCAATACTCCGGCCATCACGTGGTAGATGCCCCAGATCATCAACCAGCACATATAATACGGCCAGCAGATCAAAACGATCTCGCCGAAAAGCAACGCCAGAAGATGCACGTGAAAACTGTAGAAGTTTTTCAACCGTTCGGGCCAATCTCTGGGTACGATCTGCTATAATTTCCACCCGCTTATTAGCCGAAGATCCTTCAGGCAGCATACGCCCCAGCATCTGCACCTGCGCAAGAAGGGCCCCAAGTGGGTTACGCAATTCATGCGCTGCACTTGCTGCAAAAGCGCGTTCAGTAGAAAGTGCTGTTTTCAGGCGGGATAGAAGCGTGTTTACGGCATGCTGGATGGAAACCAGTTCAACCGGCAAATCAAGTGATGAAATAGGGCTTAAATTGCCACTGCCACGAGATTGCATTTCATCATGCAAACGGTTCAAAGGTCGCAAGGCACGACGCACGATCAGGCGCACCAGCACCCAAATTACGGGCAGAAAAATCAGTATCGGCAAGACCGCTATGGCCGTAGCACGCCATGTGGCCCCTCGCCGATGCAACGTGGGCTCACCAACAAGCACGCGATAAGCCGTGGCCGTAGGTGCCGCAATATAAACCCTGAACAAAGGGGTATTGGCAAAACCTGTATGAATATCAGACACAAAAGGTTCAACCGGTGCATTTTGAGAACGCAGAACAACATGGCCAGATTGGTCAACAACCTGATACGCGAGTGTTCGTGGCCCCACATCAGGCACCCATGCCACGTTGTCTGACTGGGCTCTATGCGGCTGTATGGTGATGATAGTCTGCAAACGTTCGGATACTTCCTGCAAGGAATTGTCCAGACGTTCTGTGATTTCGTAACGCGTAAAACCAGCAACGGCGATACTGAGGGCAAGAAGGCTCAGCGTGACCACACACAGAACACCACTGACAATCCGGGTCGCAAGGCTCCAGTTTTTCATGCGTCTGCTCTATCGGCCAGGCAATAGCCCCGGCCACGAACAGTTTTGATAACCGTATTGCCAACCTTTTTACGCAGGCGGCTAATAAAAACCTCAACTGTATTGCTGCCAACATCCTGATCCAGCGCATACAAGGCTGTATCAATCTGATGGCGAGAATAAATGCGTCCGGGCCTGCGAGACAGCAGTTCCATAATCGCCCATTCCCGTGCTGTTAACTCAAGTTCCATCTCATTACGCATTACGGAACGATTTTCCCGGTCAATAACAATCTCGCCTATCTGGTAGCAGGCCTGCCTGCGTGGCGTGACGTACCGGCGCGCGACAGCTGCAATCCGGGCAACAAGTTCATTCAGGTCATAGGGTTTGACAATGTAATCATCCGCTCCATCGGACAAACCTGCAATCCTGTCACTGATCTGGTCTTCTGCCGTTGTGATCAGAATGGCGGTATCAAAGGACGTACGGCGGATCTCACGCAGCAGATCGCGCCCATTGCCATCTGGCAGCCCAAGATCCAGCAGCATGAAGTCGTAATCCACGGTTGCTACGGCTGCACGTGCATCTTCCAATGTCATGAACCAGTCCACGGCATGTCCATCCTGCCGCACACGCTCCTGCACGGCGGCCCCAAGATCATGCTCGTCTTCCACAATGAGGATACGCATCAGTCCTGAACCTCCTCTCGCATGACACGGGCATACAGGGATGGCAGCACCAGCAAAGTGAGCAGCGTGGATGTCACCAACCCACCAATCACCACGCTGGCCAAAGGCCGCTCCACCTCTGCGCCTGCACTTTCAGAAAACGCCATGGGAAAAAAGCCAAGGCTTGCTACCAATGCTGTTGCCATAACCGGCCTGAAGCGGGCTTTTGCGCCCGCAAAAGCTGCCTGCGCCACGGCCATACCTCGCGCGCGCAATGCGGCTATTTCGCTCACCAGCACAACGCCATTCAGAATAGCCACCCCAAACAGGGCAATAAATCCAATACCTGCTGAAATACTGAAGGGCATTCCACGTAATGTCAGCATAATAATGCCGCCGGTTGCAGCCACAGGCAGATTGATAAAAACCAAGAGTGCGGGCCGGATTGCGCCAAAGGTTACAACCAGCAATGCAAATATCAGACCAAGAGCAACAGGCAGAACAATTTCCAGACGTTGCACAGCTGAGTGCAGGTTACGGAACTGCCCATCCCATTGCATGGTGTAGCCCGATGGCAGATGCACATCATGCGCCACACGCTGCTGCGTTTCAGCCACAAAGGAGGCAAGATCCCGCCCTCGCACATTGGCCTGCACCACCATGCGGCGGCGTACGCCATCACGACTGATACGTGGTGTACCATCAACTTCATGTACATGCGCCACTTGTGAAAGCATGACATTCCCCTGCCCATCCATACGCCGAACAGGCAAAGCAGCAATAGCTGCTGCTGAAGCCACATGGCGGCCGTTCAGGCGCACCTGCGTGCTGATAATGGCATTGCCAACAATAACAGGCCGCGCACCAATATGTCCGCCTATGGCTTCCACCGTATCCAGAATATCCTGTACTGCCACGTTGCGGCTGGCAGCCTGTGCGCGATCAATGTCCACCACAACCAGCGGCACACTGCCATCACCCGCCGCTGCCACATCTGCGGCACCCTTTACACTTGCAATAGCAGCTACAACCTTGTCTCCCAGAGCAGCGAGTGTTGCCAGATCATCACCAAAAATCGAAACCGCAATCTGTGTTCTTACGCCAGAGAGCAGATCATCCATGCGCATCTGCACCGGCTGGCTCCAGGAATACAGCGCATCTGGCAATTCTCGCCGCAGTGTCTCATCCATTGCAGCCACCAGTCCGGCCTGCGTGCGCGCGGTTTTCCATGTTGATGGCGGATTGAGAAGAATGAAGCTGTCAGTCTCATTCACACCCATCGGGTCTGTGGGAATGGCGGATGTGCCTGTATTGCTGACAACCGTTTTGACTTCAGGAAAACCCCGCAGAATCTGTTCCTGTCTTGTCACCGATGCAAGTACAGTCTCCAGAGATGCTGAGGGCAGACGGGTGGTGGTAACAGCCAAAGCCCCTTCATCAAGCTGGGGAATGAACTCCCCACCCAGACGTGTTGCAAGACCTGCCGATAACACTAGAACAACCAGCGTGCCCCCAAACAGAAGCTGCGGATGTGCTTCTCCCCACTCTGTCAGATGTACATATGGAGCACGCAGGCGAGCAATCAGCCATGTATCTCCTTTTGGCCGCACACGTGCCAAAGCCAGAGCCGCAATTACGGGAATACAGATGAAGCAGTAAGCCAGCGAAGCTAGAAGCGCCATGATAACCGTTTGCGCCATAGGCCGGAACATATGCCCTTCAATGCCCTGCAGGGTCAGAATAGGCAGATAGACCATAATAATGACCAGTATGGCGAAGCCCACAGGCCGCATGACCTGCTGAACGGATGAGACAACCAGCGGCATAAACGCGGCTTCCGGCTCCTCCTCCCGCCTTGAAAGAATATGCTCAATAACTACCAATGAGCCATCAACAATCATGCCAAAATCAATTGCGCCAAGGCTAAGCAAATTGGCTGAAATGCCAAAATACCGCATGCCGGCCATGGCGCAGACAAGAGCTACTGGAATAACGGAGGCAATCACCAGAGCGGCCTGCCAGCTTCCCATCACAACCACAAGCACCGCTATCACCAGCACGGCACCCATCAGCAGGTTATCGCGCACGGTCGCGATTGTTTGCCCGGTTAATGTGGCGCGGGTGTAATAGGGCTCCAGCGTAACACCCGTTGGTAAGGATTGCCTTATGCTTGGCAAGGCACGATTGATGGCAGCCAATGTGGCGTTGGAACTTGCGCCACTTTCCATCATCACCACGCCAATTACAATTTCACCCTGCCCATCACGGGTAACAGCGCCAAGGCGTGTGCGTGCGCCAGTTGTAATGTGCCCAAGATCTCGCAAACGTATGATGGAGCCATCGGCATTGGCGCGTACGGCAATGTTGCCAAAATCCGCAAGGCTGCTGATCAACCCACGCCCGACAACACTTTGCTGTTCGGCATGATGGGTGATCCACCCACCGCCTGATGCCGCATTGTTTGCATCCACTGCGCGATAAACCTCACTCACTGAAAGGTTGCTGGCAATCAGCCGGGCAGGATCCAGTGCAACCTCATAGGTTTCTTCCGCGCCACCATTGACGTTTACATCCACAACACCCGGCACAAGCCGCATCTGCGGGACTACCGTCCAGTTCATGATCCGGTTGAGTTCCATAAGTGAGCGCCCTGCTCCCTTGATCTGGAACTGCATGATTTCACCCATGCCCGTTGCAAGCGGCCCCATGCTTACGGTGATACCCGGCACAGATATGGAACCCCGCGCCTGCTGGATGCGCTCATTCACACGCGTGCGGTCAAGATTGATATCCGTGTCATCAGCAAACTGCACATAAACAACCGAAACCCCACCACGGGAAACAGAGCGCAGATCTGTGAGACCGGGAATACCGGTCATACTGGCTTCAACCGGAAAGGTGATCAGTTTTTCCACTTCCTCGGTCGCAAGGCCTGGAGCCACAACGGATACAAGAACCTGTTTTGGGGAAATATCAGGCACAGCCTCCACTGGCAGTTCCAGCACTGCCATCATACCTGCCGCCAATATCAGAGCCAATCCACCCAGCACCAGCATGCGGGCCCGCAGCAAAGCTTCCAGGTATTTACGGGCCATCAGTCTGCGTCCATTCCGGCCAGCCCGATGATTGATTTCAGGGCAAAACTGCCGTGGCTGACCACTGCCTCACCCTCTTTCAAGCCTGAGCTTACAACCGCATGCATGCCATTATCCAAGACCACATCCACCACCACAGGCCGGTAATGCGTTTTATCTATCTGCACAAATACGACGTTATGGACATCAATTTTCTGAATGGCATCTGACGGCACGACCATTCCCGTTACACTGTCACGCTCCGTCAGGCTGGCATCCAGCACCATGCCTGGAACCAACACACCAGTTGGGTTGGAAACACGGCTGATAACACGCACCAACCCTGTTTGCGGGTTGGCCATGCCATCCACTGTATCAATCCGGGATGTGATGGCACCATCGTTGGTCTCTGTGGTCTGTAGGCCTCCAGGTTGAAGACATGCTGCTTGTTCCGGCGTAATATCCGAAACAATCCACACGTCAGACAGATCCGCTACGCTTGCCACGTTTGTAGTTGGCGTTAGGTCTGCGGCGACAGATGTGCCCAGCGTTTGCACCACACCATCAACCGGAGAGATCAGGGTTGATACCTCATCCTGCTGTTTTCGGCTGCTTTGTTCAGAAGATGAATTGAACTCCTCATTAAACCGATGACCCAATGTATCCACATCTGCCTGTCGGGCACGCATGGTTGCATCTGCCTGCGCCAGAATATCCTGCCTGCGGCGCAGCTCTGCCAATGAAAGAGTTTGACCAACCAGTTGTTTTGCGCGCTGCACTGCGGCTGCGGCATCATTTCTACTGGCAATGGCAGCTGTTAACGCGGCACGCATCTGAATGGCTTGAAGCCGTGCACCATGGAGAGAATGATCCTGATAGCGCAACAGGACCTGTCCTTTACGGACCGAAGCACCTGGCTGCACCAAAACGTCCAGCACTTTGCCGCTTCCGGCTGGATGAATATACACAAGCCGCGTGGTATCGGGCATAACCCGGCTGATAACTGGCAGAATGCGAGAAACCTTACCGGATTTGGCAAAGGTCACTGTAATACCTTCATTTTTTATCGCTGCCATATCTAGCGCGACAACCGAAGGGAGTATCTGATCTTCCGCATTGGCGAGAGGTGACATACAAAAACACACAGCGAAATACGCAAGGATGCGTCCTTTCATGGTGTAATCCCCATGGCAATCATCATACGCAGCGTTGCGACATGCCACTCCACCTCTGCTCGAGCGTTGGCAAATTGCGCATTGCAGGCAGCCTGTTCTGCCTGCATGACAGTTTCGAGCGTTGCCTCTCCCACCCGCCAGGCATGCTCTTCTGCCGCTGCACGCTTTTGCATATTTGCCGCGGCTATACGGGTGGTCTGCCGGGCAGCTGTGGCGGCCATCAGCCGAGCCCGCACACGGGATATTTCCAGATGTACCATGCGCCGGGCCTGTATTTCCTGACTATTGGCAGAAGCAAGCCTGTTGCTGGCCTCAGACATAATCGGTGTATTCCGGGCCTCGCTTGGTAGTGGGATGCTGAAGTTGACACCAACCCGGTCATCCCATGGGCTGCCATACTGTTTTTCATGAATCACATCGATACCCAGTTCTGGATTGGGCATAAAAGAGCGGCGGGCAAGCTTCATATTAGCTTGTGCAGCTTCTACATTTTTGTGTGCGGCTTTTACGCGCGGATCATTGTCTTCCATATCACGCGGTTCCACAAACCGCACATGTGCCATATCTGCACCATGAGAAAGATCAACCTCAACTGGCTGGGCAAATAAAACTTCCAGTTCAGCCTGAGAATTTTCCAGATATTCTTGCGCCAATGCCTGTTCATTACGGGCATTTTCCATTTCTGACTGTGCTATCTGGCTTTCCGAAGATGAAGATTCACCCACATGCGCAGAATGGGCAATCAAACTGTTTATCCTGCTTGCATACTCATACAGTTGATGTGCCGCCTTTAAACGTTCCTGCGCAATCTGTGCTTTGGCTGCCCCATCCAATACCCTTATGGAAAGCGACAGGTATTCAACATTTAGCTGCTCATCCAGAGATGCGGCTTCAGCACTTGCAACCTGACGTGTGGCACTTCCCTGCCCTGGTAACCAGAGCGGTACGGACACCCCTCCCTGATAGGTGGTGTACCCTTCATTACTGCCGATTGCATGGTCATCCATATATTCACCGGACAGAGTTGGGCCGCCAGCAAACCATGACCCTGCCGCACTGCTGCGCGCCTTTGCAGAATGATGGCCAACCTGCAATTCAGTGCGCACAGGATCAACCGCCCAGGCCATATTAACGGCTCTATGAAAATCTATTTTTTCTGGCATGTTCTGGGCATTTGCGGAAAATATGCCGAATGAAAATGTCACAATACTTAACAGCAGGATTTCACGCATGAGGTTACACGCAGCCTCCTACGGAATAATCGGCTTGTTATGCGTAATTCGGGAGGCGAGGTCATTCCATAGATTGACCGTTGCCAAGTTGATGTCGCCTTTTATGGATGAAGGTGACTGGGTGCGTGAAAAAGACGTCAAGGCCATGCGTTCACCAATCACAAAACGCCCTTGCGAAAATAATGTGACGGAAAGCGATCCCAACCGCCCCTGCCCGGCCGGACGCTTGATAGACACCCGCATATGTGGTGGTGGCACAGCAATGGCGTGAAATGCCTGAAGTTCTGTTTCTCCTACAGGACAGGCAACACTCTGCAAGACTGCATGCCGTAAAACAGAATGTGGATAGCCTGCATATGAGCCATCTATATGCAGAAGAATACCTTCTTCCGTTCCCTTACAGATACTTTCTGTTTCGGTATAAGAGACACATCCGCACAGGCTGAGTGTTATCAGAATTGACAATCCGTAACGTATCACCCGTTGCATAACCTGTATCTGGCCTTCCTAATACGATCACAGCACGCCATCATTGCGTTAGCGTCTTTGCCCCTATAACGCGCAAAGATGACGTGAACCTGAATGGCCACCAGACAACGGTTTCTACGGAGAAAGAAAATTTCTCATCACATCGCTTAGCTTCCTATTCCAAGTATCCAGGCTTTGGTCACGGAAACAGTGGCCGGCATCCATCTAGCTTCAGGAAAGGGAATACCTCGTCAGGTCAAAGTCCTGATTTTTGCAAAAATCAGAATTTATTATAAGAAGGATCTATATTTTCCACGCGCAACCCGCGATGCAGTGCTTTCACTAATCTCATAGAAAGCTGCAATAGATTTTAAAGATTCACCTTTTAAGCGTCTATCAATAATTTCCTGTCTTTGGACATCTGTCATGCGACAAGGACGTCCCATTTTTTCCCTTGCCGGATCGCTCGAATGCGTCCTTCTGATGTACGTGTACGAATTAGATCGCGTTCCACATCGGCAAGTCCACCCAAGACTGCAAGCATAAGCCGACCTGTACTAGTAGTAGTGTCAGTCCATGGTTCTGCTAGCACTACAGTTGCATTTTGTGTCGTGAGTGAGCGCGGATAGCACTGGCCTGATGCGTTCGTCGAAAGACGGACCATCTGAGGATGTGAGAGACGGGTAGTCTGCGTTGTGCAAGTTTTACGACGAGGCGCCTGATCTCCTGAATGAACCAGCGGACAAGGACTGTCGTGTTCTGAGTTGTGTTTTTTTCGGTTTCAGTGAGTTTGCCTGGTAACGGACACTGGCCATGACGGCATAGGCCAGCATGACCAGAGAGACATGCCGATGCCAACCATGCCAGGAGCGGGTCTCGTTATGATCAAGACCAAATTCGTTTTTGGCCGTCTCGAACCCTTCTTCGATCCTCCAGCGCGTCCCTTCAACGTTCACCAGTTCCTGCGTGGTTGTCCCTTTCGGGCTCCAGGTCGTAAAATAGGCAAGGTCCCCGTCAGCGATGTTTCGGCGGATCAACAGGCCACGTGTCCATGGTCCGGCTATAGGGCAGTCAAATTCTTCAGCATCCAGATCAGCAAGCGGAAGATACGCCCAGTCATAAAGTCGCTCACCTTTTGTGCCGTGCCCCGCTGACAGACGACGCCAGGCCTGGTCTGGCAGTCCTGCTGCAATATCTTTCGCCTCTCCGGCAATCAGCGGTTCCGTTGCCCATGATCCGAACCAGTGATTGCCCTTGACCCCAAGCACATATCCAATTCCTGCCCGGCGAAGCGTGCGTTCTACGTCGCCCACGCCATACACGCTGTCTGCTGCAACCCAGCGGAACGGCACACCGGCCTCAATACTTCGCTCAATCATCATCGAGGCTAACGCCGGTTTGGTTGCAAACACCACGTCATCGGGAACGTGGGCCCGCTTCAGACGCTCAGGCTTTGATGTCCAGTCTTTCGGGAGATACAGGGCGCGGTCAATAAAGGCATGCCCCCGTTCCGAAACATAAGCGCCAAACACACCAATCTGGCAGTTCGTGATCTTGCCGGCAGATCCCGTATACTGCCGCCCCACACCGCAGGACGCCTGACCCTTCTTCAGAAAACTGAATTGCCCCGGGTTTTGTGGAGACAGAAAGACCCGTGAGGTAAGAAGAATTCATGAGCAATAAATCGAAGCGTTTTCCGCCTGAGTTTCGTGACCGTGCAGCCCGCATGGTTCTGGAGGAAGAGAAGAACCATCCTTCGCGGTGGTCTGCAGTGATGATGATAGCGCCAAAGCTGGATATTCATCCTGACACGCTGTCAAAATGGACCCGTCTGCATGAACGTGCCAATGCGCCTGCGGTGAGTGACCTGCCTGATCGAGAGAAGATCAGGCAACTGGAGCGAGAGAACCGCGAATTGCGGCAGGCCAATGAAATCCTGCGTAAGGCGTCGGCATATTTTGCCCAGGCGGAGCTCGACCGCATCTTCAAGCCATGACACGCTTCATTGAGGAGCACCGGCAGACATATGGTGTCGGGTCAATCTGCAGGGTTCTGTCGATTGCACCATCTGCCTATTATGCAACTGTTGCCAGACAGAAAAATCCGTGTGTGCGCAGCCAGAAAGACAAAGAACTGTGCGATGACATCCGTAGAGTGTGGAATAATAATTTCTGCGTCTATGGAGCGCGCAAGGTCTGGCATCAGCTCAGACGTGAAGGCGTGGATGTCGCCCGCTGCACGGTAGAGCGGCTGATGCGCCGGATGGGGCTGAAAGGCGTCATTCGTGGCAAGGGGGTCAGAACCACACGGCCTGATCCGCAACGTCCGTGTCCGCAGGATCTGGTGCAGCGCCAGTTTCATGCTCCTGCCCCCAACAGACTGTGGGTTTCGGATTTCACGTATGTTTCCACTTGGCAGGGCTTTGTTTATGTGGCCTTCATCATTGACGTCTTTGCACGGGTTATTGTGGGTTGGCGTGTCTCCTCAACGGCTCATACCGACTTCGTACTGGATGCCCTTGAGCAGGCTCTGTGCCAGAGGCAGCCTGAGGGAAAAGTGACCCACCATTCCGACCGCGGCTGTCAATATGTGTCCATTCGCTACACGCAAAGACTGGCTGAAGCGGGGCTCGTTGCTTCTGTCGGCAGTGTTGGGGATTCCTATGATAACGCCTTGGCAGAGACCATTAACGGACTTTACAAAACCGAACTCATCTATCGGCAGGGGCCATGGAAAAACAGGGAAGCTGTTGAACTGGCAACACTTAAATGGGTCGACTGGTTCAATAATCGGCGGCTCCTGTCCTCCATTGGAAACATCCCGCCAGCAGAAGCTGAGGCACGCTTTTATGCACAACAGAAATCACATGCATTAGCCGCTTAAATCAGATAAAAAACGTCTCCACAAAACCCGGGGCAATTCAATCAGCCCCTTTGGCCTTACGAATGGCAGAGAGTGTCTCGCTCCATCCCTCGGGTCGAGGCGAGAGAATGACATCGCCGGTACGGGGGTCTCTGCGGATGGTGACCTCTGATGTGTCAAAGCGGTAAGCGGCGGGGAGCCGAACAGCCTGGCTGCGACCGGTCATAAAAATTTTGGCTGTATCGGACATATTCGCCTCTCTTTAGTAGATACCAATGATATATACCATTCTGTACCAAACTGCGCAATATGGAATCCCAACGAGGAAGTGGGAGTTACCTCATTTCGTAGTTAGTTTCAAACTACGTCTTTTTCCAAAAAACAACCTCCTTCCCCATACCTACTTGCGATAATTCCACTTATCGCAACTAGGTGGGCGCCCGGAAAAAGAAAGGTTTTTTGTCGAAAACCCTTAATTAGGAGAATCCCCGTTTCCGCGCCGGTTGAGCACCGAAAAAACAACCTTAATTAGGTGAAAAAATTCCTTAATTAGGTTACACACCAAATGGTGCACTGATGATCTGTCGTCCCCATGATCTTACTTTCGGATGCAGCCACATCACATAAGTCTCTGGCGTGAGTGGTTCACAGGCAACCTGACATTCTGAAGGATCCCAGAAAACCCTGTCTTCAAAAAACTGATGATCGGACAATACTACCGAAACCAGCATGATGATGCCGGTTGCCAGCGAAGTTGGCAGCATGGCCGGCGTATAATGGAAAGCGGCTTTCCAGTCTGACTGCTCCAGCATCCAGTAAAGCGGCGGTTGAGGTCTCGGGAGATAATCAATCGTGATCAGGGTAATCAGCGTAAGCTCTTCAATAATTGTCGTCAGACGACGTTCCCTGCTGACTCCACGCCATTGTGCGCGAAGTGTCTGCCCGACAAGACTGCGACAGAGATCAATGCTTAGAGCGTTCACGCACCGGGAGATTGTTCTGTCTATCGTCAGACCCCAGGGAAGCTGATCACCTAATGCATCCCCCCACAAATTGATTTTATCACCTTTGACGGCGCACAGCGGCTGTACCCGACCTTTGTCACTGAGAAAAAGACACCCCTTGCCTATTTTATTGCACCGTGGACAGGCTTCTTCCAGAACTCGCCGATGACGGCTGCAGATCACTGTAGCCCCCGTTCGCCATGACCGCCGCTCCCAAGGCTCATCTCCCTCTAGCAGAGCTTCCCGTACACACTCTCGACACCAGACATGATGATCTCGAACCCAAAGACGCCTTTGTGGCATTCCACAGCGCATTGTCCTGATTGAACGTTGTGACAGGCCGGTCATGAGTGCAAGAGCACAGTCCGCCTGAGGCAACAGGTAGCAGTCCAGTTCTCGCGCTCCTCGGAGAGGGTATCCGGCATGAAGAGCAAGATGGTCAGCATGGAGATCGTAGCGGGCGGCTAATCTGGATAGCCATGAGGAAAACGCCTCTGCCCTGTGTGGAAATGGGACGAGCGGAAGGGATGACGGTGTCCCCTCTTTACCCACGACGGGATTTCCGTCGATGTCCTCCCATTATTACAGGCGCTTCAATACCATCCCATACCTCTTCATGCTCAAAAGCCTGATAATCAAGACGCTCGGTACCGGAACGAATTGCCCTGATCGCTGCGCGTTCAATAGCCTTGCAGGTGCCCAAAGTAATGCCCCCCGTGCGCCCAACCAACATTTGCATCAGTCGCCGGGAGTCGACAGGAGACGGCTCCCGCAGTGGCAAACTCCAGATCAATCTCGTCACAAAATGACTAAAATCCTGGCCATTCTCCCACACGGGCAGCTCCAGATTCATAAACCGGTTTCGTAACTGATCATCAGAAAGCAGAGCATGCCGTGTTTCCGGCACACCGATCCCTACCAGAGCGACACGCAATTCGTTCGACAGCCAGCGCAGCAATTGGAGAAACAGTCGTTGCTGACGGGCCGTACCCGCTAAAACAGAATTCAACTCGTCAATAACGATGACTTTAACCTGCACCTCGGCCAACACGCGCAGAACCGTTGACTCGCGTGGTGCCGTTGTCTCGAAATTGTCGATTGCAGGAACGCCGATTGCTTTGAGCAGCTGCGAAAAAAAGCGAGGCCCTGTTGGGTCATGTGGCATCAGCATGACGACGATGGGATGTAGACGACACGTCCCGTTGTTCCCCAGCCTGACAGTGTGAGTGCGTTCAAATTTTCGGACGAGTGTCGTTTTCCCCATACCGCTCTGACCGATCAGAAGCATATTTTCCATACGCTCTGAACGTGGCTGGACATAAATCTCGTTGAGGCGCCTCAGTACACGATCAGCGTGTGGGTAATCCACCCAACGCTTGGCGCGGATGTGGCGGATCCTCTCTTCGTTCCCCAATGCAGCAAGTGGTCTCACGTCTTCTGGGAGATGCGACCATTCTGCACGGCACATGATTACCAGATCTCCACACCGCTATGAGCGCCTGGAGGCGGCATCGGGATGCGGTCGACATCGTCTTCTGCTTTTCCAGCAGGAAATTGACTTTGGTTCGGTTCTGACGGGCTATCAGCGCACCTCTGGGCGATTTCACGACGGACAACATTTCTGCGTGCCTCGCGGCTCAGACCACGAGCTTCGTCGAGGATTGCCCGTTGCTCCCGGATGGCGGTGAAGATTGAGGCTTCATCTACACTGCGACGTCCCTCATCTTTCAGACACCGGACCGCATTACGATGTTCCCACAGAGTAATAGGTTCCCGACGCAAATCTGCGTAAGGGACCCTGACATGGTCGCCGTCTGGCAGTTCGACATAAACAGACGAGAGATTACGGGGGTCGTATTTCACCCGCAAACGCGTATCGGGACGCCCAAGCAGATGTGCAAGACCTCCATCCTGGTATTGGATATTGAATAACCGAACACCATCGCGTCGTATCACCCGTGTTTCGTAGGGAAGAAAATCAAGAAGAAAGGCCTGAGAATCCAAAGGATGTCGGGAAGCAGTTGTTTCGATGCTCGACGTCCATTTTGCTATAGGAGGCTGACCAAGACCGCGATGAATTTCATTATGATACGGACCAAGCACTTCCAGCGCCAATATGCGTTCAAACTCCCGAAACGACAGGCATGCACGCTCTTCGGAGCGGTAATCCCCTCTTTCCACAACATTCGAAAATGTGGTGCCTGGCAATGCCTGAATGCGATGCATCAGCGTGCCCATCAAACGCTCTATGTGTCCACCATAACGTGGAGTGGCGGGCGGTCGATAAGCAATCTGAATGCCGTGTTGCTCACAACCACGCTCGAAAGAACGACCATGAAACTCCGCTCCATTATCGACATGAATACAGCGAGGAATCCCACTCGTTGGCCAGCTGTTTTCAATTAGACGCTCCGCACGCCAGGAATCTTTGGGGAGAACCGCTTGCGTGAGGGCAAGTGCGACTGAAGTGGTGCAGGGAGCTTCGAGGGATAGAAGGAAGCCCAGAACCATACGCGTGTGAATATCCATCACCAACGTCAGCCAAGGCCGACCGATGCTCGCACGAGTAATATCGTCAACCAGCATGAGGTCAACTTTCGTGTGGTCAATCTGCACGATCTCCAGCGGCCTATCTGCTTCGAGACTTCCCTGAATCTGGTGAAACGCAGCTTCAGTCGCCGTTTTTCCTTCGCGTTTCTTGATAAGTGTTTTTGAATTGCAAGTTGCAACACGTGACCGAACAGCTTTCATGGACGGCACATTGAAACCTGATTTTTGGCATTCGCACTCTATATATCGATGGACCTGTTTCAATGTCGGTTTTTCACGCTTGAGATATATCTTCTTTATCACTTCTTCGATTATTTTTTCTATATTTACGGCTAAGCGTCTGTTCCCGACACGAGGGCCACGAGGTAATGGGAGCAAACTCGCTGTGGTTTGTTCCTCACGTAGTTTTTTCAGAAGGCGGTAAGTGTGTTGCACACTGATACCCAGGTCGCTTGCGACTAATTTGACTGAAAGATGATTTCTTTGATTTTCCTCTAACAATCCACGCAGCAGTGCATGTCGATGGGATGCTCTTGACCAAACATCTTCACTAACAGAAGTGATTGACGGTTTTGTCTGTCGCATCGCATTCTCGTGTGAAAAGAAGCCAAGCAATGTACGGGAGTTTCCACACACTGCTACCACAATTACCACTATTTTGCGTAAATTTTTTCATCAAATTACAATTCAAATTCAGGATATGAAGGACAAAATAATAACGTCGTATGACCTAATGTGCTGTCAGGTTTGGGGGGGCAGCAGAATGTCTGCTTCAGAACTGGCCTGATCATAAACTGCCACCATGGGAGCACGTATAGTCCTTGAATTTTCGATGAGGATTTTTCAGATTCTGACACGTGAGGATGAGGCCGTATAATTATTTCGGGTAATCTTCCCATCAAATGCAGAATCGACTAGCTGCGAAAAAAGTCAGGAGAACTAATTATCAAACGGAGAAAGTGCTTCAATAATTCGGCATTCTGAAATATTACCTCCCCGGCATGATTTTATTATCGTAGAAAGTTCATGACGCAATGCCTTGAGATCCGCAATTTTGTGCTCAATCTCTGCCATATGGTCACGAGCAATTCTATCAACTGTCTTACAATCCTGGGTTCCCTGATCCGCTAGGGATAATAGAACTCTTACCTGATCTAATGAAAAACCCAGATCACGGGATCGACGAATAAAAGACAGTCTCGCGAGCGCCGCATCATCATAAACGCGATAATTGCCATCGGTCCGCTGTGGCGGAGCCAGCAGTCCGATCCGTTCATAATAGCGGATCGTCTCGACTTTGGTATTCGTTGCCTTTCCCAAGGCGCCAATCGATCGCATTCCCTGCCTCTTGACCCTGTAGTTGCTACAGGGAGCATACATTAAAACAGATGATTCGTCAGGGAGGCGCTGGATGGCAGGAGGATGCTGTGGTGGATGCACAGATACGCCGCTACCAATCAATAAATCATGGCGGAGAGCGCTCCTGATCGCGCTTTTTCTCAATGCCAGCATGTTTGCCGTTGAAGCTGGGGCTGGCGTGTCGGTTGGATCTGCATCCTTACAGGCGGACGCGATTGATTTCCTTGGCGACAGCGCCAACTACGCAATAAGCCTCAGTGTTGCCGGAATGGCATTGCGATGGCGAGCTGGCGCGGCCTTTCTGAAAGGCCTGACCCTGTTCGTGGCTGGGATATGGGTAATGGCCAATGCTGGGTGGATGGTAATGAACAGCAACCATCCGCCTCACCCAGACGCAATGGGCGGCATTGGTCTGCTTGCCCTCGCGGTCAATCTGGCCTGTGCCCTCATATTATGGACACACCGGAAAGGTGATGCCAACCGCCGTTCCGTATGGATCTGCTCTCGTAATGATGCGATCGGAAATGTTGCCGTTGTGCTGGCAGCTCTGGGCGTGTTTGGCACTCGTTCTGCGTGGCCGGATATTGCGGTAGCTGCCATCCTTGCGATGCTTGGTATTAGTGGAGGTGTGCAGATTATGCGACAATCGAGAGTAGAACTAACAGATAACAAATCAGATATATCACGACATATTAATGTATAAATCATATAATACTCTAGAATATATTAAGCAGGTAAGGAGACGCACACGCTATAATGCGGCATTCATTCTCCTGATTTTTCCCCTGCTCTGTGGCTGCACAAATAGTGGTCACTCAAATATTTCGCCGGAATCAGATGTCCAGAAATTTTCCAGCCGTCAATTTACGGATGCCGGATTGCAAGAATTCATTACAAAAGTTCTCGGACCAAACGTATCGAGTCAGGAAAACGCATGGGGCATCACTCGCCTGACGCTTGCTACCTTGTATTTTCATCCCGATATCCTTGTAGCTAAAGCTCAACTGGAAACGGCTCGCGCTGGAATCAAGACAGCCGGTCAACTGCCCAATCCCAGTTTCACGGTGCTGGGTGGCCCATCGGCTCATTACGTCGGCTACGGCGCGTCAATACTGATCGAATTTTTCGGCAGGCGTTATCACCGTATCAAAGAAGCCAGATATCGGGCTGCCGTCGCGCAATGGGAAGTCATCAATACTGCATGGAAACTACGCAGCGACACGCGGTCTGCTCTTCTCGGCGTCTGGGCTGTATCCGGGCGCCTCAAGCTTGTGGAAGAGACTGCGGCAGCTAAACGCGAACTCTTTACCCTGGAACAGGCACGTTTTGATCAGGGGCGAGCATCCGCTTTCGAAATATCGCAGGTACGGACGGAAATGATCCATGCCGAGTTGTCTGTCAGTGATCTGCGGCGCGAGTATGCCGTCCGTAAGGCAGCTCTGGCAGGAGCAATCGGGGTTCCTGCCGAAGCACTTGATTCCATTGCTCTTGATACAAAAGCATTTGATGTCTGTCCCGACCTCATAGAATACCGCGATTCACAGGACATGAGATACCAAGCCGTAATGCAACGCGCGGATCTGCGGGAACTTCTTGCGTCTTATGACGCCGCCCGACAGGCTCTACGGGTCGAAGTTTCTCGACGCTATCCCGATGTCACCATCAGTCCCGCCTATAACTGGGAGATTTCAAATCGCTTTGAGGTAGATCCCTCTCTGCAAATTCCGATTTTCAATCAGAACGAAGGCCCCATAGCTGAAGCTGTTGGGCAGGAGCATGAGGCGGCGGCTCGTCTCCGGCGTGCAGAGAACACAGTGTTTAAGTCCATCTCGCAGGCTACGGCCAATTACCGCGGCACGACATCAATTCTGCTACAGGCGGAAGAACTTGCCAAAACCGTACGGGTAAGGCTGAACCAGATGCAGCACCGCCTTCAGTCAGGTGCAATCGACCGACCAACGATGGTTATGACTCATATAGAGCAGATTCAAGCGGAGACCGCTCTTCTTGAAGCAGAAATTCAGCAACGGCAAGCCATAGGTCAGATCGAAGATGGCATGCAGCAGCCCATTTTTGATCACACCAATGCCGCGCAGGCTTCTGGCCTACTTGAAAATAACCAAAGGAACTCACCATGAAAGCGAGGGCCTTCTGGCTGCCTCTTGCAGGTCTTTCTGTCTTCCTAGTTCTAAACGGGACAGACATTGCCATTGCAGATGATGATGATCAACCAGTTTCGGTTCTTGGTGCAGAGGCGACCGTGACGGTCTCCCCGGAAGCAGTTACGAAGAGCGGCATTGCTTCTGCACGACCCAGCATCGTGCCTTGGAGAAAGCTGGTTCCCGCCTATGGTTACGTTCTGAACGCAACACAACTTATCACTCTTGTTAGTGATTATGCTGACATGAAAGCGCGGCTGGAGAGCATGCAGGCACAGCAGACGCTTGCCCGTGCGAAACTCGATCGTGACAAAGGACTGTATCGCGATCGGCAGAATATCTCTCAGGAACAATTCCAGGAGACAACAGCCAGATTTCAGTCCAATTCAGCTATGGTAAAAGCAGAACAGGTCCAGGTGAATAACGCACTTAATATTATCAGACAGCAATTTGGTTCGGTCATATCTGACGCTACCGAAAAAAATACAATTTTCATTACACAGTTACTTCAACAACAAGTGGTCTTGGTCAAGGTGACCCTTCCACCAGATATGGATCTACCAACCCCACCAAGTCAGGCGGATGTGACCGATTATGGAAACACGGGTGGACACGGGACAATGCTCCACTATTTGTCTCCTGTAACCATGACCGATCCTGCTATTCAGGGGCGTAGCTTTTTCTATTTTGCGTCGGCTGAAAGTCAGCTTGTCGCGGGCATGAATGTTTCCGTTCTCCTGCCTACCGAAGAGGAACGTCCCGGTATCCGGATACCTGCATCAGCTATTATCTGGCTGCAAGGTAAGTCGTGGATATACCGTGATAACGGACACGGAAAATTTACACGCTTACCTCTTACGACCGACGTGCCGGACCGAGAAGGTGGCTACCTGATCCAAGATACTCCAGGACAAATCACACACGAAACGCAAATCGTCATAGAGGGTACGCAATTACTTCTGTCTGAAGAATTCCGAGCTCAGCTTGAATCAGGAGACGATGACGACTGATGACGGGACGTTCTTTCAGCCTTCAGGCAGCTATTATCGGGTTTTCGATCCGCTTCCGGGGCGTGGTTATCGCAACCGCATGTCTGTTGTTCTTCTATGGCCTGTATGGCTTGAGACATGCCAGCTATGATGTGTTTCCGGAATTCATTCCGCCACGGGTCACGATCCAGACCGAAGCTGCTGGTTTTACGCCGGAACAGGTCGAAACATTGGTTAGTCGCCCAATGGAACTTGCCCTGACCGGCCTCCCGGGTATTCAGCGCGTGCAATCGACTTCGATTCAGGGACTGTCAGTCGTCAACGTCCTGTTTGCGACATCGACCGATATTTATCGAGCCCGGCAACTGGTCGGGGAACAAATGAATGTTGTTGCACAGCAATTGCCAGCCGGTGTTCATGCTCCGACTATGACGCCACTGACCTCATCCGCCGGTCTGGTACTGGTGATCGGTCTGACGTCGGAACAACAGTCCCTTATGCAGTTGCGCACGCTTGCTGACTGGTCATTAAGGCCGCGTCTGCTGGCGTTGCCTGGTGTGGCTGGAGTCAGCGTGTTTGGCGGGGAGCGTCGGTCACTCCAGATACAGGTACATCCAGACCAACTCATCTTGCATCATATCGGACTCAATGACGTCCTTGCGGCTGCCCAGGAAGCGACTGGCATACAGGGGGCCGGCTTTATTGATACCCCGAACCAAAGAGTCGTTCTTCAGTCTGACGGTCAGGCCCTGACGCCAGAAAGTCTGGCCCGCACTGTGATTGTCCGCTCTGATAATGGTGCTGTCACACTGGGCAGTATTGCCACTGTAACTGAAGCCCCTATTCCTGCCTTCGGCGCGGCCAATATCGAGGGAAAGACAGGCATTGTAGTTAATATATGGGAACAGTACGGTGCCAATACAATGGCCGTGACCCGGGAAATCGAGGCGGCACTTACCGATTTCCGCCCGCAATTGCAGGGACAGGGGATTACATTGCATGCTGACCTGTTCCGACCCGCCAATTTCATTACGACCGCATTGGGGAATGCCACACGAGCATTGCTTCTGGGCGGTTTTCTGGTGGTTGTCGTAATCTTTCTTTTCCTTTTTGACCTGCGAACCGCTGCAATCTGTTGCGCCACCATACCTTTGGCTATTCTGATAGCCCTGTCGTTGCTGGAGACACTCGGGGTTACTTTGAATGCCATGACCTTGGGGGGCCTTGCTATTGCCATCGGCGAGGTTGTGGATGACGCCGTGATCGGGGTCGAAAATGTTACACGCCGATTGCGTGAAAACCGGCTTCTGGTCCAGCCCGCATCTACAGCGCGCGTCGTACTCGATGCGTGCGTTGAAGTCCGCAGTGCAGTGGTTTACGCGACCTTTGCTGTCATTATCGTTTTCTTGCCTGTCATCGCCCTTCCCGGACTTTCGGGACGACTGTTTGCTCCACTGGCAACAGCTTATGTTCTTGCGGTCATGGCTTCTCTTGCCGCTGCTGTAACCGTTGTACCTGCACTCTGCGCATGGCTCTTGGCGACGCCTGGAGAAATCCGGAGAGAGCCCCCCCTGGCAGGATGGACCGCCAGAGCTTATGAACGTCTTCTGGCCAGATTAATGCGCCATCCCCGATTTGTTATAGGCGGGATGATCCTGACCACCTTGATAGGGTTTGCGGCCCTTCCATTCCTTGAAAGCGATTTCATTCCCGATTTCAAGGAAGGCCACCTTATCATTCATATGACGGCAGTTCCGGGGACTTCCCTGGAACAGTCTCTGAAATTAGGCAGACAGGTTACAGAAAAACTTCGTCAGCTTCCCGAAATCCGTTCGGTTGCTCAGAGAGTCGGACGCGCCTCGCTGGATGAGGACACGGATGGACCACATACCAGCGAATTTGAGGTTGATTTGAATCAGGTGGATGGGAAGGCTTCCCGACAGATTGATGCCCGCGTTCGCAAAGCGCTTGACGGGTTCGTTGGGGCCAGTTTTTCTGTCAGTAGTTTTTTGACGATGCGCGTAAACGAAACCCTTTCTGGTTCGTCTTCGGCTGTGGCAATCAATATTATTGGCGATGATCTGGATGTATTGGATATCCAGGCAAATAATATTGTCCGCATGTTGCATCAGATACATGGCGCAACAGATGTCCGGATAGAAGCACCTCCTGGTGTTCCGGAACTTGCTATTCGGCTACGCCCTGCTGATCTGGAGCGCTGGGGGCTTCGGTCGGCGGATGTACTCCGATCCATCCATACAGCCTGGCAGGGTGAAACCGTGGGGCAGATATACGAGCGTTCTGCGGCTTTTAATGTTATGGTTCGTCTTGATGACGCAAGTCGTAATGATGTTGCGTCTGTTGGTTCTCTGCCACTGCATACTGTTCACGGAAACTACGTACCACTCCGCGCTGTTGCAGACATATATGAGACGAACGGTCGCTATCAGGTGTCACATCTGGGAGCACAGAGAATACAGACTGTCACCGCAAATGTTACAGGACGATCAGCTCAATCTTTCGTTCAGGACGCACGCACGGCTATAGCAAAAAATATCAAACTGCCTCTTGGAACCTACGTTCAGTTTACATCCGCAGCGGAAGCTGAATCACAATCACGCAAGGAACTGTTTATAAATTCCGGGCTCGCTGCCATAGCGGTCATGATTCTGCTCTCAATAATCACACAAGGATGGCGCAATCTCGCTCTGATACTCGTCAATCTTCCCTTCGCATTTGTCGGCGGCATTCTGGCAATCATTGTTTCCGGCACAACGCTAACTCTTGGGGCAACAGTCGGCTTCGTTACTCTATTCGGGATTACGCTTCGGAATTCGGTGATGATGATTTCGCATTTTGAGACTTTGGTCGAGCGGGAACATCTCACATGGGGAGTAACAACAGCGCTCCGGGGGGCCAGAGACCGCGTCGTCCCCGTACTCATGACATCGCTCGTTACGGCGCTTGGACTGGCGCCTCTGGCTGTTGATATGAATGCGCCTGGGCGGGAAATCGAAGGACCTATGGCAGCTGTCATTCTTGGAGGGCTCATGACATCAATGATACTTAACCTGTTTGTTTTGCCTATTCTTGCTGTCAAATTTGGTAGTTTTTCTGAAAACGAAACGGGAGTTCCGGAAACCTTGTTCAAGTGACAGGTATGGGCCACTGCTGCACAGAACTACTTGAAGATTATGTCCGATATGCCAATAGAACCCAGAATGAAAACTGCTTCCGTATCACGCTCGGCCACCATTCGGTCTGGCTCGACCTTCTTATGTGGACGGCCGTTTAAGCGCAATACCTCACATTGTTCTCCCGATGTCATTTCTAAAACGTATTATTCTACCGGCTGGATGATGAATACCGATTTAACGTGAAGACCCGGTCAGATGCGCTCTTATGTCCGGCCTGTTTATGCGACTTTATGCGCTGGCCATCATGGGTGTGCGCTCACGTGTCAGGCACCAATCTGGTATCACGTGCTCAGGGGCACAGACGGTCGAACGGTATGGCCTGAACTGTTGCTGAATGACTGTCTTCCCATCACGTCGGTTCGTACATACTGCCGGATCTACCGGAGCAAGCTCCGGTGTCCATCGTTCTGCTGGTGCAGGTCAGCCTGCTGAAACACTGACACCAGCCGGACGATAGATCTCTTTACGTGACAACAACGCCCAGATGATACGAGCCATTTTATTGGCAAGTGCAACTGTTGCCAGACGCCTTGGACGACGCGCCATGAGTTCGCATAGCCACTGACCCGCAGCGCTATCCCACTTATGGGCACGATGAAGCATGGCCGTCGCACCAAGAACCAGCAACGTTCTTATCTGCCGATTGCCCGTTTTGGTAATCCTTCCCAGACGGGTTTTACCGCCGGTAGAATGCTGACGAGGCACAAGCCCCAGCCAGGCGGCAAAATGGCGCGCAGAGGCGAAAGAGCCAATATCCGCGACCGAGGCGACAATCAGAGAAGCCGTTATGGGACCGACCCCAGGGATGGTCATCAACCGACGCGCATCGTCATCGCTTTTTGCACGCGCCCGGATCTGCACTTCCAAAGCATCAATGCTCTGAGCGACCTTTTCATAATGCTCAAATAACAACATGGCACTCTGCTTCATGGCAGCAGGCAGGTCGGCTGATGTCTCTATTTTTGCCATCAGTTCTGGCAGATGGCGTGTGCCCAGAGGGGCTATCAGCCCGAACTCGGAAGCAAGAGCCCGTAACGCATTACTCAGCATGGTCTGCTGTTTGACCAGAAGAGCGCGGGCAGAATGCAGTGACAAGACACCTTGCTGCTCTTCGCTCTTGATCGGAACACACATCGTATCAGGATGAGTCGCCGCCATGCAGATCGCAGCCGCATCAACAGCGTCATTTTTCTTGCCTTTTTTGACAAATGATTTGACCCGATCAGGAGGAACCAGTCTGACATCATGACCAATCCTGCTGATCACCCGTGCCCAGTAATGAGCTGACCCGCAGGCTTCCAGAACAACTTCACATGGGTCAAGTTTTGCAAAAAATGCTGAAACTTCACTGCGACCAAGCTTGCGCTTGAAAACGCACTTTCCAATTGCGTCAGCCCCATGAGCCTGAAAAACGGATTTGGCAATATCAAGGCCAATTATGCTAGCTTTCATACGGGCGGTCTCCTCCTGATGGTCAGTGAACCTCCATCATGGCACATTGATGCCGCAGGGAGGCCGTCCACCCCATCTGGTTGGGTTCGGAATTGCCTTCATGAATCTTGACGCTGTCCAGAAAATCTGGATTGCCGCCCGCACCGAACATCATCGTGTCAAGGCCGAAAACCGAAAGCATCGTTGCCCGATCCAAATGATTTATACTCCCTGCCCAGTGGCTTCGGGCGTGTCTTGCTACGGCCAACCTAAGCGCCTGTATTCTTGCTGGTTATTTCCCATAACGATCACCCCACTCTCGGCTCCAAGTGATAGCGGGGGACTGCGCGGACTATGTCCGCTATGCGAAAGGCGAGCCAACCCACTTTTATGTCCGACATGTAGGCGACTACCGCCTGTCTGCTCTGTTTCTGCTGAGCCGACAGACAGTTTAGGGAGTAAGCGGAATGTCTGGTCTGAGCGGAAAAATTGAGGAAGCCGACAGTCGTGATCTCCGTTTCCTCACATAGGATAGCTTGACTTACGACAATATATCCACAAACAAGGATATATGGATACAGAATCCGCCCTCGCTGCCCTGAGCGCCCTGTCGCAGTCCACACGGCTGGAGATCTTCCGCCTGCTGGTGCGCCACGAACCGGACGGACTACCCGCCGGAGACGTCGCGCGGCATCTCGATGTCCCGCAAAACACGATCTCGGCCCATCTCGCCACCCTGACCCGCGCCGGGCTGCTGACCTCGCAACGCCATAGCCGGCTGATCGTCTATCGCGCCTGTCTTCCGCGCCTGCGCGACCTGATGCTCTTCCTCGTCACGGACTGCTGCGCGGGCAGTCCCGAACTCTGCGCGCCCCTGGTCGCGAGCCTGTCCTCCTGCTGTCCGTCCCCGGAATCCTGCTCATGACCATCATGATCTACCACAACCCGGCCTGCGGCACGTCGCGCAACGTGCTGGCACTGATCCGCAATGCCGGGATCGAGCCCACGACCATCGAATATCTGAAAACGCCTCCCGGTCGTGCGGAACTGGTCGATCTGATCGCCCGTATGGGCGTTCCGGTGCGCTCGGTCCTGCGGGAAAAGGGCACGCCCTTTCACGAACTCGGCCTCGATAATCCGGCCCTGAGCGATGATGCGCTGATCGACGCCATGATGGCGCATCCGATCCTGATTAACCGGCCGATCGTCGTCACCCCCCTCGGTGCGGCACTCTGCCGTCCGTCCGAGACGGTTCTGGACATCCTGCCTAACCCGCAGAGAGGCGCTTTCGTCAAAGAGGACGGGGAGAAGATCGTCGATGAATCCGGCAAGCGGATCATCTGATGCTGGCGCTTCTGATTTTCGTTGCCACGCTGGTTTTTGTCATCTGGCAGCCTCGGGGGCTGGGTATCGGCTGGAGCGCAATGGCAGGTGCCGCCGTGGCTCTGGCAACTTGAATTGCCCCGGGTTTTGTGGAGACAGAAAGACCCGTGAGGTAAGAAGAATTCATGAGCAATAAATCGAAGCGTTTTCCGCCTGAGTTTCGTGACCGTGCAGCCCGCATGGTTCTGGAGGAAGAGAAGAACCATCCTTCGCGGTGGTCTGCAGTGATGATGATAGCGCCAAAGCTGGATATTCATCCTGACACGCTGTCAAAATGGACCCGTCTGCATGAACGTGCCAATGCGCCTGCGGTGAGTGACCTGCCTGATCGAGAGAAGATCAGGCAACTGGAGCGAGAGAACCGCGAATTGCGGCAGGCCAATGAAATCCTGCGTAAGGCGTCGGCATATTTTGCCCAGGCGGAGCTCGACCGCATCTTCAAGCCATGACACGCTTCATTGAGGAGCACCGGCAGACATATGGTGTCGGGTCAATCTGCAGGGTTCTGTCGATTGCACCATCTGCCTATTATGCAACTGTTGCCAGACAGAAAAATCCGTGTGTGCGCAGCCAGAAAGACAAAGAACTGTGCGATGACATCCGTAGAGTGTGGAATAATAATTTCTGCGTCTATGGAGCGCGCAAGGTCTGGCATCAGCTCAGACGTGAAGGCGTGGATGTCGCCCGCTGCACGGTAGAGCGGCTGATGCGCCGGATGGGGCTGAAAGGCGTCATTCGTGGCAAGGGGGTCAGAACCACACGGCCTGATCCGCAACGTCCGTGTCCGCAGGATCTGGTGCAGCGCCAGTTTCATGCTCCTGCCCCCAACAGACTGTGGGTTTCGGATTTCACGTATGTTTCCACTTGGCAGGGCTTTGTTTATGTGGCCTTCATCATTGACGTCTTTGCACGGGTTATTGTGGGTTGGCGTGTCTCCTCAACGGCTCATACCGACTTCGTACTGGATGCCCTTGAGCAGGCTCTGTGCCAGAGGCAGCCTGAGGGAAAAGTGACCCACCATTCCGACCGCGGCTGTCAATATGTGTCCATTCGTTACACGCAAAGACTGGCTGAAGCGGGGCTCGTTGCTTCTGTCGGCAGTGTTGGGGATTCCTATGATAACGCCTTGGCAGAGACCATTAACGGACTTTACAAAACCGAACTCATCTATCGGCAGGGGCCATGGAAAAACAGGGAAGCTGTTGAACTGGCAACACTTAAATGGGTCGACTGGTTCAATAATCGGCGGCTCCTGTCCTCCATTGGAAACATCCCGCCAGCAGAAGCTGAGGCACGCTTTTATGCACAACAGAAATCACATGCATTAGCCGCTTAAATCAGATAAAAAACGTCTCCACAAAACCCGGGGCAATTCAGTCCCCCCTCTATGACCGGATGGTAGATGTCATGGAGGAACTGATGAAGTTCACATGGCTTTTACGCGACCGGGCCGACTACCTCGTGGACCGCTATAGCGAACGGAAGGCGGAATTCCGCCTCCCGGAAAGCCTGTGAGCCGGGCAATGGCGGAACAGTTCGATGTCGTGATCGTGGGCGGCGGTCAGGCAGCGCTCGCCGCCTCGTATTTCCTGCGCCGGACCGGGCTGACCTACGTCATTCTGGACAACGGGACGCAGGCGGGTGGTGCATGGGTGCATGGCTGGGATTCCCTGCATCTGTTTTCACCCGCGTCCTACAGTTCGCTGCCCGGCTGGCCGATGCCCGACACGCCCGATGGCAGCTACCCGACCCGCGACGAGGTGCTTGACTATCTGCACCGCTACGAGGCGCGCTATGCGCCGCCGATCCACCGCCCCGTAATGGTCGGACGTGTGGAACGCACTGACCAGAAATTCCTGAATGTCAGAACCAGCGTGGGTGATTTCGTAAGCCGCGCGGTCATCGGCGCAACCGGCACATGGTCTGCGCCCTTCATCCCCGATTATCCGGGTCGCGAATTGTTTGTCAGAACGCAAATCCACTCCTCCCATTACTGCAACGCACTACCATTTGCCGGTCAGCGTCTGCTCGTGGTGGGTGGGGGCAACTCCGGTGCGCAGATTATGGCGGAGCTGTCCCTTGTCGCCCAGGCAACATGGGTCACGCAGCACGATCCTGTCTTCTTACCTGACGATGTGGACGGACGGGTGCTGTTCGAGCGGGCGACCGCTCGCGTTCTCGGCGGCCCGTCGGCCATGCCCACCGGCGGTTTTGGCGACATCGTCATGGTGCCGCCCGTGCGAGCCGCCCGGGAGCGGGGCGTGCTCCACGCGGTGCGCCAGTTTGTACGCATGACGGCGACGGGCGTCGTCTGGCCCGACGGGCGAGAAGAAGCCATTGACGCGATCATCTGGTGTACGGGCTTCAGGCCCGCGCTCTCTATGTTTGCGCCGCTCGACGTGATCGAGCCGGACGGGTTGATCCGCGTTAACGGGCAGCAGGCCGTCAGGGAGCCACGTCTCTGGCTGCTGGGTTATGGCTCCTGGTGCGGCCCCGCATGCGCCACCCTGCTGGGGGCGGGCCGTGTCGCGCGATCCATGGTCCGACAACTGGCGGCCTGGCTTGCGTCACCGGCACAGGGTGTCCGCTTACCAAAACCTTGAGCGACTCTCTTTACGACCGACATGAGGCGAAAGCAGACTGTCCCCTTACAAAAATGTCGATGCAATCTTTAACATAATTAAAGATACTTTTCGCTTTAATAAGGAATATTCGCCTAATTAAGGGAATCAATAACGTGCTGAAATATCGGAGTATTGACTAACTTAATTAAGGAATTTCGACACTGTTGTCGAAAACCAGAAGATAATGATAATCCGCCGCTGACTGCCGTTTTTGTCGCCGAAAAAACCACTTATTCGCGATAAAAATGCAGAAGATAATGATAAAAATCCACTGATTGATGATAAAGAAGTACAAGCGGCTACAGGCCAAACGGTGCCGTGACGATTTGTCGTCCCCATGTCCTCACCTTAGGGTGTAGCCAGACCACATAATTATCAGCCGTGAGCGGTTCATTCGGAATCTGGGATTCTAGAGGATCCCAGAAAACAAGCTCTTCAAAAAACTGCTCATCGGACAATAGGATCGAAGCCAGCATGAGGATGCCAGCGGCCAGTGCTACAGGCAGCATGGCGGGTGTATAATGAAACGCTGCTTTCCAATCAGACTGCTCCTGCATCCAATATAATGGCGGCTGAGGTCTGGGGAGATAATTGATCGTGATCAGGATAATCAGCGTCAATTCTTCAACAATGGTCGTCAGCGGTCGGTCGCTACTTACACCACGCCATTGCGTACGAAGAGGCTGGCCCACGAGACTACGATTGAGATCTCTCGTCAGAGCATTCAAACATCGTAATGTCGTTCTGTTCACAGCCAGTCCCCAGGGAAGCTGGACTGCTGATGGTTTCCCCCACAAATTGATCTTGCCGCCTCTGACAGCGCATAATGCCCGCAGGCGCCCTTTCTCACTGACGAAAAGACATCCTGCGCCTGTTTTTCCGCATTGTGGACAGACTTCTTCCAGAAGCTGCCGATGACGATCACAGGTCACCGTCGCTCCCGTTCGCCATGATCGCCGCTCCCAGGGCTCATCTCCCTCTAGCAGAGCGTCCCGTACACACTCCCGACACCAGACGTGATGATCTCGAACCCACAGACGCCTTTGTGGCATTCCACAGCGCATTGCCCTGATTGAGCGTCGTGACAGGCCGGTCATGACTGCAAGATTACGGTCTGCCTGAGGTAACAGGTAGCAGTCCAGTTCCCCCGCTCCTCGGAGAGGATATCCGGCATGACGAGCAAGATGGTCAGCCCGGAGATCGTAGCGGGCGGCCAGTCTGGATAGCCATGAAGAAAATGCCTCTGCCCTGTGTGGAAATGGGACGAGCGGAAGGGATGACGGTGCCCCCTCTTTACCCACGACGGGATTTCCGTCGATGTCCTCCCATTATTACAGGCGCTTCAATGCCATCCCACACATCTTCATGCTCAAAAGCCTGATAATCAAGACGCTCGGTGCCAGAACGAATGGCTCTGATTGCTGCGCGTTCAATCGCCTTGCACGTACCCAGAGTAATGCCTCCTGTGCGCCCGACGAGCATCTGCATTAACCGCCGGGAGTCAACTGGAGATGGCTCTCGCAAAGGCAGGCTCCAGATCAATCGTGTTACAAAATGACTAAAATCGTCACCATTTTCCCACACTGGTAGTTCCAGATTCATAAAGCGGTTTCGCAACTGGTCATCAGACAGCAAAGCATGCCGTGTTTCCGGCACACCGATCCCTATCAGAGCGACACGCAATTCGTTCGACAACCAGCGCAGCAATTGCAGAAACAGTCGTTGCTGGCGGGCCGTACTTGCCAAAACAGAATTCAACTCGTCAATGACGATGACTTTGGCCTGCACCTCGGTCAACACGCGCAGAACCGTTGACTCACGTGGTGCTGTTGTCTCGAAATTGTCGATTGCAGGAACGCCGATTGCTTTGAGCAGCTGCGAAAAAAAGCGAGGCCCTGTTGGGTCATGTGGCATCAGCATGACGACGATGGGATGTAGACGGCACGTCCCGTTGTTCCCCAACCTGACAGTGTGAGTGCGTTCAAATTTTCGGACGAGTGTCGTTTTCCCCATACCGCTCTGACCGATCAGAAGCATATTTTCCATACGCTCTGAACGTGGCTGGACATAAATCTCGTTGAGGCGCCTCAGTACACGATCAGCGTGTGGGTAATCCACCCAACGCTTGGCTCGGATGTGCCGGATCCTTTCTTCGTTCCCCAATGCAGCAAGTAGTCTCACGTCTTCCGGGAGATGCGACCATTCTGCACGGCACATGATTACCAGATCTCCACACCGCTATGAGCGCCTGGAGGCGGCATTGGGATGCGGTCGGCATCGTCTTCTGCTTTTCCAGCAGGAAATTGACTTTGGTTCGGTTCTGACGGGCTATCAGCGCACCTCTGGGCGATTTCACGACGGACAAAATTCCTTCGTGCCTCGCGGCTCTGACCGCACGCTTCATTGAGGATGGCTCGCTGCTCCCTGATTGCGGCAAAAATCGAGGCTTCATCGACGGTGCGGCGTCCCTCGTCCTTTAGACGTCGAACCGCATGACGATGTTCCCACAGAGTAATAGGCTCCCGGCGTAAATCTGCGTAGGGAACGCGAACATGGTCGCCATCAGGCAGTTCTACATAAACAGCTGAAAGGTCACGGGGATCATATTTCACCCGCAGGCGCGTATCCAGACGCCCAAGCAGATGCGCAAGTCCTCCATCCTGATACTGAATATTGAATAACCGGACACCATCACGACGTATTACCCGTGTCTCATAGGGAAGAAAGTCGAGAAGAAAAGCCCTAGTATTCGCGGGATGCCGAACAGTGGTTGTCTCTGTGGCAGATGCCCATTTCGTCATGGGAGGCTGACCAAGACCACGATGGATCTCGTTGTGATATGGACCGAGAACTTCCAGCGCCAGTATCCGTTCGAACTCCCGGAACGACAGGCACGCCCGGTCTTCAGAGCGGTAATCCCCCTTCTCCACAACATTCGAGAATGTTGTGCCAGGCAGCCCTTGAATGCGACGCATCAGGGTACCCATCAGACGTTCTATGTGACCTCCATAGCGCGGAGTTGCGGGTGGTCGATAAACAATCTGAATGCCGTGTTGTTCACAACCACGCTCGAAAGCCCGGCTATGAAATTCCACTCCGTTATCGACATGAATGCAACGAGGAAGCCCACACGTTGGCCAACTGTTTTCAATCAGACGCTCCGCACGCCAGGAATCTTTGGGGAGAACCGCCTGTGTAAGGGCAAGCGCGACTGAAGTGGTGCTGGGAGCTTCGAGGGACAGAAGAAACCCCAGAACTATACGCGTATGAATATCCATCACCAGTGTTAGCCAAGGTCGACCGATGCTCGCACGAGTAACATCGTCGACTAGCATGAGATCAACCTTGGTATGGTCAATCTGAACGATATCCAAGGGCCTTTCTGCTTCGAGACCTCCTTGAAACTGATGAAAGCCAGCTTCAACACATGCCTTTCCATTCCGCCGACGCACTGTAGTTTTCAAATCACGCGCTTTTATCCGGGACAGCACTGTGTTGAAGCATGGAGGAACATGGCCATGAGCACGACAGTCCAAAACAAACAGTCCGTAAAACCGTTTTAACGTCAGTCGCTCTCGTTTCATAAAAAATCTGTCGATCGCCTGATCGATTATTTGTTCGATATGTGGGGGTAGCCGCCTACGTCCTTTACGGGGGCCGGGCGATTGTAAAGTCATGGCTGAAGTTGTTTGTTCCGCACGTAGTTTACGGATCAACCTGTAAACATGAGGAATGCTGATCTGAAGAAGCCGAGCAGCTTCGTTTACTTCACACAGGGATAACCGCTGTTTTTCAGAAAGGGGACGCAACACATCACTGCGCTGAACTGCAATCGTCCACGCTGTGTCCTCAACAGTATACACAGAGCTTTGCATGTGCACTGACCCCATGATGTTCTGACCTTCATGCGGCACCTGGACGTTTCTCTATATTACCCTAATTATCATATCAGGCTCGACTTCTGAGAACATATTTTAAGTCCAGATCGAAATTATTTAATTTCCCAGCCTGTCCACCAGATAGATGCCGACTTCACCATGCCTCATGGCCTCCACATCCGCTGTAAAGCTATGCAAAACAGTCATCTGTTCGTCGCAGATCCTGCGTCAGCCTGCGCGGTGGCGACACCGAGAATGCCGGGACGATATGGACCCTCGAATAGGTCCCCCAGCGCGTAGCGGGATTTCCAGGTAAGCCGCCGTTGCAAGGCGTGCCAAGCGCGATCGTGCACAAGATGGCAGCGCTGGCAGAGGGCACGCAGATTGCTTAACCGGTTGTTGCGCGGGTCATGATCCAGATGTGCAGCGGCCAACACCACCCGGGTTTCGCGTGCCTCGATCAGGTCAATGAGGTCCGGACCGCCAGTCTTACGCCCTTTGGTGTCCCGCCAGTTTCCCGTGCCTACATCGAACCAGAGACCAGAGGCCACCACCCGGATCCGCTGGCCATGCGGACGGCCACAGACCTGACACCGTCCCTGCGCTCGTTCAAACCTTACGTGTCGGCTGATCTGTGGCCAATCGGGAGGGTAAAGCCACCTGAGTTCTGGACGGATCGGCACAACATGCGTCCCTGAGAAATGTTACCTTTTGTTCTCATAGCATAATACGAAAAGAAATGCCGACACACGCTCGGATGACGCTCCGCTTTCGCCTCATTTGAGACAAACAGGGGCCGAATTGACGTATCTTGAAGCAGACATGGATTTCGGATCCCTTTACCGCTCTTGCCATTTTTCTTGACTACGGCCTGCTTGTCCTATAGACGAGTGACTACTCACTCATAAGAACGTATCGAGATGGCTAGACCCTTAAGCGAAGAAAAACGTGCCGCCATTCTGCGCGCCGCAACCGAATTGGTGGCAACCGTAGGTACAAGTGCTGCCACATCTCAAATTGCAAAGCGCGCAGGCATCGCTGACGGAACCTTGTTCACTTACTTTCCGACGAAAGATGACCTGCTCAACCAACTCTATTTGAGCATCAAATCTGCCCTGGCCGAAGCGATCATGACAGATTACCCGTCGCGGGCCGGGGTTTTCGAGCGTACCCGACACTGCTGGGACAGGCTGGTGAACTGGGGAGCAGAGCATCCCACGCAGCATAAGGCGATGCGGCAGCTTTCAGTGTCTGACCGAATATCGCGAAACACTCGTGATGCGGTTAATCTCGCATTCCAAGACATCAACACGATGATTCGAGATAACCTCAGCCGGGATGCTGCCGACGATGAATCTGCGGCCTTTGTCGGTGCGCTCATCACAGCGATGTCGGATGTAACGCTCGACTGTATCGCAGCCCATCCCGAGAAGATCGATCTGTATCGGGAGAGCGGCTTTCAGGTCTTTTGGAACGGCGTGAGGCCGTAAGTGTAATTGTCTTTATTAAATGAGTGAGCAATCAATCGAAAGGATCGGAAAATGTCTAAAATCTGGTTTGTGACTGGCAGTTCGCGCGGGTTGGGTCGTGACATCGTAGACGCGGCTTTGGCGGCAGGTGACAGCGTCGTTGCAACAGCGCGCAAACCGGCTGATCTTGATGCCATGGTTGCGCAATACGGCGACCGTGTATTCCCTCTTGCCCTTGACGTTACCGACGCCAGAGCCGCGCAGGCCGCTGTCCTGCGGGCGAAAGAACACTTCGGACGTATTGATGTTGTGGTGAATAATGCAGGCTACGCCAATATTGCCTCAGTCGAAGACATCACGATTGAAGACCTCACGCAGCAGGTCCAGACAAACTTTTTCGGAGTGGCCTATGTCAGCAAGGCCGTTCTTCCAATCCTGCGTGAACAGGGGCATGGACATATCTTCCAGATTGCCTCCATTGGCGCGCGTATCGCAACTCCCGGCCTGAGCGCCTATCAGGCGGCAAAATTCGCGGTACGGGGCTTCTCTCTTGCGCTGGCGCAGGAAATGGCACCGCTTGGCGTCAAAGTCACAACGATTGAGCCGGGCGGAATCAGAACCGACTGGGCTGGCTCATCCATGAAAATCCCGCCAATCAGTGCACCCTACGAACAGACAGTCGGGGCGTTTGCCAAGATGATACGTGAGAGTTCAGGCCATCAGAGTTCGGATCCGGCCAGGATCGCCAGTCTGATTGTCGATCTGGCGAACCGTGAGGATGCTCCGACGGAACTGCTCGTCGGTGTGGACGCTGTTGAATATGCGAAGCAGGCTGCTGAAATCCTGTCAGAAAATGACCGTAAGTGGCGGAGCCTCTCGATCACGACTGCGGCAGACTGATACAGTATGACGGGACAACAAATGAAACGCGCACATATCCTCGTTTACACCTCATCTGCGACCAAGATCCCTCTTGTAGGAGGGGGAACGCATGATGTCGGCATTTTTCTTGGTGAACTGGTAGAGCCGATTGAACCTTTGATTCGGGCCGGACATCTCGTGGAGTTTGTCAGCCCTGATGGAAAGGGCTGCGTGATTGATCCGGCATCTTACAGAATAACAAATTGGGGACTGTCCAGAAGCAGGATGGAGCATGCCAGAAATTTCTTTGAGACAACTCTCCAGGAACTGGGAGTTGGAAACCCGGTGAAACTGTCTGACATCCTTGCCGACAAAACCAGACTGAATAGCTACGACGTCGTTTTTATCCCTGGGGGACATGCTCCTATGACAGATGTTCTGCATAAGGACTGGCTGGTGAGTGATGAATACAACGACCAGACCGGTGAGTTGTTATTGCATTTTCATAAGAACAATAAAATTACGTCCGCCATCTGTCATGGATCTGCTGCACTTGGAGCGGCTCCCCAAGTGAATGGCAAATGGATCTATGCCGATTACAATATGACCTGTGTCAGCATGGCCGCTGAATGGCTGACGGAAGATATTCCGTTTTTCAATATAGGCGGCCATATGCCGGATTATCCGGTGCGTATTTTGAAACGACTTGGCGGCAAGGTTCATACTAAAATGCTCGGCAGAAGCAACGTAGTAGAAGATAGAGAACTGATTACGGGCCAAGATCCTTATAGTGCCAAGGAACTTGGAGAAAAGCTCATGAAAAAAATTGAAGTGAGACAAAACTTCTGAACGCAATAATGTTTCCATCCGATCACCAATAAGCCACGCCTGATCCGCGTGGTTAAAGGAGCCTGATTAGCGTTAATCCTCAAATGCGCAGATTGGCGGCGTGCCATAGAACCGGCTCAGGCGAAGGATTTACCGGGATCGTCAGTATGTATCAGATATTGTTCCCAAAGAGCAAAGATGTCCGCTTCCCCCCCCCATTGCTGACGTAACTTCTGCCAGAATACGCAGTTAAATTCTCACGAAATTAGCCTGCTATTTTTATCATTAATAAGTGGATTTTTATGACCTAGGTAGAACATTATCCGGATTAAATGGATTCATAAGCCGCTGATAAATAATAACTTTGATTATCATTATCTTCTGGTTTTCGACATTTTTTCGGAAACCAGAAGATAGTAATAAATTCCCTTGCCGCACGGAAACGCCCGCAACGATGCCGACAGACCCAGACATTCCGCTGTCGCCTCTTTTCTGCCGTTTCCGCAACCGATCAGGTTTCTCGAATGCAGACATCAGCATCGACCATCTTTCGCTTCATTTGTACCAACAGCTGTGATACATATGTGCATACACGCAAGGAGGCTTTGTATGTCTGCTGTTACATTCCGGGTAGATGAAACGCTGAAGGCAGCCGCAGTTAAGAAGTTGTCGGCTCAAGGCATTTCACTTTCTGACGCACTGCGCGATACGCTCGCGTATATTGCTGAAACGGGTCGCTCTCCCGTCAAGCGGAGGCTTGTCACAGACGAGGATGCGGAGCTTATCGAGATTGTGCGCGAACGCCTAAAAAACCCTGCCCAAAAGCATCGTATGACTTTTGCAGAGCTTAAGAACCGTCATCGCGAATGAAAGAGTATTGTCTTGAATTCGACGACAGAGCACTCAGAGAGTGGGATGCTCTTGACGGCAGCGTGCGTAAGAAATTTGAAAAGAAGCTGGAAAAGCTGATCTGGAACCCTCACTCTCCAGGAAACGAACTGCATCGCGACCTATCAGGGTTTTATAAGATCAAGCTTCTGAAAGATGGTTACCGCCTTGTTTATCAGGTCATCGACGAACGGATCGTCATCTATGTAATTGCCGTTGGCCGGAGAGCCGATAATGAGATTTATGAACTGGCTTCGAAGCGAACGGAGTGAATTTACTTTCTTGGTAGAAAGTCAGCTCCCGCCCTCATTTTTGCCATTCAATGCCCGGTTAAGTTTCTCGAATAACAGACTATTCCCGGTTTTTCTTGACGTGAGGCGCCAGGGCGGCCAGCGATGAGGCCATGGATACAATCAGTCTTCTTGCCCTGCTCCTGACCTTCTCGGCAGGCTTCAGCATTCTCAACCACCACACATTGCGTGTTCCTGTCACGATTGGCGTTCTGGTCTTCTCATTGCTGACCTCGCTGTTGGTCATGATCCTGAACCCGCTGATCCCGGCCTATGATCTTCAGGCTCTCCCACGATCCGTGCTCGGTGCCATCAATTTGCCTGCGGCACTTCTGAACGGTGCCCTTTCGCTGCTGCTTTTTGCGGGAGCCATGCAGGTGAATGTCGGACATCTGCGCGCAAAGCTGATGTCTGTGACCGCTCTCTCCATTCTGGGAACCGTTCTGGCCGTGGCGTTTCTGGCGGTCGCGGCGTGGTGTGTTTTCCCGCTGCTGGGCCATGCCGTTCCCTTTACATGGTGCATCGTACTTGGCGCCATTCTCGCTCCGACAGACCCGGTTTCAGTCGTGGGGATGCTGAAACGTCTCGGCCTGCCAGGACCGATACAGGCCGTTTTTGCGGGTGAGAGCCTGTTCAATGACGGCGTGGGCGTCGTCATTTTCGGTGTGACGATCGGGCTGGCGACTGGAGACAGTCAAGGGGTGGGCGCTTCTGAGATTGCCATGAGCTTCTGCCGCGAAGCGCTCGGTGGTGGTCTTCTTGGAGCGATAACCGGGTGGATCGCGCTTCGTGTGCTCAAGGCGCAGCGTGACCCGCATATCGATCTGCTGACCTCGCTGGCTCTGGCGACCGGAACCTTCAGCATCGCCAATCAGCTGGGGATGTCCGGAGCGATTGCCGTCGTCGTGGCCGGACTATGTTTCGGAACCAGTTACAGCCATTCCGTTTTCGATGAAGTATCCCGCAAGGAACTCGACATTGCATGGACGCTGATTGACGAAGTGCTGAACGTGCTCCTGTTCATGCTCATTGGCTTTGAAATATTGGAGATCACGCCGCATCTGTTTACGGTGCTGGCGATGCTTGCTGTGATCCCGCTGTCTATTGCCGTGCGGGCATTGAGCGTGCTGTTCTCCACCCTGCCGGTTCATCTCCGGCAGTGGGAACGGGGCCGTGTTCTCGGTATCCTGACATGGGGCGGCCTGCGTGGCGGCATCTCGGTTTCTCTGGCGCTTGGCCTACCACCCGGAGACCTGCGCGACCTGCTACTGCCTGTTTGCTATGGTGTCGTGGTGTTCACCATCATCGTGCAGGGTCTGACCATGGAGCGGGTCGCCCGCAGGCTCTATCCGTCAATCGCTTCCCGGTCGCAATAATGCCCTCCTCCCTTCTCCCGGTCTCGATTTCCGCCCGGCGGGTTCTCATTCTCGGGCTTGTCGCAGGCTATGTGGATGCCCTGAGTTTCGTCGATCTGGGCGGTGTCTTTGCAGGCGCGATGACGGGCAATACCACGCATATGGGCGCCTCGTTTATCAGCGGAAACTGGCACCATGGCCTGCTTCTGGTGGGTGTGCTGGGTGTCTTTTTCCTTGCCGCCATCCTGTCCGGCCTGATGCGGCTGTTATGGTCGCCAGCTTATGGTGTCATGGTGATGACAATCTTCATGGTTCTGGCACAGATCGTGCATGGATCCTCCCTACGCTACTGGGGCGAATTTCTCGTGCTTCCGGCACTGCTGGCTGTTCAGGGCGAAACGATCGCGAAATTCTCCGGCACGCCCATGCCCACGATCGTCGTGACAACAAACCTGCTGAAAGCCGCATCGGGAATTCCAGCTCGTCGACCAACCATGGCGCATCATGTCAATCGGGCTGCGCGATTGCGCTCATAGGTTATAGCAATCAACGGTTGGTATAATGTGCCCGCAAAGACTAATTAACTGAGCATAATTTAAAATCACTATTTCCGAACCGTTTACTTCTAAAATTTCACCACGAAACCGTGTTATAATACGGGATAAATTTTCAGGTGTCATGCGAAGCTCGGCTGCCACCAAAGATTTGCTATGCGGAAGTACGACTTTTTTTCGATTGTCCTGTATAATGGAAAGTTTCACGAGATAACAGAACAAACGCTGTGAACCACTACAATGATAATAACAACTCGTCTGATTGATGTTATTCCTAAATTGTTTTGCAACATATTCCAGCATAATACGCGCGAACGATGAATGAAAAGAACACAATACGTCTATAATATTTGCATCAATCTGAAGCATCGTCGCTGCTGAGGCACAATAAGCTTCCAGAAGATAAGGTTGTCGTGTTACGACCGCTGCAGGAAGAAGAAAGTCACCGGTTATCATACTCATAACAGTGATATTTTCTTTCTTTTCTGGATGCGGACTCCTTAAGTGTATGATGCCATCAAACACAATCCACAAATTTTTTGGTTTATCGTTTTTTTCACAGATGACAAAAGAACGCGTTTTTCACGCTTTGAAACACCATCAAAGAGTCTCAGAGCGCTGAACATTTCTTCAGGTTCCGATGGAATATTCTGATTTTTATTATGACTTCTCATCATTTTGGACACATACGGACTCTGGAAGAGGATACGTTAAACAACCTGTTGGTTCGACAACAGCACCAGGCGTAAGAACGCCTTCCTGCGTGTTCGTCAACGACAGGATATGGATCACCGTCAAACCTTTAGAAAGAAGATAATCTGAAATAATGCGCCGATGACACCGCCACCAAAGAACCTCTGCGCACATTAAAACAACCGTTTCATATCGGCTCGCTTCGATTAAAGTTGCTAGACCTTTCTGAAATTCATCGCTTAAAGCATAGTCGGCATAATTATGAAAACTTTGCACACGCCAGAATGCATTAATCGTAGGTGCAACGGTTCTAGACCGCGGACGTCTCCCGCCTAACTCCGGAAAATGACGATAAATAACGTTTACTTTCCCAAGCGCTTCAGACAGGACATTACCATTGTAATCCCGATTACGCCTGGAATACGGAAACGCACGAACATCCGCCACGAATGTAATATGATAATGACAAATAAGTGTTATAAACTCGTCAAGGGAATGCGTAGAGTGACCAATCGTATAAATCGTCTTACATTTAACCTTGGTCATTTTACAGTGTCTTCGGTTGCATAAGGAAAATTACCATGTCTTCACAAACCTTCAGAATTGGCGACATTGTTTCATGGAACTCTGAAGCCGGTTATGTCACAGGTAAAATTACGAAAATTCACACATCACCATTTCTCGTCAATGGGTATCATCATCATGCGTCAGGCCAGGAACCTCAATACGAGATTGTCAGCCAGAAAACTGGGCATATAGCATTTCACAAAGGGTCGGCCCTACAGCTACAGATGTAAGTGTTCATATACTTCACAAAGAATGAACTGGATCAGAATCGTAAAACTCCAGTTTTAGCCGGACCAAACCAGATAATTTTAGGTAATGCGCCTGCTCCGGTTTGATAAGGCCTGGTTCACAAGGTGTCAGATGCCTGACTTCTCCAGTGTCAACGTACACGAGCGTCGCAGTTCCTTCCAGAATACGGATAACTGCCCATACGCCAGCCTTCGTGGCATGACGCTGACGCAGACCTGCGGGAAGAGTTATCGCATTGAACTCCGACGTAATACGATACGGTTTCATGGCTGCTTCCTGATATCACGAAAAACAACCTTTATCGCATCGATATTCCCACTATGGTTTCTTATGATATCCATATTGAATACAACAACAATCTGCGAACCATTCCGTCTTAAAGCCGGCACGGTGAGTGTACGATCTGAATTAAAACCTGTTACTCCCTGCTCCACGACATAAGACCAACCTTTCCAGTGCCGTTCACGTAATTTTTCCGGTATAATCAGATCAAGTGACTTCCCAATAGCTTCCTCCGCCGCAAAACCAAACATCTGAACTGCGTTGTCATCCCACAACTCGATGATGCCTGAGCGATGGACCCGGACAATCGCATCGTCACAAATAATGGGAGAATTCTTTTGATCTGTTTCAGCAAAACTTAAATTCGGCATGGAACATAATTCCTAAAAACGTGATAACGGATGAATACTTTTTATACGTTAGCGTCAATACCTATATGTCCTGCTCATCCAGAAATTTCTGGAGAACAAGAGCGTGATTATGAAGCGGATCATGCGCAGCATAAAGAAGAGTGATCCTCCCTTTTTTCATAAGGTTCTCAAGTTTTTTGATGTCGGAATTTCCTTCAGAAAGCTCATGACGATACCTGAGTTTGAATTCATCCCAGTGAGCCGGGTCATGATCAAACCAGTGTCGAAGATCGGAGCTTGGAGCAGCATTCTTTAACCAATAATCCATTTTAACATCTGATTTGTGCAACCCTCGAGGCCACAATCGATCCACAAGAACACGAACGCCATCTATTTCCGAAGGCAGATCGTAAACTCGTTTTATCCGAACGTCGTGTCGAGATTTCATGAGAGATTAGGGCCTGTTAGGGCTTGATCCAGTCTGCTGCGGCAGGCGATGTGGATGACCGCGAGGAACGACGTTGCTGTTTTTTCATATCTGGTTGCGACAGCGCGCCACTCCTTGAGGCGAGCCCAGAGGTTCTCAACGAGATGCCGACACCGATAGGCCCATTTGGGGCAGGCGACCGGGCCATCGCGTCGTTTCGCAGGAATGGCTGGCCGTGCTCCCATGTCCCATATCCGTTCACGCATGGCGTTCGACGCGTAGCCCTTGTCCGCTACTACCCACAGGGGAGTGGCGGGAAGGCTGTCGAGCATGGCTGGTGCCAGAGGCAGTTCATGAGCCTGTCCAGGGGCCAGCGCAAAACCGAAGGCTTTTCCATGTCCATCAGCGATCACGCAGACTTTTGTGCCATAGCCGCCGCGAGAGCGGCCAAGTGCTTCACGATGGTCTCGCTCTTCGAAAGAGGCCCCTTTTTTTGGGCTCCCGCCGCTTTGTGGTGAGCCCTGATGTTTGTGCCATCCAGAAAAGTCATTCCGAATGCCACTCCCTGTTGTTCCTGAACCAGTGCGAGCAGCCGCTCCCATACGCCGAGCTTCGCCCAGCGGATGAAAAGCTGCGCAGCCCGCCACCACGGACCCAGTTCAGCGGGGATACTCCGCCATTTCGCGCCATTCTCATGACGCCAGAAAATCGCTGCTATCGTCCGCCGCAGATCATGTGGCGGCGTCTTGCCCCTCGGGCGAACCTCCTCAATCAGAGGTTCCCAGATCGCCCATGTCTCGTCCGTAAAGGTGCCTGTTCTGTCTCCTTCTTCCATCCCTACAATATGGGAAGAAATTCAAGATCTAACAGGCCCTAAGATTGTCTACATTATTTGTGCTTAGATTCGACATTTGCCTCTTGGATCTACAGAGAGGCAAATGTCGCCTGCGTCCAAGCCTCAGCAGCCCTCACCCATGCGGGCGAAACACGACCTTGGTGCAGCGATCTTTTTTGTCCCTGAATTTTTCATACAGTGCTGGCCCGTCTTCCAGGTTTGAAGACCGATGACTGATGACAAAAGAAGGATCGATTTCCCCTTTCTGGATGCGTTCCAGCAGAGGCTTGAGATATTTCTGCGTATTTGTTTGCCCAGTCCGCAGGGTCAGTCCCTTGTTCATGAGGATACCGATCATGACTGGCCCAAGGGCACCGGCATAGACACCAGGCATGGAAAGAATGCCGCCTGGGCGGCATCCGAGGATGGCCTGATTGAGAGCGAATGGCCTCTCGAGTGTTGTCGCTGAAAGCAGTGCTGAACCGACTTTTTGCATCATGGTATCGGCGCCATGTGCTTCCATACCGACGGCTTCGATAACGGCATCTGGCCCAAGTCCATCAGTCATTTCGACAAGAGTTTCCTGGATGTTCTGAGTACGGAAATCTATGGTTTCCGCACCTGCTGCCCGTGCCATGGCCAGTCTTTCCGGGACTTCGTCAATGGCAATGACGCGCTTTGCTCCCAGCAGAAAGCAGGAGCGGATCGCCATCTGTCCAACCGGACCACATCCCCAGACAGCAATGGTTTTTTCGGATTCGGGAGTGATCTCGCAGTTTTCTGCAGCCTGGTAGCCGGTAGGGAAAATATCGGACAGGAAAAGGACCTGCTCGTCCTCCAGTCCTTCGGGGACAATAATGGGTCCGACGTCTGCATAGGGAACACGCAGGTATTCGGCCTGTCCGCCTGAAAAACCACCTGTGATATGTGAGTAACCAAACAGGCCGGCTAGAGGGTATCCAAAGGTTTCGGCCTGCTGGCGCCTGTTGGGATTTGTGCGCTCACAGCAGCTCCAGTTACCCCATTTGCATTGTCTGCATTCGCCGCAGGAAATCGTAAACGGTACAACGATACGATCTCCAACCGAGAGACGCTTATTGTCTTTTCCGACTTCGACAACCTCCCCCATTGTTTCGTGCCCGAGAATGTCACCACATTTCATGGTCGGCATGAGGCCGTCCATCAGGTGCAGGTCAGAACCACAGATGGCACAGGCCGTCACCTTGATGATGACATCCCGCCCCTCAATGATTTCCGGGTCACGCACACTTTCACAGGTAATCTTGCCCTTTTTCTGCCAGGTCAAAGCTTTCATGGGAGGTCGTCCTGTTCTGGAGAGATGCAGGAGAAACGCCTGATGGTGTCGATAGTTTGGAAGGTTCCTGCAAACAAAACTTGATGCAGGTCTCGGGCTTGTGAGCGAACGTTTTCCTGAACCCCGTGCATGTCTCCCGTCGCGTCGCCGGAACAGAGTTTAGGTATCAGAATATCGTATTAGTCAGTAGTATCCTAATATTTGTATTATGATTATGATTATTCCAATAACTATCTGATTTATTTTATAAAATACAGACGGATAAATTGGGTTGATATTTTCTGTTGCATGGTATCTGCGTGATCAAGGTCTGCTTCAGGCTGCCTTTTGCACTACATAATCATACGATCAGTATCCGTTGTGAGGTAGAGTTTTACTGTTATGCGGTAATTTCAGATCGGTAATGCTGCTCAATGACCGGAAATATCACGACATGATCCGCCTCAGACAGAGCCAGACGGTGCCGGTGGATCACAGCTGACGTAACCCTGTTTTCGTTTTTCAAAGGCCAGTCGCCAGCCGATCTGAGATTTCGACTGAGGAACATCAGACGGTGGCAACTGGTTATCCGATACGGTCTAAGAAAGCTGCTTTGTCGGGCTGTTATGGACCGCAGAGCTGCTTAGCAGTTGCACTGATGTGTCGTCCCAACCTGACAGCCTTTCTGAGCACAACAATGACTCTTACGATACGAGCACGCCGGGACTTACGAAAACTGTTTCCCGGTATCGGATACTTAAAGTCCCAGCGCGGAAAGTCCTGGATGATCCTCCGGACGACGTCCTGCAGGCCAGTGAAACAGGCGATCATCGGCTGAAATAGGCTGATCGTTGATCGATGCCGCACGGTAGCGCATCAATCCCGCTCCATCGAACTCCCAGTTCTCATTCCCATGCGACCGGAACCACTGCTCGGCGTGATCTTTCCATTCATAGGCAAAACGCACGGCGATCCGGTTGTCCTGAAACGTCCAGAGTTCCTTGATGAGTCGATAGTCCTGTTCGCGCTCCCATTTGCGCTTCAGAAAAGCGACGATTTCTTCGCGCCCGGTAATAAATTCCAGACGATTGCGCCATCGACGCGGAAATCTCACAGAAGGGTTTGAAATCCTGCCGCGTCGGTGGGTTGTGGAACGGACCTTCGGTTGGATGATCCGCTGGCGTCGCCTTGTGAAGGACTACGAACAGCGGATCGACGTCGCAGAGGCCATGATCCACATCGCCATGGGAAGCCTCATGCTACGCCGAAACGCTCATCCGTGAATTTCCAAAAGGGCTCTTACAAAAATGCTCCGCCCGTTCTGGAGTGCGACCACGGATGACAACCTCAATGCCCGGATACAGGGCTGAGAGTGCCTCTACATGCGCAAGGGCTTGGGTGCCTGTGCCAATAATCAACACCCGCTTTACAGCATCAGAAGCAAATGTGCGAATACCCAGCATGCTCATGGCTGATGTCCGGCGCATTGTTACAGTGGGGCCATCCAGATTGAAAAGGAAGCGTCCATCATGTGCATCGGCGCATGTAATCATGCCCTGAATGGTGGGAAGATGGAGTGCGGGATTTTTACCAAAAATTGTGAGTATTTTGGTGGCAATCAAATCCTCTGCCACGGTTGGCATGCACATAAGCGTGCCGTTGCCATCTTGCGTGGGAACAACGGTACGAGGCGGGCATGTAATGCCACCATTTGCGTAATCGCGCACTGTGCGGGCAGCATGTTCACCAATGCAGGAAATGGTAAAAGTGCCTGCGTTTCTGGCGCACCGTAATATTGCATGTAGGGCATGTCCATATTTGAGTTCGAGGTTATGGCGCTGATTGCACAGCGCAGCACAGTGAACGTCAAGGGGCAGTAACCTGCACAGATACATGCACTGGTAGAAAAATGCTGGGGTTGAGGCGGTTCGGAACAATCGGACACAAAATGAGTTTCAGGCATCCATTCTTATATAATCTATTTGCTACCTATTATTTTGCTTAACGTATGGCATGGGAAAGGAGGGAATATAAAAAATAGAAGACCGGTCTATTTTTTATATGGACAGGCAATGTATTCGTCCATATATAAGCTCCTATGAAGATTGCAGAGAAACATCACGCTGCTCGGCAGCACATCCTGAAAGCGGCTAAACCGCTTATCGGCCAGCGTGGTTTTTCGGCTGTTGGTCTGACACAAATATTGGATGTTGCGGGAGTTCCCAAGGGCTCTTTCTACCATTACTTCGAATCAAAAGAAGTATTTGGGGAAGAGCTTCTTAGAACTTATATTGAAGATTATCTGGTAAAAATGGATGATCTTTTTGAAAGTGCAGATGGTAATGCAGCCGAAAAAATAGCGCGTTACTGTCAGTTCTGGCGCGATACGCATCTTAGTAAGCAGATTGGGAATAAATGCCTGATTGTTAAACTTGCAGCGGAAGTCTGCGATCTTTCGGAACGGATGCGGGCCATTCTGGAAGGTGGCACCAGGAGTGTTATTGACCGGCTTAGCGCACTTATCACGGCGGGGCAGGGAGAAGGCTCAATAGGCAACCGGCAGGAGCCGGAAATGCTTGCGGCCTCACTTTACCAGCTCTGGCTGGGTTCGACCCTGATAGTGAAAATTACACACAGTTCTCAGCCGTTTGACCAAGCATGGCAGGCAACCAAACGGCTTCTGGAAATCTAGAAAGCAGGGAAAGCGCACAGCGTTTTACTTTGCGCAATAAATAGACGACCGGTCTACTATAAAGACCGATCTTAATAAGGTGTCTCAATGCAGAACTTTGAATTCTATAACCCTACACGCATCCTGTTTGGCAAAGGCATGATAGCTCGGCTTGATGAACAGCTATCGCCTGAAGCCCGCGTGCTTGTGCTTTATGGTGGTGCAAGTGCCGAACGTAGTGGCACGTTGGCTGAAGTTCGGGCAGCGCTGGGGAACCGCACTTTCCGTGAGTTTGGCGGTATTGAAGCCAACCCTACATATGAAACCCTTATGAAGGCCGTGGCTCTGGTGCGGGAGGAAAAGCTCGACTTCCTTTTGGCTGTTGGTGGCGGCTCTGTCATGGATGGCACCAAGTTTGTCGCGGCTGCTGTGCCGTATGAAGGCGAGCCGTGGGATATTCTTGTCAGCAAGGGTAAAGCCGCAACAAAAGCGCTTCCGCTGGGCACGGTTGTCACCTTGCCTGCCACGGGTTCAGAAATGAACTGCCTAAGCGTTATTTCTCGCCAGTCTACGGGTGACAAGTTGTTGTTCTCCAACCCGTTGGTCTATCCGCGTTTTTCTGTGCTGGACCCCATGCGCACCATGAGTTTGCCCATGAAGCAGGTGATTAATGGGGTGGTGGATTCCTTTGTCCATGTGATGGAACAGTACATGACCTATCCGGTCGATGGCATGGCGCAAGATCGCTTCTCAGAAGGGCTGCTGTCCAGCCTGGTTGAGATCGGGCCGCGTATTGTCGCGACACCAGATGATTATGATCTGCGCTCCAACCTCATGTGGGTTGCAACGCTTGCCCTGAATGGCTTGATCGGCGCGGGTGTGCCCCATGATTGGAGCACGCACATGATTGGTCATGAAATTACGGCAAAATACCACATTGATCATGCCCGCACGTTGGCCATCGTATTCCCTGCGTTAATCAAGGTTCGTCGTGCCGAAAAGCGCGCCAAGTTGCTGCAATATGCAACGCGGGTATGGAACCTGACCGATGGTACGGAAGATCAGCGGATTGATGTTGCCATTCGTAAAACTGAGGAATTCTTCGAAGGTTTGGGCGTACCAACCCGTCTGTCTGCCTATGAGATTGGTGCTGAAGGCATCAACGATCTGGTTGGTCAGCTTGAAGATCATGGCATGACGCATCTGGGTGAAAACGGTGATGTTACCCTAGATGTAAGCCGCAAAATTCTGGAAGCCGCTGCCTGACCTGAAGTGTCGCTATCGCCGGGGTGAAGGGGAACAGCCCGTTATCCCGGCAACCAATAAATTAATGAGAAACGAGACTTAAAAATGGCTTACGCCACAACCAATCCTTATACTAACGAAGTTGTTGCAACTTTCCCAGAGGCTACTGATGCGGAAGTTCAGACCGCATTGGCCGAGGCGCATGCTGCTTTCGAAGCTTGGCGCGATACATCCTTTGCAGAGCGAGCAAAGGTAATGAATGCCGCTGCTGCCATTCTGCGTCGTGATGTTGATAAGTATGCCCGTTTGGGCACGCTGGAAATGGGCAAGCTGTTTGAAGAATCTAAAGCAGAAATTATTCTTTCTGCTGAAATTTTTGAATACTATGCAAAACATGCAGAAGCACTTCTGAAGCCGGAATTGTTGCCTGTAGCAGACCCGGCAGAAGGCAAAGCCATGCTGGTGCATGAGCCGCTTGGTATCGTGCTGGCAATTGAGCCGTGGAACTTCCCCTTCTATCAGGTCGTGCGTATTATTGCGCCGCAGCTTTCCGCTGGTAACGCCGTGCTGCTCAAGCATGCTTCCAACCTGCCGCAGTGCGCTGCTGCCTTTGATACACTTATGGCAGAAGCCGGGCTGCCCAAAGGGTTGTTCCGCAACCTGTATGCAGCACGCCCGCACACAGCCATGATTTTGAATGACCCTCGCGTATGCGGTATCGCACTCACGGGGTCAGAAGGCGCAGGCACGGTTATTGCTGGTATTGCTGGCAAGGCACTGAAGAAGGCCACCATGGAACTCGGTGGAGCAGATGCTTTCATTGTGCTTGATGATGCTGACGTTGAAAAAGCAGCGCGTTGGGCGGTCATCGGTCGCCACTGGAATGCTGGCCAAGTTTGTGTTTCTGCAAAGCGCCTGATTGTAGCTGATGCTATTTATGATCAGTTCGTTGCTCTTTACAAAGAAGGTGTCGCAGCTCTCAAAGCAGGTGACCCGATGGACCCCAAAACCACGCTGGCTCCGTTGTCATCTCAGGCTGCTGCTGATGACTTGCGCGATCAGGTCACGCGGGCGATGGATCTTGGTGCCAAAGTTGAGGTAATTGGGGCGCCAGTTCCCGAACAGGGTGCTTTCTTCCAGCCGTTGCTTATGTCCAATCTGGATCAGAAAAACCCTGCACGCCATTGGGAATTTTTTGGACCTGTTACCCAGATCTACCGCGCGAAGGATGAGGCCGACGCCATCCGCATTGCCAATGATTCGCCCTACGGTCTAGGCGGCAGCGTATTCACAAAGGATGAAGCCCGAGGCACCCGTGTAGCACGGGCCATCCGCACCGGTATGGTGGTGATTAACCATCCACTATCGCCCAAGGCAGACCTACCTTTTGGTGGGATTAAAAACTCAGGCTATGGCCGTGAATTGATTGGCCTCGGCATTAAGGAGTTCATCAACCACAAGCTCATCAATGTAGTGGATATCGACGCAGCGTTCTGATTTGTATGATTGGAAGTGGCCAACATTTCTGGATGATTTTCCAAAGATGATGCCTGCACCGTATAGTGTGAAAGCCGCATAGGCCGTAACAGACAACCTAAAAAGGGGCTTCCATTGTGGAGGTCCCTTTTTTGTATGGGGTTTGGTTGCGCTAAAATGGGATTACGGACTTCATCTCTTACGCAACATGTCGGCTTTATTCAGAGGCAGGCTGATGACGATTGCCATCATGATTTGTGATGAACATTAGGTGTTTGGTCCCGGGGTTTGATGGGTTGGATTGATGATGAATCTTTCTGGCTCTGAAGTCCATATTTTGCAGACATATTCGTAAGGTGTGAGGCCACTGAGGGTCTTGAGCCTTCGCCCAAAATTATAGGCTGCCATGAAGTCGTTGAGGTGTGTTCTCAACTGCTCATGACTGTCGTAATGGAAGCGTTTGACGGTTGCTTCCTTGATTGTCCGGTTCATCCGCTCAACCTGACCGTTCGTCCAGGGATGATTGGGTTTCGTCAGACGATGTTCGATCCCGTGGGCTTCGCAGATCATGTCGAAGCGCATGGGACGCGACCAGGCCGTATTGCGATTACGGGGTTGGTCAGCGAACTGGATCCCATTGTCGGTCAGGATGGTGTGGATCCGGTAAGGGATGATGCTCAGGAGATGTTCGAGGAATTCCCAGGCCGTCTTCCGATCAGCTTTCTCGACCAGTTGTGTGACAGCGAATTTGCTTGTCCGGTCAATGGCAACGAAGAGGTACAGCTTGCCTTCAGCGGTCTGGACTTCCGCTATGTCGAGATGAAAGAACCCGATCGGGTAGCGTTTGAAGCGCTGGCGTTTGGCTTTGTCCCCCTCCATGTCCGGCAGTCGTGAAATCCCGTGACGCTGAAGGCAGCGATGCAGGGCCGAGCGTGTCAGATAGGGAATGCTGGCCTGCAGGGCATAAAGGCAGTCATCCAGCGGCAGCAACGTATGCCGGCGAAAGGCCACGATCATCGCTTCGTCCGTCTCGGACAGGACCGTTGAGCGCGGCTCTTTAGGACCTGTCTTCTGATCTTCGACACTCTGTCGCTTCCGCCATTTAGCCACTGTCTTCGGGTTGATCCCGAACTCCTCGCTCAGCGCCGCGAGCGAAGCCTGCGATCGCTGTATTGCTGCTCGCACGGCGTGCGTGGTCGTGGCGCTCCCATGACGTATCTGTCCCATAATGCTTCCTTCCACTCTCGTGAAAATATCACACCATCAAACCCCGGGACTAAACACCTAACTGACGACACGCCGTAGGTAGCTTTTCCAGATGTACGAAAATTCCGGTAACTGGCGGTTCTGAGGACGAAGCAGCCGTGAAAAGCCGTTTAGCACTACAGTTGCATTTTGTGTTGAGTTCTGAATCTATGGGTAACCATGATTCAGGATATGATGAGTGGCGGTACGTCTGTTGAAGAGACGCTGGAATTATGGGCGCGCTCGCTTCGGTCCGCCAAGGATCGGATGGCGCCGCTGTTCACGCAAAAACGTGTCGTAGATTCGGCCTGTGCTTTTCTTGATGTTTTGATTGGCAATGAACCACGCAAGACGGGATGGATGCGAGCGGAAGCCGCAGGAGATCCTGGTCCATGGCGGCAGCAGGCGCTTCTGGGACGCGGGCACTGGGATGCCGATGCCCTTCGTGACGTCGTCAGGGATTATGTGATTGAGCATCTGGGCACTGAAGAGGGCGTGCTGGTCATTGATGAGACCGGTTTTCTGAAGAAGGGTCAGGCGTCCTGCGGTGTGGGGCGGCAGTATACGGGATCTGCCGGCAAGATCACGAACTGCCAGATTGGTGTGTTTGGCGCTTATGTTTCGGAACGGGGGCATGCCTTTATTGACCGCGCCCTGTATCTCCCGAAAGACTGGACATCAAAGCCTGAGCGTCTGAAGCGGGCCCACGTTCCCGATGACGTGGTGTTTGCAACCAAACCGGCGTTAGCCTCGATGATGATTGAGCGAAGTATTGAGGCCGGTGTGCCGTTCCGCTGGGTTGCAGCAGACAGCGTGTATGGCGTGGGCGACGTAGAACGCACGCTTCGCCGGGCAGGAATTGGATATGTGCTTGGGGTCAAGGGCAATCACTGGTTCGGATCATGGGCAACGGAACCGCTGATTGCCGGAGAGGCGAAAGATATTGCAGCAGGACTGCCAGACCAGGCCTGGCGTCGTCTGTCAGCGGGGCACGGCACAAAAGGTGAGCGACTTTATGACTGGGCGTATCTTCCGCTTGCTGATCTGGATGCTGAAGAATTTGACTGCCCTATAGCCGGACCATGGACACGTGGCCTGTTGATCCGCCGAAACATCGCTGACGGGGACCTTGCCTATTTTACGACCTGGAGCCCGAAAGGGACAACCACGCAGGAACTGGTGAACGTTGAAGGGACGCGCTGGAGGATCGAAGAAGGGTTCGAGACGGCCAAAAACGAATTTGGTCTTGATCATAACGAGACCCGCTCCTGGCATGGTTGGCATCGGCATGTCTCTCTGGTCATGCTGGCCTATGCCGTCATGGCCAGTGTCCGTTACCAGGCAAACTCACTGAAACCGAAAAAAACACAACTCAGAACACGACAGTCCTTGTCCGCTGGTCCATTCAGGAGATCAGGCGCCTCGTCGTAAAACTTGCACAACGCAGACTACCCGTCTCTCACATCCTCAGATGGTCCGTCTTTCGACGAACGCATCAGGCCAGTGCTATCCGCGCTCACTCACGACACAAAATGCAACTGTAGTGCTAATTCTTAAGCAACCAGTTCCGCAAAGCCATCCATTTTCTCTTGAAGTGATTAGGGCGTGCTTAGTAATGTCGCCACGCCTAGGATAAATAATATCATTTTGCGCAAGTCTAAAATTTGAAAGACGATTGGCATTTTCTTCTGAAATATAAGAAATTTTTCCAGTCGAAATTTTACCATCAATGATATCTTGAGGCATAATGCAGGGTACGCCTGATGTTACATAATCAGAGGCGTGTAATTGTGTACCATAAAGGACCAGTTTGGATGCTTCCATCAGCATCACATAAGTAGGATATAGGACAGGTCGTCCATTTTTCATGATACGTTAAGTTGCTCATTGTAAAATTCTTCTAAAATCTTTTCTGTTGTTTACGAAATACCAAGCTTGTTTTCATAATAATATCTTGGAACATTTTATCCGCCAGAGCCCAATCCAATACATCAACTTTCCACGGCAATTCTGACTCCGAGAAAGCTTCCTCCAGTCGTGCTCGCGTTTCCAAAAGCAAAGGTTCATCACCCATAATCGCTAGATCAAGATCAGAAAAAAGCTTGGCCTTGCCTGTGACACGCGAACCAAAAGCTCGCACTTCACGGTCGGGCACAATCTCATTCAGTATCCGCAGCACAATAGCCCGCTCTTCGGGCGTGATCTCGATCAGTCCTGTCACGTTGTGCGCTCTTTCAGCGTGACCAGTAGAAACTCCGCTTCTACGATAAAGTCTGGAATGGTGGCCACAACCTGTTTGGCTGTGGCCTCGTTGTAAGTATGGCTCGTCAGGTTACGCATTTTGCGGAACACGCTCCACTGGGGCCATGCGCTTTTGAGCAGTCCAGCCTCATTGGCGGAGCGGATCATGTCCGGAAAGCCCATGCGGTCATATTCGTCGGGGGAGGCTGAATTGGTTTCCAGAAAGCGCTTCAGGGTCTTGTGGCTGAGTTCATAGGTAAACTCGAAGCGCTGGATCAGGCCGTCCCGTAATTGCTCATCGTCTGGGTGGGCAAGGTGGCGGGTCCAGCCTTCCTTCAGGCGGTTCAAAGCGCGTTCCAGTGGAGTGAGATAGAGCATCACACGCTTTCCTTCTGCACGATCAGCTTCAGGGAGGCGGTAATTTTCGCGTTCAGGGCGTCACCCTGCGCAAACTGTTCTTTCAGGGTCTTTTCAAGGGCTGCGAAGCGTTCAGTGAATGGCACACTGTCTTCCTCGGCTTCCTCTGCCCCCACGTAGCGGCCCGGTGTCAGCACAAAGCCGTGCTGCTCGACCTCGTCCAGTGTGGCGGATTTGCAGAAACCCGGAATGTCCTCGTATTTCCCTGCATTCTTTTCCCCACGCCATGCATGGTAGGTGTCGGCAATGCGCGCTACGTCTTCATCCGTCAGTTCCCGGCGGGTACGGTCAACGAGCTTGCCCAGCTTGCGGGCATCAATGAACAGGATTTCTCCGCGTCGGTCCCGCCAGCCTTTCGGGTTCTTGGTGCGGGTCAGGAACCACAGACAGGCCGGAATCTGGGTGGAATAGAAAAGCTGTCCTGGTAGGGCCACCATGCAGTCCACCACGTCTGCTTCCACCATCCGGCGGCGGATTTCGCCCTCGCTATTCTGGTTGGAGGACATGGAGCCATTGGCCAGCACCACGCCAGCGGTGCCATCGGGAGCCAGATGCCATAGAATATGCTGAAGCCACGCATAGTTGGCATTGCCCGCTGGCGGCTTGCCATACTGCCAGCGCGGATCTTCCTCCAGCGAGGCATTCCACCAGTCCGACACGTTAAAGGGCGGGTTGGCCAGAATATAGTCAAAGCGCAGGTCTTTCAGCTCGTCGCGTAGAAAGCTGCCCTCATTGTTCCAGCGAATGTCCGCGCCAATACCCCGCACGGCAAGGTTCATACGGGCCAGACGCCAAGTGGTGTGGTTGCTCTCCTGCCCATAAATGGCAATATCACCCAGCTTGCCACCATGGGTTTCCACAAAGCGTTCGGACTGCACGAACATGCCGCCAGACCCACAGCAGGGGTCATAGACCCGGCCCTTATAGGGTTCGAGCATGGAAACCAGCGTGCGCACCACGCTGGACGGCGTGTAGAACTCACCCCCACGCTTCCCTTCGGCTCCGGCAAACCCGCCAAGGAAGTATTCATACACCCGGCCCAGCACGTCCCGCGCCTTGTCGTCCGTATCGCCCATGCCGATATCGGAGATCAGGTCGATCAGCTCACCCAGCATGACGGTATCAAGGGCCGGGCGCCCGTAATCCTTGGGTAGCACGCCTTTGAGCTGTTCCGGGTTGGCTTTCTCGATGGCCAGCATGGCCTCATCAATCATCTTGCCAATATTGGCCGAACGGGCATTGTCCTTGAGATGAGACCATCGAGCCGTCTCCGGCACCCAGAAGATATTCTCGGCCAGATATTCGTCAGGATCTTCCGCTGCTTCCGGGTCTTCCAGCATCAGTTCAGCATGTCGGGCTTCAAACGCAGTGGAGATGTAGCGCAGGAAGATCAGGCCAAGGGCCACATGTTTGTAGTCTGAAGGCTCAAGGTTCTTGCGCAGCTTGTCCGCCGCCAGAAACATCTGCTGTTCAAAGCCCAGTGTCGCGGTCGCTGCCTTGGCCTTGCGTGCTTTGGTAGTTTTCTTAGGAGCAGAGGCAGCATCAGGGTTTTTACGTGGACGACCGCGTGACATGAAACTAAAGCCTTAATATGACAATAAATTAGAGCCGCATTTTGGCCTATTCTAGCCGTCTGGTCGAGTAGGAAGGGCGGGATTGTGGGTTTCCGTTACAAGGTAACCGCCGAAGTCCACGCACTGATCGTATTGATAGAAAACTTATCGGCGAATATGGAAAAGATCCTGCAAATGCTCTCAAATTCCACTTATGGCACGTAGATATGGGCTCCCGGAGAAAGAGAGGTTTGTCGAAGTTCCTTAATTAGGTGACAGGCCACCCGTTTCACGCAGGCCTATCAGGCCTATATCGTGACAAAGATCCGTTCGATGTCAGCAATGGGGGGGAGGGCGGAAGGTCTGGTCTGAGCGGAAAAATTGAGGAAGCCGACGGTTGTGATCTCTGTTTTCTCACATAAAATAGCTTGACTTACGACAACATATCCACAAAAAAGGATATATGGATACAGAATCCGCCCTCGCTGCTCTGAGCGCCCTGTCGCAGTCCACGCGACTGGAGATCTTCCGCCTGCTGGTGCGCCACGAACCGGACGGACTACCCGCCGGAGACGTCGCGCGGCATCTCGATGTCCCGCAAAACACGATCTCGGCCCATCTCGCCACCCTGACCCGCGCCGGGCTGCTGACCTCGCAACGCCATAGCCGGCTGATCGTCTATCGCGCCTGTCTTCCGCGCCTGCGCGACCTGATGCTCTTCCTCGTCACGGACTGCTGCGCGGGCAGTCCCGAACTCTGCGCGCCCCTGGTCGCGAGCCTGTCCTCCTGCTGTCCGTCCCCGGAATCCTGCTCATGACCATCATGATCTACCACAACCCGGCCTGCGGCACGTCGCGCAACGTGCTGGCACTGATCCGCAATGCCGGGATCGAGCCCACGACCATCGAATATCTGAAAACGCCTCCCGGTCGTGCGGAACTGGTCGATCTGATCGCCCGTATGGGCGTTCCGGTGCGCTCGGTCCTGCGGGAAAAGGGCACGCCCTTTCACGAACTCGGCCTCGATAATCCGGCCCTGAGCGATGATGCGCTGATCGACGCCATGATGGCGCATCCGATCCTGATTAACCGGCCGATCGTCGTCACCCCCCTCGGTGCGGCACTCTGCCGTCCGTCCGAGACGGTTCTGGACATCCTGCCTAACCCGCAGAGAGGCGCTTTCGTCAAAGAGGACGGGGAGAAGATCGTCGATGAATCCGGCAAGCGGATCATCTGATGCTGGCGCTTCTGATTTTCGTTGCCACGCTGGTTTTTGTCATCTGGCAGCCTCGGGGGCTGGGTATCGGCTGGAGCGCAATGGCAGGTGCCGCCGTGGCTCTGGCAACTGGTGTGATCCACTGGCACGACATCCCCGTCGTCTGGCACATCGTCTGGGACGCGACCTTCACCTTTATCGCGCTGATCGTCATCTCGCTGTTGCTGGATGAGGCCGGGTTCTTCCATTGGGCCGCCCTGCACGTCGTGCGCTGGGGCAAAGGGCGAGGCCGGACGCTATTCCCGCTGATCGTGGTGCTGGGAGCGGCCATTGCAGCGGTTTTCGCCAATGACGGCGCGGCCCTGCTGCTGACGCCCATTGTCATCGCTATCCTGACGCAACTGCGCCTGAGCCATGGCGCGGCGCTGGCCTTTATTATCGCCACTGGGTTCGTCGCGGATACCACCAGCCTGCCGCTTGTCATTTCCAACCTGGTGAACATCGTCAGCGCCAATTTCTTTGGCATTGCGTTTGATCGCTATGCCGCGATCATGGTCCCCGTCGATCTGGTGGCGCTGGGCGCGACGCTGGCTGTGCTTTGGCTGTGGTACCGGCGGCAGGTGCCTGCGACCTATCCCGTCGCCGAACTGCCAGCACCCGCTGCGGCAATTCGTGACCACCATGTATTTCGGGCGGCATTTCCGCTGCTGGTCCTCGTTCTGGCGGCCTATTTCCTGACAGCGCCGTTTCATATCCCGGTCTGTGTCGTGGCCTGCCTGGCCGCCGGAATCCTGTTGCTCGTCGCCGGATATGGTCGGGTCATCCCTGTTCGTAAGGTGCTGCGGGGCGCCCCGTGGCAGATCGTGATCTTCTCGCTGGGCATGTATCTGGTGGTGTATGGCCTGCGCAATGCCGGGCTGACCGACTATCTTGCGACCGCACTGGTCTGGCTCGGTCATCAAGGGACGTTCACGGCCACCATCGGCACCGGCTTTCTGGCGGCTGTTCTGTCGTCCATCATGAACAATATGCCGAGTGTGCTGGTCGGGGCGCTGGCGATCCAGCAGGCTCACGACATCACGCCGCTGACACGCGACCTGATGATCTATGCCAACGTCATCGGCTGCGACCTCGGACCAAAATTCACGCCGATTGGTAGTCTCGCAACACTGCTGTGGCTGCATGTGCTGGCATCCAGGAACCATCGGGTCACATGGGGGCAGTATATGAAAGTTGGACTGGCGATCACCCCGCCCGTCCTGCTGGTCACACTCGCGGCGCTGTCCTTGTGGTTGCCCTGGATCAGCCACTCGTAATGCACGAATGGACCAATATCACAATGACCGAACCTGACTTGCCGGCCCTCCACCCCGAATATCTTGAACGGGTCGATCTCGCGCGGCTGGAACCGCAACCGCGTGTGGACCATCCGCCGCGTATCCTTCTGCTCTTCGGCTCTTTACGCCCCCGATCTTTCAGCCGGTTGCTGGTGCTTGAGGCAGAACGCATCCTGAAGGTGCTGGGGGCCGAGACACGGGTGTTCGACCCGACCGGCCTGCCGGTAGCGGATTCCGTGCCCGCAACCCACCCGAAAGTGCAGGAACTGCGGGATCTCTCGATCTGGTCGGAAGGCCAGGTCTGGTGCAGCCCCGAACGGCACGGCAACATTACCGCCGTGTTCAAGAACCAGATCGACTGGCTGCCGCTCTCCGAAGGGGCGGTCCGCCCGACACAGGGCCGCACGCTGGCGGTGATGCAGGTCTCAGGCGGATCGCAAAGCTTCAATTCCGTCAATGCCCTGCGGGTTCTGGGCCGGTGGATGCGGATGTTCACCATCCCCAACCAGTCCAGCGTGCCAATGGCCTATACGCAGTTCGGTGACGATGACCGCATGAAGCCGTCCCCCCTCTATGACCGGATGGTAGATGTCATGGAGGAACTGATGAAGTTCACATGGCTTTTACGCGACCGGGCCGACTACCTCGTGGACCGCTATAGCGAACGGAAGGCGGAATTCCGCCTCCCGGAAAGCCTGTGAGCCGGGCAATGGCGGAACAGTTCGATGTCGTGATCGTGGGCGGCGGTCAGGCAGCGCTCGCCGCCTCGTATTTCCTGCGCCGGACCGGGCTGACCTACGTCATTCTGGACAACGGGACGCAGGCGGGTGGTGCATGGGTGCATGGCTGGGATTCCCTGCATCTGTTTTCACCCGCGTCCTACAGTTCGCTGCCCGGCTGGCCGATGCCCGACACGCCCGATGGCAGCTACCCGACCCGCGACGAGGTGCTTGACTATCTGCACCGCTACGAGGCGCGCTATGCGCCGCCGATCCACCGCCCCGTAATGGTCGGACGTGTGGAACGCACTGACCAGAAATTCCTGAATGTCAGAACCAGCGTGGGTGATTTCGTAAGCCGCGCGGTCATCGGCGCAACCGGCACATGGTCTGCGCCCTTCATCCCCGATTATCCGGGTCGCGAATTGTTTGTCAGAACGCAAATCCACTCCTCCCATTACTGCAACGCACTACCATTTGCCGGTCAGCGTCTGCTCGTGGTGGGTGGGGGCAACTCCGGTGCGCAGATTATGGCGGAGCTGTCCCTTGTCGCCCAGGCAACATGGGTCACGCAGCACGATCCTGTCTTCTTACCTGACGATGTGGACGGACGGGTGCTGTTCGAGCGGGCGACCGCTCGCGTTCTCGGCGGCCCGTCGGCCATGCCCACCGGCGGTTTTGGCGACATCGTCATGGTGCCGCCCGTGCGAGCCGCCCGGGAGCGGGGCGTGCTCCACGCGGTGCGCCAGTTTGTACGCATGACGGCGACGGGCGTCGTCTGGCCCGACGGGCGAGAAGAAGCCATTGACGCGATCATCTGGTGTACGGGCTTCAGGCCCGCGCTCTCTATGTTTGCGCCGCTCGACGTGATCGAGCCGGACGGGCTGATCCGCGTTAACGGGCAGCAGGCCGTCAGGGAGCCACGTCTCTGGCTGCTGGGTTATGGCTCCTGGTGCGGCCCCGCATCCGCAACCCTCCTAGGGGCGGGCCGCGTTGCGCGATCCATGGTCCGGCAACTGGCGGCCTGGCTTGCGTCACCGGCACAGGGTGTCCGCTTACCAAAACCTTGAGCGACTCTCTTTACGACCGACATGAGGGCGACAGCGGAATGTCTGGGTCTGTCGGCATCGTTGCGGGCGTTTCCGTGCGGCAAGGGAATTTATTACTACCTTGTGGTTCCCGAAAAACCCCTTTCTTTTCCGTGCGCCCGCCTACTTGCGACAAATGGTAGAAACGTACGTAGATTTTACGTCAGAAAACTCCTGATTTTTGGTATATAACTAAGTTGCTGGACTGCTGTCTGGGTAAGCAAATATTATTAGCTTCAACCTTCTAATTCATGCGTCCTTGACATATAAGCCATTGACACATAGCTTACTGAAAATGTCAAAGTTGCAGACCGTTGTTGAACTGCCTGAATTCATAAAACGGGCAAAAGCCCTGATGTCAGACGACGATCGTATGGCTCTGATTAACACGCTCGCGGCTATGCCAGACTCTGGAGTGTCACTAGGGGGCGGCCTGCGAAAGATTCGTTTTGCACGCGAAGGTAGCGGAAAAAGGGGAGGGTATAGAACTCTTTATGTCTTTGGTGGGAGACATATGCCTTTGTTTCTACTGACTGTCTTTGCCAAGAACGAAAAAGATAATCTTTCCCGATCCGAACAGGCTGCTCTGGTAGACTTGAGTAAGACACTAATTGCGAAATATGGAGAACCATCATGAGCACTTATGATAGCATTCTGCAGGGGTTAAATGAGGCTCTCGCATATTCTGAAGCACAGGTACAAAACAGCGTTACCCATAAGGTACGTGTGCTGTCTGTGAATGTTGCGGCCATCAGAACCCGAACGGGACTGTCCCAGGCACAGTTTGCCAAGAGCATCGGTGTCGCCAAGGGAACCCTTCTGAACTGGGAACATGGTCGTCGTCAGCCAACCGGGCCAGCTCAGGTCTTGTTGGCAATGTTGGATAAACGTCCATCGTTGGTTAGCGAGCTGCTCCCTGCCGCTCGTTGACAAAGTGGTATACTTGCCGCTGATTAAAGCAGCTGCTTTGGGGGGAGAACGGAATGTCGGTTATCGGGAAGAGAATAGACAAGCCGGACATGGCAAAAGAAGAAGATAAAAAAATATCCTCAAATAGTTCAACGGCGTGTCGTCAGTTAAGCAGGATGATGATTGAGGCGAACTGCACGGCTGCGAGGAAGGTCGATTTCAGTTTATCGTAGCGGGTTGCGATAGCGCGAAACTGCTTGAGTTTATTGAAGAACCTCTCAACAAGGTTCCGTTCGCGATAGAGAGAAAAATCGGTTTTCCGTCGTGTCGTTCTGTTGCGTTTTGGCGGGATGACCGGGGTAATCCCGCGCTGTATCAGCCGATCGATCAACCTGTCCGCGTCATACGCCTTGTCAGCAAGGAAAGCATCCGGTTCGATGTTTTCCAGAAGTGGTTCTGCCTGGGTGATATCGGCATCCTGTCCCGGTGTGATGCCGAGTTCCACTGGATTGCCCAGAGCGTCGCAGATGGCATGGATCTTTGTAGTTAGCCCGCCTCGTGATCGTCCGATGGCCTGATCCGTGCCCCTTTTTTGAGAGCTCCGGCACTATGCTGATGCGCTCGGACAATTGTGCTGTCGATCATCATGTATTCGTTGTCGTAATCAGCGGCCAGATAACGAAATATCCGTTCGATGACGCCGCTTTCACACCAGCGGCGCAGACGCCGGTGCACGTTTTTCCAGTCACCGAAACGGGCAGGAAGGTCGCGCCATGGAATACCCGCGCGATAGCGATACAGCACCGCCTCCACGAACAGACGGTTGTTCACCGCAGTGCCGCCGACATAGCCTTCTCGACCAGGAAGAAGATCCTTTATCCGCTCCCACTGGTCATCGCGTAAACTATAGCGCCGCATCTGTCTGTCTCCCCAAAAAATGGGAAAACAGTCAGCACACGCAGACACAAAGTACAACCTTCACGTGCCACTCTCAGGGCTTAACTGACGACACGCCGAAGAAGGTGAGCCAGCGCATTCGATAAAATCCCGCAGATATTGGATCTCTTCGTCAGTTTCCCGACGGCCAAGAAATATCTGTTTTGCAATACCCTTTTTACCAAGCTTGACCGGGTGAAGTTCAAACCGGGAGCGATACTCTTCCACAAGCCAACGTGGAAGAGCTGCAATACCCCGACCATGAGCCACCATCACCAGCATGATATCCGTTGTCTCGATCTGCTTCTGCTGTCGTGGGCCGAAACCCGCTGGTTGCAGAAATTGCGTATAGATATCAAGTCGCTCGGGTGGAACGGGGTACGTAATCAATGTCTCGCCAGCAAGCTGTTCCGGCACGACGAACTTCGCGCCTCGCAAAGGATGTTCGGGGCCAACAACCAGTACGAGTTCATAGTCAAAAACCGGCGTGAATATCAGACCTGGTTTATAAAGCGGGTCAGGCGTCACCAGAATATCAATCTCATTGCTGAACAGCGCCCCAATACCGCCGAATTGGAATTTCTGCCGCACGTCAACATCGACTTTCGGCCATCTCTCTAAATAGGGAGAAACCACCTTCAGGAGCCACTGATAGCAGGGATGGCACTCCATGCCGACGCGGAGTGTTCCTCGTTCGCCATTGGCGAACTGTTGCAGCCTGTTTTCCGCCAGTTCAAATTGAGGGAGCAGTCTGTTGGCAAGTGATAATAGCCACTCACCCGCTTGGGTGAGCACAAGAGACCGCCCCTCACGCCGCCAGATCTTTACTTCCAACAGGTTTTCAATCTTGCGGATGGCATGACTGAGCGCAGGCTGGGTGAGATTCAGTCTGACCGCGGCAGCGGTCAGCGAACCTTCGCGGGCAACTTCCTGAATGATCGTCAGATGACTGCGTTCAAGAACACCCATGCCTTGCCTCAATAAATGCGCAAACGACATATAATCGTACAAACATACTATTTCCATTCATTTTATAAAGTCATACCCTCAACTGCCACGGTTCTAATCCGATAGCCTCCTAAACCGAGAGTTCCTTGCGTAAGATTTCCGCACCAGCACCCAGAGCGTTGAGCTTGCCTCGCGCCACGTCACGCGGCAAAGGCGCCATCCCACAATTGGTGCAGGGATAAAGTTTGTCGGCATCGATAAACTTGAGTGCCTTGCGCAAAATATCAGCGACTTTTTCGGGCGTCTCGATGGTTTTGGTGGCCACATCAATGGCGCCAACCATCACTTTTTTTCCACTAATGAGTTCGATCAGATCCATGGGGACGCGGGAATTCTGACACTCCAGTGAAATCAGATCGATATTAGATTTTTGCAGCTTGGGAAAAATCTCTTCATATTGACGCCACTCTTCCCCAAGAGCATTTTTCCAGTCGATATTGGCTTTGATGCCATAGCCGTAGCAGATATGGACTGCGGTTTCGCATTTCAGCCCTTCAATGGCTCTTTCCAATGCGGCGATACCCCAATCATTCACCTCATCAAAGAAAACATTAAATGCCGGCTCATCGAACTGGATGATATCGACGCCAGCCGCTTCCAGCTCTCTCGCTTCCTGATTGAGGATCTTGGCAAATTCCCACGCCAGTTTTTCGCGGCTTTTGTAGTGAATGTCATAAAGCGTGTCGATCATGGTCATGGGACCAGGCAACGCCCATTTGATCGGTTTCTTCGTCAGTGTGCGTAAAAATTTCGCATCCTCAACAAAGACCGGCATCTCGCGCGTCACAGTGCCAACAACTGATGGCACACTCGCATCGTACCGGTTGCGAATTTTAACCGTCTGACGGTTTTCAAAGTCGACACCGCTGAGGTGCTCGATAAATGTCGTGACGAAATGCTGACGCGTCTGTTCGCCGTCACTGACGATATCAATCCCCGCCCGGTCCTGATCGTCCAGAGTCAGGCGCAGCGCATCCTGCTTGCCTTCAACCAGTTCCTCACCCTGCAATTTCCACGGCGACCAGAGTGCCTCGGGTTTTGCAAGCCAGGACGGCTTGGGCAGACTACCAGATGGGGTGGACGGCCTCCCTGCGGCATCAATGTGCCATGATGGAGGTTCACTGACCATCAGGAGGAGACCGCCCGTATGAAAGCTAGCATAATTGGCCTTGATATTGCCAAATCCGTTTTTCAGGCTCATGGGGCTGACGCAATTGGAAAGTGCGTTTTCAAGCGCAAGCTTGGTCGCAGTGAAGTTTCAGCATTTTTTGCAAAACTTGACCCATGTGAAGTTGTTCTGGAAGCCTGCGGGTCAGCTCATTACTGGGCACGGGTGATCAGCAGGATTGGTCATGATGTCAGACTGGTTCCTCCTGATCGGGTCAAATCATTTGTCAAAAAAGGCAAGAAAAATGACGCTGTTGATGCGGCTGCGATCTGCATGGCGGCGACTCATCCTGATACGATGTGTGTTCCGATCAAGAGCGAAGAGCAGCAAGGTGTCTTGTCACTGCATTCTGCCCGCGCTCTTCTGGTCAAACAGCAGACCATGCTGAGTAATGCGTTACGGGCTCTTGCTTCCGAGTTCGGGCTGATAGCCCCTCTGGGCACACGCCATCTGCCAGAACTGATGGCAAAAATAGAGACATCAGCCGACCTGCCTGCTGCCATGAAGCAGAGTGCCATGTTGTTATTTGAGCATTATGAAAAGGTCGCTCAGAGCATTGATGCTTTGGAAGTGCAGATCCGGGCGCGTGCAAAAAGCGATGACGATGCGCGTCGGTTGATGACCATCCCTGGGGTCGGTCCCATAACGGCTTCTCTGATTGTCGCCTCGGTCGCGGATATTGGCTCTTTCGCCTCTGCGCGCCATTTTGCCGCCTGGCTGGGGCTTGTGCCTCGTCAGCATTCTACCGGCGGTAAAACCCGTCTGGGAAGGATTACCAAAACGGGCAATCGGCAGATAAGAACGTTGCTGGTTCTTGGTGCGACGGCCATGCTTCATCGTGCCCATAAGTGGGATAGCGCTGCGGGTCAGTGGCTATGCGAACTCATGGCGCGTCGTCCAAGGCGTCTGGCAACAGTTGCACTTGCCAATAAAATGGCTCGTATCATCTGGGCGTTGTTGTCACGTAAAGAGATCTATCGTCCGGCTGGTGTCAGTGTTTCAGCAGGCTGACCTGCACCAGCAGAACGATGGACACCGGAGCTTGCTCCGGTAGATCCGGCAGTATGTACGAACCGACGTGATGGGAAGACAGTCATTCAGCAACAGTTCAGGCCATACCGTTCGACCGTCTGTGCCCCTGAGCACGTGATACCAGATTGGTGCCTGACACGTGAGCGCACACCCATGATGGCCAGCGCATAAAGTCGCATAAACAGGCCGGACATAAGAGCGCATCTGACCGGGTCTTCACGTTAAATCGGTATTCATCATCCAGCCGGTAGAATAATACGTTTTAGAAATGACATCGGGAGAACAATGTGAGGTATTGCGCTTAAACGGCCGTCCACATAAGATCGTCGAGATATCATCTGCCTGCTCCATTTCCCATGACCCAACACTCCGGTGTCCCTCGGGAACAATCCCTTCTCCATACTCGTTGGCCGGAATGAAGACGCAGCCTTCAGGTTTCTTTTTTTCGGCCCATATCTGCTGTGCCTTGAAGATCGCCGCGAACTGGGTGCAGTAACGATTGTCCTGCCCACCCTGCCCGAACAGATCCTCTTCCCAGACCACGCCCGCCTCTTGTGCCGTCTCATCATCAAATTCAAAATCACGGGCATATAACTCGACCTGATCGAGATAGCGGACAAAATCTTCCCAGTCGAAGTGCGCAAACTCTTCCCTGCTCATTTCATAATCAGTTGGATCGACACCCTCATCCGCACTTTCGGCCCAGATCTCTGCCCAGACATCGCGTTGGCGCTCCAGCGGCGTGCGCGCAATTGCGTTCCGTTCCGTATAGGAAGGGCCAATCCCACCATCTATTGCCGCAATAATGGGCGGATGAATCTGGGATAACAGCATCAGGCCACGGAGATAGGCTGGTGTGACCATAAAAGCCCGACAGATTTCTGTATCAGTAGCGCCCTTCTCGCGCATATCCAGCACACCACGCCATTGTTCGGATTCCGTCATGTCGGCACGCACGACGTTCTCGGCAACAGCGGCCATCGTATCGCTTTTTTCATCACCAGAACGGACATGCACGTCAATTTCGTCCAGTTTCGCAGCAATACAGGCCCGCACCCGTCTGTGACCAGCGACAATCATCAACCGACCATCCTCAAGTTCCCGCACGCAGGGCGCATGAATCAGGCCCACTGTCTTGATATTCAGCGCAAGCTGATGTTCCGCACGAGCATCTGGCTGGGTCTTACGTGGATTGTTCGGGTTTGGTACGAGTGTTCTGGGATCGACGCGGCGAAGTTCCGTCATGATACGCTCCTCACTTTCAGGGTCATGAGGTGTAATTTTCTGACCTCATACCTTCGGCACCGCCGCAGACGCGCACACGGGGCAAGGGCGAGCGTCAGCGAGGCCCCGGAACGGGGCGTACCCTTGCGGCGGGTGGGCGGCCTGTGGCCCGCCCTTCCCTTTTCGGATTTCTGTTTTCCTTTTTTCTCAGGCCATCTCCTCTATTTTCTCTCCAACGTCAGAAGCAGCATCATCATTGGCTGAGGCCAATTTCAGTGCGGTTCCCTCTTCCTTGCCTTCTGCTTCCAGCTCGGCATCCAGTGCGTACAGCTCAGCACATTTGGCTTTGAGGTCCGCGGCTTCCGCAAAAGGCAGTCCTTCGCGTGCGCGATAAGCTGGCAGTCGGCGCTGTGCCTCATCCAGACTGCGACGTGCTTCAGCCAGATCGCTGTCCAGACGTAAGGCTGCGTGCTCAATCCGTGAAATCAGTCCCAGAGGCTTGGTCTCACGATCCGTCTCGACCTCGATTTCTCCTGCAGGTGTATCCAGATAGATGGAGGAGACTACTTCTGGTTTTCTCTTGTCGGACGTTCTGAACTGCTGTTCATGAGCTTCGCACATCACTTCAAATCCGGCGATCCGACCCATGCTCCACTGCCCGGTCCGGCCTTCCCGTTCAGCAAGCCGCGCCTGCGACAGTATCCATGCCCCAGCTTTTTCACGGCTCTCAACCACCGTGGTGTCACGGTGCAGCGCAAACGCCTCCCCTTTCGTGGACACACGCTGGCCTATTGCCGCCTCAATTTTCGGAATGCGTGTCTGCGCTGTCTGGATGTCGCGTTCAGCTCTCTGGATCTGGCGACGCACATTGAACTGATCATCGAAATGCGCGGCCTGCAAACGCTCAAGACGCGCAATATCGGCTTCCAGGCCAGCCTTCTGTATCAGACGCATGTCACCTGATGCCAGCGCCTTGGCCATTGCAAACTGGTTGCCTTCACCGCCCACATCCTCAATCCGGCGAATGGTTCGATCTCCCGACATCGCAAGACCGATAAAACGCATCTTGCGTTCAAGCAGCTGCCAGTTGGTGGCGTCTACAGATCCCTGCTGGGCGTAAGCGTAGATTTCCACTTCATCGTGCTGGTTGCCCTGACGCACAATCCGACCTTCACGTTGCATGATATCGGCAACAAGCCAGGGCACGTCGAGATGATGCAGGGCTTTCAGGCGCTGCTGGGCATTGACCCCTGTTCCCATTGTGGCTGTTGAACCGATCAGGATACGCTTGCGGCCTGCATTGAGATCACCAAACAGACGCAGCTTGGCTGCCGCCTTGTCGTAATCCTGCATGAAGGCAATCTGCTCGGCCGGGACCCCCATGCGGATCAGCTCTGACCTGATCCAGTTATAAGCCGAGAACCCACGCTTGCTCTGGGAGGCCTGCGTGCCGAGATCGGAGAAGATCATCTGCACCGCTCCCGGCAAATCATAGGCCCTGCCCGTTTCGGGGTTGGTGTAGCGACTGGCAGATGTTTCCTGCCAGATTTCAAACACCTTCCGGATCATCACATTCAGCTTGGAATGTGGGTCATCATCCGCCCATGGTGCGATAAACCGCAGATCGATCGCGCCATGCCGGGCATCATTCATCACACTCAGAATGATGTCGTCCCCCTTCTGAGGACGACCTGAACGGGCTTCAATCGCGCGCATCCGTTCTGCAAGGGTCTGCTGGAATGCCCGAAAGTCTTCTGTGCTTTCGGCCACCACAATCTGTCTATTGCCGCCCTTAACAGAGGGCAGTTTGACATATCGTGCCAACTCGTCTGACTGAACGACGTCCGCAAAGTCACGATACATGGCCATCAGATCGGCCACATTGACGAATTCGGTAAAGCGTGTGACCGGTTTGTAGAGACCGTTGGGCTGAAGCTCCAGTTCGGTGCGTGTTTCTCCAAAGTTGGCGGCCCACGCATCAAATTCATGCAGATTGCGCGCAACAAGAGCATCCAGATCCATATACCGCCCGACATTCCACAATTCGGCAATCGTATTCGTAATCGGCGAACCTGAAGCCATAATCAGCGGACGTGTTGGATCCGTCTTCGCGAGGTAACGGGTTTTCACGAACAGATCCCATGCACGCTGAGAGCCATTGGGATCGACACCTCGCAGATCAGACTGATTGGTGGCGTAGGACAGTTTCCGAAAGAGCTGGGCTTCATCGACAAGGATCTGGTCAATGCCCATTTCGCCCATATGAAGGAGATCATCTTTCTGGGCGGCCAATCCTTCCAGTTTTGACTCCATCCCTTCTTTCATGCGTTCAATGCGCTTGCGGGAGATGCGGTCATCGCCATCCAGGCCAGACAGAATGGCCTCATATGACGCAATCTGGTCTTCAATCATCTCCCGTTCAAACCCCGCCTCAACTGGAATAAACTTGAAAGCGTCATGGGTTATGATGATCGCATCCCAGTTTTCGGTTGCTGCGCGGGCAATAAAACGCTGACGTTTTGCTTTGACGAAATTTGTCTCGTCCGCCACGAGAATTCTCGCCGTGGGATAGAGCATGAGAAATTCACGCGCCATCTGTGCAAGGCAGTGGCCGGGAACCACGATAACGGCCTTACTGATCAGTCCAAGGCGTTTCTGCTCCATCACGGCAGCCGCCATGGAAAAGGTTTTTCCTGCCCCTACAGCATGGGCCATGTAGGTGCGCCCTGAGGCAATAATCCGCCACACCACGCGCTTCTGATGAGCACGCAAGGTAATCGTGCTGCTCGCTCCAGGCATACGCAGGTGACTGCCATCAAAGGCCCGTGGCACCAGATTGTTGTAAGTCTCGTTATAGAGCTTTACGAGACGGTCAGACCGGTCGGGATCCTGCCACACCCACTTTTCGAACGCGCTCTTGATAGCCGCCAGTTTTTCCTTGGCGGCTTCCGTTTCCTGTGTATTGAGTTCGCGTCGTTCGTTGCCATTCTCATCGCGCCAATGATCCCAGATCTTGGGAATGGACTGAGAGAGCGCGTCTTCCAGAAGTTCCGCTGCATTGCGTCGTTCCGTGCCCCAGACGGATGTTGCTTCAGCGCGAGACAGAAACGGCGCACGATTGATACTCCAGCATGCCACTTCCGGGGTATGACGAACGGTTGTTTCAATCCCCATGACCTCTTGTACGAAGTCCTGAATGTCCGTGACGGGCAACCACGGTGCTCCCAGACGGGCTGTAATTTCAGAGGGACGCAGATCAGCAGGCTGCACACCTTCAAGGGCGCTGACATTGCGTGCATACCGCTGATCATGATGTGCGGCCTCGCGTGCGAGCGCCAGTTTGGTGCGCACCGCACCTGAGAGCATCTCATCAGACGTGACCCAGACGTCCCTGCCCTGCGCGCTGCATTCCGGATCGAGGTAAATGCTCTCACCCAGTTCAGCCAACGTATCGGCTTCACTCCGTCCCAGCAGTTCGGCAATGAGAGGCAGATCCACACGACCCGTTTCATGCAGGGACACAGCCAGCGCGTCATGGGCTCCGTGTATTTCAGGCTCTGTCGGTGCATGAATGACACGCTCTGAAAATATCGGCCCCATGCGACCCGTATCCGTGCGCTCGTCATACTCCTCAATCGAAGCCACCAGCCAGACGTCAGGATCATCCAGAAAGGGCTGCAGGTTCGGACGCCGCTGGGTTTCGCGTGTTTTCCCAGTTTCAGGGTTCTCGCGCAGCGTGGTGCGGGTATGATTGATGGGGCCAAATTCACGCACGAAACTCTGGTACGCCGTTTTCAGAGTGCGCTGCTGCGACCCGTAAGGCAGGTTCTGCATCTGCGCCCGCAACACACTTCGTGCGGCATCACGGATGGGCACCAGCGCACGAATGATCCGAGCATGCTTGGCAAAAATTCCTTCTGCCTGGCCTGCCTTGCGGATCGGGACGATCTGGGCCTGCCCCTCGCTAATCTGGTGCAGCACACCCCGATCAACAAAGTAGCTTCCTTCCTTGAGGTCCGCCCCACTTGCCGCGGTTCCAACCGTAACGCCCTCACCTGCTGGTCTGGCAATACGCGCCTCTAACGGCTGCAGGAAATGAACGTTGGGCGCGATCCGGCTCAGGGCTTGCGGAAGAAGAAGGTCTAGTTCTGCGCCGGCGGTGGCAGAGCATGTGTAATCGGGACCAAACTGCGTTGTCGTCCAGATATGACTGCCGAGCACCTGTTCGGGATGGTCATGGAAATACCGGTTTATGACGAGCGGACCATTCCCCTCATCTGAGTCTGGGATGTCTGCAGTTTCAACCCAGCTCTCGTTTGACGGCTCTTCCCCCATTTCTCGTTTGCGGAATGCCAGGATATCGACCACCACATCTGTCCCGGCATCGTCACGCATTGCGCCTTCAGGTAAACGCACAGCGCCAAGCAGGTCTGCGCTCTCGCCCATAATCCGTCGTGCCTTAGGATCCGTTTTGTCCAGCGTGTATCGGGAGGTCACGAACAGGGCGATACCCCCTGGTCGTAAAGCATCAATTGAGCGGGCAATGAAGAAGTCATGAAGACTGAGACCCTGCTTCTCTAACCCATCACGACCGTGCACCGTGCGATTGCTAAAGGGTGGGTTACCAATCGCCAGATCATAGCCCCGTGGGAGCTGGGCTCGGGTGAAATCCTCACTGCGGATCCATTGGTTTGGATAGAGTTTGCGCGCTATGCGGGCAGAGATTGGGTCATTTTCAATACCTGTGAAGGCTATCTTGCCTTCCAGTTTTTCAGGTCGTGCGGCTATAAAGACCCCGGTTCCGCAACCCGGTTCAAGCACCGAACCGCCACGAAAGCCCATACGCTGAGCCATATCCCACAGCGAGTGAACAATCAGTTCCGGGGTGTAGTGGGCATATTGCGTGGCGCGCCGCAGGCCAGCCCTTTCAGTCTCCGTCGTAAGCTGTTCAAGTTCTGACGCAAGACTTTCCCATCCCTTGCGCACTTCTTTGCCTGTCGGCGGGAAGAGGTTGTTGGCAAGTTCACCCGCACCAAAACCTGTAAAACGAGCAAGCACGTCCTGCTCTGCCTCAGTGGCGTTTCGATCCTCGCATTCAAGTGTCGCGAGCAGGGCGATCGCTGCGATATTTGCTTCTGCACGCGCTTTCCAGCCTTGAGCCAGACCACGTACGCCATTTAGACGAAAATCCCGCTGTGGAATACGGAAAGGGTGAGGGGAGGGGATGCAGACTTCGGGAATGGGCTGGTCATCGTCTAGAGACCAGAGGGCTGCAAGTTCACCTGACAGCACTGTAGTATCGAACAGATTGAGTTGCGAGGCAGACATGGACATGATGACACACTCCGTTCAAACGGCTTCGCCCGACACCTCTTCTGAGGGTCGGGGGCCTGATTGCTGGGTTGGTCGGGATCAAGTGCAGGACTGGGAGTGTTTACTCTCTCCTTATTCCTTCTCCTTGATACTTTCCTGACAACCGGGCCGGAGTGGGTGGGGCAAGTGCGGCGCTCTGCGCCGGGAGCGGAGCCACGCACAGACCGCGTAGCGGGCGAGCATGGCGAGCACCAACCACTTGCGCCACATGCTCAGGGCTGGTGTATGGTATATTTGACCGCATTATTTTACGCCGTAAAATTTTTACGGTGTAAAAATTCTGGATATATCTATCTGCCTACGTTATGTTTTGCGGGTATACTGCAATTAGGTTACACGTTTTTAGCGTGTTTTTATCTCATGATCTGAGGTCACAATGGTAAGGCCAAAAAACAATCACCGACAATCTATAATAATGCTATCTTCTCCCAAAGGAGGAGTAGGTAAGTCGTCCTTGTCACGAAATATCTTGGTTTTAGCTTCAAGGGCAGGGAAAAATGTACTCGGTCTTGATATGGATAAACAAGCAACTCTAGCCACCTGGGCAGAGCGACGTGAACGCGTCAGAGCTGGAATCTCTGGCGTCTCGGAAATTCCAGTGCGTCGCGTAATGCTAGATGACTGGCGAGGCGCATTGAAAGAAGCGCGTAATTCTACAGCTGACTTTATTGTTATTGATACACCGCCATCAATAGAAATTAATATGACCGCGATTCTCGGACTGTGTGAAGGGGCTGATTTCGTTCTTGTACCTTGCCAACAGACCCAAGATGACTTTGATAGTGTCGCTCCATGGATGCGACATCTGAAACAAAGTGATGTAAAAGCGGCTTTTATTATTAATCGAGCTAATATACGTGCGCGTTCCTACGCGACTATTCGTTCAAAATTAATGAATGTAGGTCCAGTCTGCCCAATAGAAATATCACAAGCTGAAGAAATATCTTTAGCAAATGGTAAAGGGCTTGGAGTGATGGACCTAAGTAAACCGAAAAATGCTGAAGCTTTCGGTGCGTTGTGGGCATACCTAAAGCAGGAGTTGGATTTATGAGCAAAGCAACTTCAAGGCGGGGCGTTTCTCTGCGAGCTCTACAGGATTTGGATGCAGATGAAGTGCCTGCATTCGATGCCCGTCCCCAAGAGTTACGGGAATTAACTATTGTATCATCGGAAACCTTAGAGACTATCAGTAGCGTTTTTTCTGGCACTGAACTGGCAAATGATCAAGCACGTATTCGCGTTATTCTTGAAACTCAACGAGCCGTTAATGCTGCATGGGAAAGGGCTGCGCGTTCATTTTTGGAGATTGGACGGGCATTAAATACGCTCGATAACGTACTTTTTTCTCGAGAAGAAAAAAATCGACTTAAATCAAGCTTCGAAGAATTTTTTCCGTTTTCAGAACCTGTTGCTTCTCAATTTAGACGCATTGCTCATGTCGTAGATAGCGGCCGTCTTGATGAGACTTCTTTGCCTGGCTCATATAGTGCTGCCTATCAATTAAGTCTACTTGCACCAGAAGAGCTCGATATTGCTCGCGCGCAAGGTCTTGTGGGTCCAAACACTTCAAGGTCAGCCATCATTGCTTTTCGTAAATCAATCAAACGGAATATTTCGCATGTTGATTTTGCTGCATTATCTACTGAGGCTCGGCGATTAAAATCTACCCGAAGGCATATGCTTGAGCAGCTAATCGCGATAAGAACTCGTCTCAAAGAAATCCAAACATTACTTGATGAGGATTAATAAGCTCATTCATTTATTGCGAATAGAAAGCATAATTCTAGATGAATCCGCTACGTTTTGTAAGCATATACATATTCATACAAGTCGTAGCGGGAATTCAAATATTGTCTTACTGATGTCGGAGTATTTCCCATTAAATTAACAGGAGTAATCATCGTGACAAACTCGTTAAAAACTAACATTTGGAGGGATAGCAAGACTATAGTTTAGTGCTTCTGGCTTCTCATTTCAGGTTTCTAACATATCATTCGATGGACTACGGGCTGTTTTTGGCGCAGCAACTTGAACTGCGAGGATTTTGTGCTTTCTCTTGCGATCCGCAGGGCTAATTCTCTCGAGAAAAAGAGAAACGGTGCGCTATTATGGGTAGTAAGAGCAAGCTGATCTTTATGGAAAGCCCGTTATGATAAGATGCATGCGGATAAATAGTCATGCCTGTGATTTCTGGTTAAAAAAATGTATGTTAACGGAGGATTGGATAATGGACTTTCCAATGCTGATCCCTCATTGTGGACAGAGTCCAAAAATAATTCAAAAATGAATGGTAATGTTTAGATGTGACGAAAGTTTCTTAGAAATTGATCTTATTACGGTAAGAAATTTACGTTCGTAATAAGGATTGGACTCTGTCCACAAAGTTTGCAAAAATTTTAATTTGCGCTTATCGAAAAGTAGTTAATCTAAAATCTTCCTGCAATACTAATATATTTTTTCTTATTAACATGTAAATTTACTTTCCAATTCGCTTTTCGGGAATTGGAGGTGGAGAAGGATAAAGAATGATTCCATATTTATCGTCCATTTGTACCTTAGCTTCCGGGTAGACTGAGAGAGCAATTTTAAGCGGAGTAACAATGTCTTTTTTAAAATATCGTAATTCTTTATATTCCGGGCCGAACTGATTTTTTAACGTATTCCAACTTAAAGTAAGCGGATCGTTAAGTACATGTAATCTGTACGCCAACCAGATATAAATATCGATAGCCTTAGATTTATTAGATATTTGTCGAATTGCGATTTCACGAAGAGGAAGTGGATGTTCAATAAGGCTCTCATAAAAGCCTTCATCTAGTCTTACGGCTTCTTTCCAAAATGATAGTTGGTTTCCATTTTCAGATTCAACTGGCATGATGGCGTCACGGACAAACGCACCGTTAGTTATAATTTCTGCACCAGCATTTATTCTAGTGAACGTCAAACGGCATCGACTAATACGATTAGCTTGATCTCTGACGGCAATATAGGTTTTGCCACCAACTGAAACACCCATTGCTTTTAACCAAGCATTCATGCTGGATCCGAGCTCGACTTCTCTGGATCTGGTTCTTACAGCTTGTGTTTGTAGATATAGAAGGATAAGTCTAGCCATTGCGCCAAATGGCACGCCTACGGCTTTATTTTCTTTATCTAAGCCACTTTCTACTAGAAGTTGAATTGAACCTCCTTCGCGGCGCCAAATAGATTCTGAGATTTTTTTATGTGGTAAAGCGGCCATTGCAAATCCTGCATGAGCTATACCAATAGCCTGATCTTCATCAGACATTACTTCATGAGCGGCTTCGACACACAGACGTTGCGTTTTATCCTCAAGTGAGGCTAATCGCCGCATTTCTTCAACGCCAAATCTGTCTAGTAAGCTATGAATCTGTCCCATACTTGAACAATGTCATAAGGAAAATTTGTTCGTCAATTTGGACTTTGTCCACGAGAAGGAATTTGGACTCTGTCCACGGTTCTTTGGACTCTGTCCGCAAAAGCTATTTGTTATTATTTGATTCTTTATTAGTTTATGTGTGGGCAAAGTCCAAGGGATAAGCCCATTATCGTGGAGAGAGTCCAAACTTATCGCGGGTAGAGTCCAAAGGATAAGATTTGGTGCGTAAACTAGATTGTGGATAAGTCCGCTTGATAAAAGTTGGACATCGTGGAAAGAGTCCAATGAAACCGAAGGGTCACGGATATATTTTATACCCGTGGAGAGAGTCCAAATTACCTCCAATACGAGTCGGCTCCCAAAAAGCAGGAATTACTGTGAGTGTAAAAATTCTTCATGCATCGATTTTAGATATCTGAATTTTGAAATATCAGGCGACGGCCTTTCTTCGTTTTTGAGATTAGGAAAGGCAGAATTAAGCCTATATCGATTCAAAACCGACTTTTTCCTGGATGTCGGGTTAGGGCCTGATCATCCTCAATATAAGCTTCCAGGACTCGGTAATCCCGGTGACGCGAGAAACGCTTGAGCGCCATCAGATCGTAATTGTCTTGCGCCCCCGTCGTGATGGCCCCACGACGCAGACTATGTCCGCTAAAGTCTCCTTCGAGGCCGGCGGCAAGGCATCGTTGTTTGATGATCTTGGCCACAGACCAGTCAGAGAGACTTTGTGTGCCAATTTTCGGGAGAGGGGGTGACACACCTGGTTTCGAGGCCGCAGGAGACCAGATGCGTGGAAAGGCCGCAGTCGTGGAATGGTCGTTTGCCGTTTTCTTGCGCGGTTTAAGACCCGATAGCCGTAACCACGTCTCCCACGCACGAACTGGACAAAAGCGCGTAATACCACGGGGAATGGCGACCACAGTGCCCTTGTTCTGCTTATCGCCCTTGGATTGAGGGAGCGTAATCCGCATGCAGTCATCATCCAGAGTGACGTATTCAAGCCGAATAGACGCCAACTCCGAGCGTCGTAACGCCCCACCATAGCCGATCAGGAGGATTGCTCGATCGCGTGCGTCTACCAATGTGGTCATCGGGATTGCATCAATCACTTCGCACATCATGTCCCATGTCAGACCTTTGACCTGCCGCGGCATTTCCTTGCCAGGAGATCGATGGATACCAGCCACTGTTTCCGTGACCAAAGCCTGGGCAGTCGGGATAGGAAGTTGAGCGATGTGATGGAGGTAGCGAAGTGCTGCACGATGCAGTTCGATCGTCGTCGGCTTGCGACCACGGAGCGCAAGATCTGCGAGATAGGTCGCCACATCTGTGCTGCGTGCGGGCAGGGCAGGGAGACCATGACGGTTTGTCCAGGCACACCATCCCTTAATAGCTGAACGATAGGCGCGCCGCGTATTTGCGGACTTGCCATGTTGCACGAATGCTCCCACAGCTGCTTGCGATGTTTCAAGCCGCCCATCGTGCTCTGGTATATCGATTTCGCACAATGCTGAAAACCAGCGTGTTACGTTGGCTGGAGCCTGCCCGATAGGTGCGGGAGGCAGAATCTTTGAAGTGTCTTCTTTCTCGGCTCGTGGGCCACTGTTACTGCTGATCTTGGATGACACCAATGTGGCAACGAACGCCAGCTTTTCGCAGTCAATTTCCAACGCCAGTTCGATCTGATAGCCAGAAGGCAAAGTAGGAAAGGTCGCCTTGACAGCTTCTCCTGCAGCGGCGGCATGTTCCGCATGGCGGGGCAATTCGGTATCTGGCAGGAAGGATCCATCGGGAAGTGCACTGCCGGCGATCAGCACAGGAAGCGGTGGGGAAAAATGTGCCGTCGAGAGAATAGGCCGCAAAACATCAATTGAGGCCTGGGGATCATTCAGACGTTGGCAGGTCAGACGATCTACCTGCTCAAGAACATAAGAACGTAAAACCGGCCAGGAGCCAGTTATATGCAGGGTATCAAGCATGACTCGTTATTCTAATGATCTTGGGAGATTAGACCAGAAGTAAACTTGTTTTCGAAGTTCTCTCTGAAACTTTGAGATTCAGAAAATCTGTTCAAACAGTTTCTTGTCTCTTCATCCGATAGCCTGCGATACCCTTGATATTCCTAGGTTGCTCCATCACCCGTATAATGAGGAAATTTCTATATCTTTGGACCACTTGACGAGGGAAAAATCCCTTCCAATCTTAGGTGTGTCAGACGCCTTCGGGTCTGACCTTAAGCGTCCTGAGCTAAACGATTGAGATCCATGTTGCTTTAATAGGAGGATATGGATGTCGAAACTGAAAAGACTCTATTTACGCTATCGCTGCTTTCTGCGTACGGTTTCTCGGAAAAGGCGCAACCGATTGGATGGAGGCGTGTGATGATAACATGTCCCATCTTTGGTGATGATGTGCTGGAAGAGCGTGTCATCTCCTTGTTTCGCCGTCTGGGCCATGATGGACGGGGCGTAACTCTGACATCACTCCAGACCTATACCGGCGTCCTTGGGACTAGACTTCGTGCCTTGCTGGCAAGTCTCGTCCAGAGGGGTAAACTTGCCCCAGCTGGGTGCGATCCTCTGGCTTCTGATTTTGCGTTCCGTTTGCCATTATCTGCAAAAAACGCGCGATCGACGCTGATTTCTCACACTTGAGGCAATTTCGGGTTATTTTGTAGAATTCAGTCATCCCACAGGAGCCCGATCTGGAATATTGACGATATTGTGCTTCTGGCGGCGGGTTCTGAACGCAGTGAGGGTGTCACGGCCTGAGAAGGCAGTGTTGGTGGAAGCTATGTGGTCTGTGCACTGTCTGTTTCTTCAGATGGCCTGCCGGAGCCTTCGCAATCGTGCATGAGCGAGGGCGAATTCATGCTGACAGGGGAACATGTCCGGCATGGACAGGACAATCCGACGGACGCTGAGCGTTACACGTGTCGCGATTTTGAGCAGTCGTGCGCGTATGGTGCCACAGGTCGCCGTCTCCAGGCTGGTCTGGCCAAGGGCCAGTCTTTGCAGAGCGATCAGCAGGACATAGGCTGCGGCCGAGAACCACAGCCGGAGCTGGTTGGCCCGGATGGTGTGGGACGAGGTCCTGTCTGAGAACAGATCCATCTGGCATTCCTTGATGCGGTTTTCCATATCCCCGCGTGCGCAGTAAATCTGTTCGTAGAGATGGCGGGGGTCGGACATTCCCTGCGGTAGCGTGGTGACAATGAAGCGATGATAGCGGTTGCCGTGGCGCCATTCGGCCTTGGCCACGACCCGCCTGCGGCGCGTCCAGCTGTCCTTTGTGATCCAGTCAAAGGAGGCGAAACCGCGCGCAGCTCTGCCTGTCGTGGCGGCTTCGTCACGAACCTCAGCGGACAAAGAGGCAATCCGGTCATACAGGCGGGTGTTGCCTGCAAGCCCGAACAGGAAGTCAACGTGGTTGTCTTCGCACCATGTCATCAGACTGTCCCGGGCGAAACCGCTGTCCCCACGCACCAGGATACGCACCCGGGGCCAACGGCTCCTGATCTGCTCCACGATCCGGCGGATGTCTGCCAGTGCTTCCTTCCCCGGGTCCCTGTCTGCCGTGCGCAGGGTAGCGCTGAGGAGATGATCCCCGCAAAAGATGTATAGCGGCAGATAGCAGTTATGGCCGTAATACCCATGAAAGGCACGGCCTTCCTGATGGCCATGGATACGGTCATCGGTGGCATCCACATCCAGAACGATGCGGGCGGGTGCGCGCTCATGCTGGTCCAGAAAGAGCGTGACGAACAGGGTCGCCAGGGCCTCATGATCAGCAATGATCCGACAGTAACGATCTGCCTTGTGCCCACTGCGCTCCAACCGGTTCAGTGTAGATTTGCCAGCCAATGCTGCGCAGTTTGCCCGGCCTCCTGACAGACGGCCCGAGGCCAGACCAAAGATCAGGTCATGCCGCAGGGCATCGTGATCATTGAGATCTTCATAGCCCAGTGCCAGGCCCATGATCCGCTGACGGACAAGGTCTTCAACCCGGTATTCCACAAAGGCAGGATGCCGCTTATCGCGAAAACAGGCAGCAAAGCGGCGGCTGAGACCCAGAATGTCATCAGCCTGCTTCACCAGAATGACGCCCCCATCCGAACTCATGCACCCCCCGTCAAAACGGGCCACAACACGCCGTCCACAGGAGGCTGGAAACTCATACGCGCCTGCGCTACACTCTGTCTGCATCGGGTTTTCTTGATGATTATGGAAATTTCTTTTCTACAAAACAGACTTTTTCATAATCTAACCCGATGTACAACCCTTCTGTGAGATTTCCGCGTCGACATCGATAGCGGCGTAAAACGTAAACGTACATCCTATCTCAAAGATGCCGTTTTCGTCTGGGTTTTTATTAAAACGAGAGGGCTGCTGGGCCTTCCATAAAAGGCCCCGTGTTTCGGAATATTGTATTCAAGATAGAGGGAAAGGGAGATGTCGAGCATAATCCATTTGCTTAACCTCGTAGCGCTCCGACAATATTGGAATAATTACGATTTTGTATCGAATTCATTGGGAATGATAGAGCCATCATTATCGTTTCCTGAGAGAAAGTGCGGCTTGAGGGGTAGTCAACCCCTTAGGAGAGCACATGGGACTGCATGGAAATCGGTGCCCATATCAGCCGGATCCAGAGGTTCGGCGAGTTTCTCCTTGTCAGGATCAACAGGTAATTTATCTGCATCTGAAGTCGACATTAGCCGTTAGCGTAGTCTCTTCTCGTAAGAAAAAGAGAGGTAACTCAAATAGTCAATAAGCGATCGTGGTCCGGTTCATGTCCTGAGTGAGGACGCTCAAGATTATTGAAAGAAAAGCCAAACACTTAAAACTATATCAATTATCTGATGGGAAAACGGTTATGGAAGAAATCTCCATGAAACGTTCCTGGCACAGCAGGGATTGGTCGCGTCTGGTCAGGCTGTTTAATGGTCTGACATTCTATGAACGCTTTGAACAGGCCATTATTCTGATACTGATTGCCCTCATCATGCTTGTCACTGCCATAGCGACAGTTCATCTGATCAGCGCGGTCTGGCATCTGATCGTTGACATCGGGATCGATCCCATCAAGCAGGAGATCTTTCAGGAAATTTTTGGTGCGATCTTTACCGTCATTATTGCCCTTGAATTTAAACATTCCCTGCTTGTCGTTCTGGCCCAGCACGAGAATGGACTTGTAACGGTTTTGTGCCGGTCATCTGAGCGTTTTAAGCTCGTATCAGGAGACCGACGGAACCATGAAGCATACGGAAGATTTCAAGCGCGAGGCCGTAAGGATTGCGTTGAGCAGTGGGTTGTCACGCACGCGTGTTGCGGCCGATCTGGGTATTGGCAAATCCACTCTGGCGAAATGGATAGTGAATTATCGTCCGGACGAGCCGGCATCAGGGCCTCAGGCTGATCTGGCCCGCGAGAATGAACGTCTTCGCCTGGAGAACCGGATTTTACGGGAGGAGAGGGAAATCCTAAAAAAAGCTACCCAGTTCTTCGCGAGACAAAAGCCATGAGGTTCGCCTTCATCCACGGACATCGGCATGAATGGCCAATCGAGAGGCTGTGCCAGGTCTTGCGGGTCTCTGCACGGGGGTACCGGGCCTGGACATCCCGACCGGCCTGCCAGCGCCAACGTACCGATCTGAAGGTGCTGACGCATATCCGTGAGCATTTTGCCCTGAGCAACGGGTCCTACGGACGGCCGCGCATGACCATGGAACTCAGGGAAGCCGGGCTTGATGTCGGGGAACGTCGCGTTGGCCGCCTCATGAAGGCCAACGGGATCCGGCCCGTGCGCACCCGTCGCCACAAGATGACGACCGACAGCCACCACCAGTCTGACATTGCGGCCAACCTTCTGGACGGTAATTTCCTTGCTGAAGGCCCCAACCGGAAATGGGCGGGAGATATCAGTTATATCTGGACTGCCGAGGGCTGGCTCTACCTCGCTGTCGTCATCGATCTGTTCAGTCGTCGCGTAATCGGGTGGGCCGCGAGCGATCGAATGAAAAAGGATCTGGCCATCCGTGCCTTGGATATGGCGGTAAGGCTGCGTAACCCGGCGCCCGGCTGCATTTTCCACTCCGATCGTGGCAGCCAGTATGGCTCCCATGATTTCCAGAAAAAGCTGCTGGCCCATGGGCTGCTGGCTTCAATGTCCGGAAAGGGAAACTGTTTTGACAACGCTGCCGTCGAAACATTTTTCAAAAGCCTGAAGGCGGAGTGGCTCTGGAGACAGAACTGGCCAACCCGCCGTCAGGCTACCACCGCCATCTTCCAGTATATCAATGGTTTCTACAATCCACGTCGACGCCATTCATATCTGGGCGGTATCAGCCCACTCGCTTTTGAAGCAAGAGTGGCATAAGCACTTCCTGACCGGCACAAAACCGTTACAAGTCCAGATGAGTTCCAGCAACCAGCGTGGTCTTCCCACGCCGGGTACCGGCAGCGGCACGGATGGCAGGACGGAGACCCGCCAGCGGGTCACACTGGCAGTGGGCTGGCCGAAATCCGCCGCATCCGTCTGCCGTCGCCAGCGTCGGATGGCGATGCCAAGAGAGCCGGACGTTTCGGCCGCCAGTTGCAGGCGACGTGAGGCCGTCATGGACAGACGCGCCACCTCGGCGACCACGGCCCCGAGGCCACCATGCCGCAGCCCCTCCTCGAAACAGGCCAGCACATCGACGTCCGAGCCTGCCTCGACAAAAATGGTCCGCCGTGCGGATAGCCCGACCTGTTTCAGGGAAGGGGCGAACACATCCTGACGGGTGACGATCCAGAGCACCTTACCGCGCGTGCGGGCCGCGATCCCGGCGCAGAACTGACCGGCGGCCGCACTGTGCAGCGCATCGTTGCCGCCGCCCGCCACCTCGTGCAGCGCGCCCAGCGCCAGACCGCCTCCCGGCAGACGACTGTCGATCTCGCGTACGCCAAAGGGCAGCACCTTGCGGCGCCGGTCGCTGTGACCTTCGAGACGGCTGATCGCCGCCCGAAGCGTCTCCAGGCCAGGTTTTTTCTGGGTTTCAGCAGTCATGTCACGGCTCGGTGTTCCTTGTGCAGGCAAATTTCCTGATTTTATGTTCCTTATTTGTTCTTTATTGGTGTGGGGAGTCAACATTCATCTTTCGGAGCAGCGTATCGCGCCACATCTGTGGCAATTCACAATCCGGGAAGATATCGTCCTAAGAAATTGAAAACAGGACGCTTTGTCGAAAGAGGGCGGGCTGTTACCATCCCGCTCATAAAAAAGATCGCTGTCCGGGGAAACCGATAAACACGGAGTCCCCCCTCATGCGGTCAGTCACGACGGGAGGCACAGGTGCTTGTTCACGAGGGCTCGGAGCGCAACGCCAGCATCGACAGGCGTCTGGGCTGTACGCTGGCGGCCATCGCCGGTGCAGTGAACGCTGCCGGGGTTCTGGCCGTAGGCTATTATTCGGCCAATATGACAGGCAATGTCTCCGCACTGGCGAGTGGCCTGCATGAAGGGCGCATGGAACTGGTCCTGTCCTGCTGCGGTCTGATACTGGCCTTCGTCGCCGGCGCGGTGCTGTCCGCGCTGCTGGTCAATGCGGGCCGTCGCCACAACCTGCCGTCGATCTACGCACGGAGCATTCTGCTGGAAGCCTGCCTGCTTGGGCTTCTGGGGGCTGTGGATTTTCTGTTTTCGGCCCAGCCACGGGATCCGGTGCTGGCCTACGGGCTGAGTTTCCTCATGGGGCTCCAGAACGCCACGGTCACACGCATTTCCGGGGCGCGTGTCCGCACCACCCATATGACAGGAATGCTCACCGATGTGGGGCTGGAACTGGCGGACTGGCTGGAAGGGTTTTTCCATCCGGTTGACCCGGCCCGACGGACCGGTACGCGCGAACGCCTGGGTCTGCATGCCGCCATCGTGCTGTCCTTCACGCTGGGCGGCGTGGCCGGCGCCTTTCTGTATGGCTGGTGGTCCGGTCTGTTTCTTCTGGTTCTGGCGGGGCTTCTGGCCTGCCTTTCCCTGCCGGGCGCGCTGTCGCATGAGCCTGTGGTGGAGCATAAACCGGCACCGGTCCCCTCTTGCGGGGAGAGGTATTCCTGTTTACAGCACTTGATACATCGCAAGGACAGATCGGGTCATTGGGGGTCGTATGAATAGCAATGCCGCCCGCCATCGGCCCTTTTCCGGAAAAGGACACGCGCCATGAGATATGCCCACAGCAATTATGAGGCTTTTGTCCAACCCCCTGCGCCACAGGATATGGCAGGATGGTCAGCGTGGATCGTGGGCGGAGGACTGGCGGGCATGGCGGCGGCGGCGTTCCTGATCCGGGATGCAGGCATGACGCCTTCAGCCATCACCATTCTTGAAGCCTCGGACAGCGACGGCGGCGCGCTGGACGGAGCGGGGAATGCGGAGACCGGCTGGCTGATCCGCGGCGGTCGGGAGATGGAAGAGCAGTTCCAGTGTCTGTGGGATCTGTACCGTTCCATTCCGTCTCTGGAAATTCCCGGCGCATCGGTGCTGGATGAGGTCTGGCAGGTCAATCAGGCCGATCCATCCACCAGTCCGATCCGCGCCATGTGTAATCAAGGGCAGCCCCTCGCTGATCGTGACAGGCTGACGCTCACGGGAAAGGCGCGACGCGAGATCATTACCCTCATTCTGACCGATGAGGACGAACTGGCGGGAAAGACGATCGCGGATGTGCTGTCCGGCGATTTCATGGCTTCGAACTTCTGGCTGTTCTGGCGGTCGATGTTTGCGTTCGAGACCTGGCACAGCGCTATTGAGATGAAGCGTTACCTCGCACGGTTCGTGCATCAGATTCTCGGACTGAAGGATCTGCATACGCTGAAGTTCACCAGATACAACCAACAGGAATCCCTGAGCCAACCACTGGCCACATGGCTTGCCGATCAGGGCGTCGTGTTCCGTCATGGCGTGAAGGTGACAAATGTTGCTGTTGATGTTTCTGGCGGAAAGAAAGTTGCGACCCATCTCGACTGGCTGGACAATGGCGCGTCCGCCGGTGTTGATCTTGGGCCAGAGGAACTGGTGTTCGTGACCAACGGTTCCATGGTGGAGAATTCGCGCTGGGGCGACCATCATACACCTGCGCCGATTGACACGGCTATCGAAGAGGGGAGCATCTGGCAGCTCTGGCGGAATATCGCAGCGCAGGATTCCGCATTCGGCAACCCGGATGTTTTCTGTGGCGATACAACAAAATCCCGCTGGCTGTCGGCAACCGTTACGACCCGGGATGCGCGGATTCCTGAGCTTGTAAAGCGGATTACGGGGCGTGATCCGTTTTCTGGGAAAATCATCACGGGTGGCCCGGTCACGATTGCCGATTCATCCTGGCTGATGAGCTGGGTGGTCAGCCGTCAGCCCCATTTCAAAGGGCAGCCCGAAAGTCAGGTGGTGGCCTGGCTCTATGGTCTGTTCAGTGACGTGCCGGGTGATTACGTGAAAAAGCCCATGCAGGACTGCACGGGGGAGGAAATCACCCGTGAGTGGCTGTTCCATATGGGCGTGCCGATGGACCAGATCGACGATATGGCAGCGACAGGGGCGACGACGCGTCCGTGCATGATGCCGTTCATCACGGCGCAGTTCATGCCGCGCGCACCGGCGGACCGGCCGAACGTGGTGCCGGATGGAAGCGTCAACCTGGCCTTTCTGGGGCAGTTCACCGAAACGCCACGCGATACGGTCTTCACCACGGAATATTCCGTCCGCACGGCGATGGAGGCGGTCTATACGCTGTGTGGCGTCAGGCGGGCTGTGCCGGAAGTGTCGGGCGGCATTTTCGATGTCCGGATGCTGCTACAGGCGGCAGCGGAACTGCGGGACGGAGAGAAGGTACCGGCGTCGGGGCTGATCCGGCATCTGACGCACGGAACGGAGATTGACGATCTGCTGGAGCGCTACGGGCTGGTTTGGGGGGTAAACTGAAGGTCGGCTTTGGGGCATCGTTACGCGAAAGCCGCCGGTCTGCAAAAGCGGTGAGAGAGGGGCCTTCGGCTAACCTTGGTCGGTGTGGTCGCGCTTGAAATGAATCTCTCGCCGCCCTTGCACGCGCTTGAAAATCGCTCTGGTAGCGGCCTGATGTAGGATGCGTATCCACATGATTAATGTATCTAGGTTCGGGTAGAATTCTAGCGCATCGTCGAAATTATATTGAGGCATCATGATTTCTGAATCTTCAGACACTCTGAATGTGCTGAGCACAAGGCGCATACGATCGACATCCGTGTGAGCAATGACTTTGTTACGCCTCTCCTTCAGCCGCTCGTGGAGGGTCAACTGCTCGGTGGTAGCCGTGATGCCCAACGTCTCCAGCGTGAGCTTTGGCAGCCCATTTGAGTAGGAAAATGGTCGCCAGTATGCGACGACAGCGGCGTCCTCAAAGCATCGTAGGCGCCGACGCTCGATCCGCGAAATCGGTTCATCAGGACTGACCTCTGAAACGAAGTCGAGCGCGCTGAGGGCCATTTGGAAGTCAGCCATCGCCTGTATGATGCGGATATCGCCCGCTGAAAAATCTGCTTCATCCATTTTAAGAATTTAGGTAGTGAAGCATGCGACTATCTCCGATCGCTCTCTCGACGCTGCCGACATCTTTATAGCCACCTCGATGGCAAGTGGAATTTGTAATGGTCATGTCTGCTATACGGAAAGCGATTTGACCAACTGTATGACCGACATGAGGCGGGAGCTGACTTTCTACCAAGAAAGTAAATTCACTCCGTTCGCTTCGAAGCCAGTTCATAAATCTCATTATCGGCTCTCCGGCCAACGGCAATTACATAGATGACGATCCGTTCGTCGATGACCTGATAAACAAGGCGGTAACCATCTTTCAGAAGCTTGATCTTATAAAACCCTGATAGGTCGCGATGCAGTTCGTTTCCTGGAGAGTGAGGGTTCCAGATCAGCTTTTCCAGCTTCTTTTCAAATTTCTTACGCACGCTGCCGTCAAGAGCATCCCACTCTCTGAGTGCTCTGTCGTCGAATTCAAGACAATACTCTTTCATTCGCGATGACGGTTCTTAAGCTCTGCAAAAGTCATACGATGCTTTTGGGCAGGGTTTTTTAGGCGTTCGCGCACAATCTCGATAAGCTCCGCATCCTCGTCTGTGACAAGCCTCCGCTTGACGGGAGAGCGACCCGTTTCAGCAATATACGCGAGCGTATCGCGCAGTGCGTCAGAAAGTGAAATGCCTTGAGCCGACAACTTCTTAACTGCGGCTGCCTTCAGCGTTTCATCTACCCGGAATGTAACAGCAGACATACAAAGCCTCCTTGCGTGTATGCACATATGTATCACAGCTGTTGGTACAAATGAAGCGAAAGATGGTCGATGCTGATGTCTGCATTCGAGAAACCTGATCGGTTGCGGAAACGGCAGAAAAGAGGCGTTCACAGACGGCAAAATACTCGGCACTTAAAGGACAATGCGCAAAGAAACTTCAGAAGCAATCCACCATACTTCTCAAGCCAATGGTTACGAAGTGACCATCGAGGCTATCTTGGCGGCAACGATGGCACTAATCTCAGCATGCATATCGACATTATGTCCAGGTGCGGAAATTGAAACAACCAAAGCATAACGCCCCTTGTCATTGAACCTCTTCTGACCGGGATGAGTTTTCCACCAGCCGGTAACAGGATAGACCCCAATAGCATCATGCAAGGCGAGGTCAATCGCCCGCCCGCGCCAGAGGTCGCAATGAAGAGACCCGGCTTGCGTTGCATTCGAACCAAGCAGCCAGTAAGCGCCTTCCTGTTGTACACCGGGGGTGTCTTTCTCCTGCTGGCCGGAAACCCTGCGTTTAAATTGCTCTTTTGTGTCGCTTCGCTTTTTCATGGGAAACCGGAGACCGAAGGACCGATAGGTCTCAGGCCGGGTTGCCGCGCGACCAGAAAGGTTTGGTTCGACGAAGTAGGGTAATCCCCCCATAAAAAGAGTGATTTTTGAATGAGAATTTTCTCAGCGTAAGAATTGAGGAGATTCTGATGAAGAGTGATCGCTTTACTGACGCCCAGATCATGGGTGTGATCCGCCAGGCTGAGGGCGGTGTCCCGGTTCCTGACCTGTGCCGGGAGCATGGGATCAGCAACGCCACGTTTTACCGGTGGCGCGCGAAATATGGCGGCATGGATGCTTCGATGATCAGTCAGATGAAGGCTCTGGAAGAGGAGAACCGTCGGCTGAAGCGCATGTATGCGGATCTGAGCATGCAGACGGATATCCTGAAGGAAGCCCTGGGAAAAAAATGAAGCGGCCAGCCCAGCGCCGGGAACTGGCCGCACAGGCTGTGGCGCATCATGGGGTCAGCATTGCGCTGGCCTGTCGGATTTTTGGGATATCCGAGACCTGCTTTCGCTATCGTCCGCGACTGGCAGCGGAGAACGACAGGATTGCCGCTCTTCTGGTGGGACTGACCCAGGCTCACAGGAGATGGGGATTTGGTCTGTGTTTCCTGTATCTGCGCAATGTGCAGGGACAGCTCTGGAATCATAAGCGGGTTTATCGGATCTATCGGGAACTGGAGTTCAACCTGCGGATTAAACCCCGCAGGCGTCTGGTTCGCGAAAAGCCTGAAAAGCTGTCGGTTCCGGCCCTTCCCAACAGGGTCTGGTCCATGGATTTTATGGCGGACAGGCTGATGGATGGACGTGCTTTTCGGCTCCTGAACATTCTGGATGACTTCAATCGTGAAGGACTGGCGATCGAGGGTGATTTTTCCCTGCCAGCCTGTCGGGTTGTCCGCTGTCTGGAACAGGTTATGGAGTGGCGTGGCAGGCCAGAAGCCATCCGAATGGATAATGGCCCTGAATATGTCAGTCATACGTTGGTTTCATGGGCCGAAAAACAGGGGATTACCCTGATCTATACGCAACCGGGTAATCCGCAGCAGAACGCCTATATTGAACGCTACAACAGAACTGTCCGGCAGGAATGGCTGGAGCAGTATTTGTTTGAAAGCATTCAGGACGTACAGGAGGTCGCAACACAATGGCTCTGGACATATAACCATGACAGACCCAACATGGGGAACAGCGGGCTAACCCCCGCCCAGAAACTAAAAACAGCTGCCTGAATTCTCATTCAATGCCCCACTAAAAATGGGGGGATTACCGAGGGAAATCAGGGAGAACCTCGATCAAGGTGCCATTTGCAAGATCATCGGCAAATCCATAGCGTGGAACCTGCACGATGCCAAAACCGAGCCTGGCTGCTTCGGCATAGGTATCCACGCCCCCGACCAACAAACGTGCAGGGAGTGACCTCTCAATCACATCCTCTCCGCGCGTAAACTCCAATGGCAGGGGCTGGCCGGTACGTGAGGATACGAAGCCGATCATCTGATGCCCCTCGAGATCGTCAGGAGAGGCAGGCATTCCGTGCCGCGCCAGATAGGTTGGGCTGGCGAGCGTCACCTCCTCCATCACGCCGAGAGGCCGGACGATCATGTCGCTGTCCGACAGGCTTCCAGCCCGTACAACGCAGTCCACCCCTTCGCGCACCAAATCAACAAACCGTTCGCCCTCACCGAGATGAACGGTCAATGCCGGATGCCTTGTCATAAAATCTGGAAGCGCTGGTAGCAGGATCATCCGCGCCAGACGCCCAATCACATGGGCCCGCAACAGACCTGCTACAGCACCACTCGCGCCACGATCTGCATCCTCAAGATCCGCCAGGATCGCCACACACCGGCGATAGTAGGTAGCGCCTTCCTCGGTAGGTCGAACATGACGTGTTGAGCGATGTAGCAACCGCGTGCCAAGTCTTTGTTCCAATCTTTTGATCGCTGCAGTCGCTACCGGACGCGAAATACCGCAGTCCGCAGCGGCGGCAGTGAAACTGCCACGATCAACAATGCGCAAAAAGAGATTAAGTGTCGCAAACCTGTCCATAGGATTGTTTCATGGAGCAAAACAATGCTGACGGAAAGAGTGATCTTATCGAACAGACATCGTTATGGCCAAGATAGGTTTCTCAACAGATGGAGATATCCATGCCAGAAGCACACACCATTGCCATTGTCACGGGCGGAAGCCGTGGACTGGGCCGCGCAACCGTTGAAGCTCTCGCCCAACGCGGCGTCTCATCTCTCTTTACCTATCACACCAACAAATCCGCAGCTGATGAAGTGGTCAAAAGTGTCCAGCACAGCGGAGCCCGTGCAGTCGCTCTGCAACTCGATACTGGAGATACGCACGCCTTTCCTGCCTTTGCCGACGAAGTCCGGCGCGTGCTGCGCGTATGGGGAAGCGAACGTTTCAATTATCTGGTCAACATGGCAGGTACGTCCCATAGCGGGCTATTCGGCGAGGTGACAGAAGAAGATTTCGATGCTGCCTACCGCATACATGCCAAGGGTCCATTTTTCCTGACGCAGACACTTTTGCCGCTGATCGCGAACGGTGGCCGGATCGTGAACATCTCATCTGGACTGACACGCTTTGCCTATCCTGGCTGGATTGCGTACGCTGCTATGAAAGGCGCCGTGGAAGTCATGACGCATTACATGGCCAAGGAACTCGGACCGCGCCGCATTGCTGTTAACACAGTAGCGCCAGGTGCAATTCAGACAGATTTCTCAGGAGGTATGGTACGCGATAACCCCGAGATTGCTCACCACATCGCGGAAGTAACCGCGCTTGGACGTCCAGGACTGCCAGACGATATCGGCCCCATGATCGCATCGCTGCTCTCCGAGGACAATCGCTGGGTGAATGCACAACGGATTGAAGTCTCCGGTGGTCAGGCCATCTAAGATCTGGTCACCCCTTACACAGAAGGCCATGTTGGTACCATTAGGACACCAGCAAGCGTTTTCGCGTAATTTTTCCGGATACGGTGGTTGGCAATCGCCCGACGAAGCGGACTTCTTTCAGACCAACCCAACGCCCGAGGACTTCGTTGATCCGCGCAACGATTTCCTCGGAAGAAGGCATACATTCCGCCTCGGAATCAGGAACGACATAAGCGATAGGTCGCTGCCCTCTCAGTTCATCTGGAATTGCGACCACGGCACACGCGTGAACGGCAGGATGGGTGGCGATGATCTTTTCGATCTGCACGCCGGAAATCCGCCTTCCTGCAACCTTGATGACATCATCGGAACGTCCGAGCATATGAACTGCGCGGTTGGCCTGAATCATGCCTTCATCGAAGGTGCGGTAATACCTGCGCGTTTCATCAAGATAAGCGGACGGAACACGGATAGCCCCATTCTTCCATATTCCAGCGAGACACCCAGGCGGTAACGGCAGCGAAAGAACGATCTCCCCGCACTGCTCACCGGGTATGGAGGGCACGATGGCCGGACGAAATCCCGGCGCAGGCCGCCCGATGTCATTCATGAGAGAAACTGGCTCACGTTCGGGTAGACCGAAGAAATGCGCGGTGATGCTCCATCCCGTTTCCGTTTGCCACCAGTGATTGACCACAGGTGTGCGAAAGTAGGATCGAGCCCACTCCAGCAACGTCGGATCCGCATACTCTCCAGCTACGAAAACACGGGCAAGAGCGGGCAGGATCACCTCTGACAGATGACGGCTCTCCTGTCGCATGAGACGCATCTGAGTGGGCGTGGTAAACAGGCATTTCACTCCATGCTCATGACAGAGCGTGCGAATGGCGGACGCAGATGCACCGCCTTCGACGATGACGCTGGTACAGCCGCTGATCAGCGGCGCATAAACACCATAGGAATGACCAACAACCCAGCCAAGGTCCGATGTAGTAAAGAAGGTATCACCGGGTTCGCAGCCGTAGATCACGTCCATGGACAAGGCGAGAGCCACAGCATGGCCGCCATTATCACGCACAATGCCTTTTGCGTGCCCCGTCGTGCCAGATGTGTGAAGAATATAGAGTGGATCTTCGGAGCGTAGCACGACGGCCTCTACAGACGTGGACTGTTCCAGCGTATGGAAATCATGATCCCGCAATGGCATCAATGATGTCCGACATGCTGCGCGTTGCACAATCACGCAAGCCTGTGGCAGGTACGCTGCCAAAGCAAGTGCATCATTCAGAGCAGGGGCAGACGGAATGGGCGTCTGTCCCTGAAAGCTGCAACTGGCAATGATAATGACTTTCGGAGCCACATCATCAATCCGTCGTGCCAACTCCGGTCCGGCATAACCGGCAAAAACCACAACATGCACAGCCCCTATCCGCGCACATGCCAACATAGCTATGGCTGTCTCGATCATGGTCGGCATGGCAATCAGAACGCAGTCGCCTTTCTCCACTCCGAGCAGGCGTAGGCCGCCGGCAAATCCGGCCACCCTGTCCTGCAGTTCGCGATAGGTCACGACCTGCTGTTCCTTGGTGGCGCAAGAATGCCAGATCAACGCTACCTGCTCACCGCGACCATTCTCCACATGCCGGTCTACGGCATTGTGGCAGGTATTGAGCGTGCCGTCAGGGAACCAGTCATGCCAACCGTCTGTTCGCTCCCGGCAGGCCATCGCAGGCTCCTGCTTCCATGTGATACGCTGCGCCGCACTGAGCCAGAATTCCTCTGGCTGGTTCAGTGCCGCATCATACATCGCTTCATAAGTTGTCCATGGAAGCATGGCGCATACTCCGATCAGGCTATGGGCACGTCTTTGCCGGTGATCTGGCTGGCCAGCCACGCAGCATCACGGGAAATGCCGGAAAACCGCCCGGAGCCCCATGTATGCAGCCATGGCAGACCAAGAAAATAAAAGCCCGGCGCATCCGTCACGCCCCGATGCCAGACCGGCTTGTTAGCACCGTTGAAGACGGGCACATCGATCCAGCGGTAGTTCGGACGGAAGCCGATGCACCAGACGATCGATGTGATTCCAGCGGCCTTCAGATCGAGCGGCGTGTTGCTTCCATCAGGCTGCCAGACAGGTACGTAAGGCGCTTCCGTCGGTGCATTGATGTTTTCGCGAGCAATATAGGCATCAATGGATTTCTTGATGTCTGCATTGGTCTTGTCCGCATCGTCGAGATGTTGCTTTAGATCTGGAAGAAAATGCGCAACCTCATCACGGATTGTCTCAAGCGTACCATGCAATCCTACCCCTTCTTTTGCAAAAAGACGCAGATCAAGGTCATGCCCCCCATTGCGGCCGGTGACATAATGGTTGGTCTTATCCCGCGCCCCTTCCCGTAAGGGGTGATTATCCACCGTCAGATCATAGAAGTGCATATCCGCCAGCCAGTCCACAACGTCACGGCCACGGTAAAAGCGTGAGACACGCGGGGCGGAGCCGACACACAGATGGACCTTGCGTTTTTCAAGGAACAGGTCCTCGACGATCTGTGCACCGGACTGACCGCTGCCCACGACCAGGACAGCCCCTTCAGGCAACTGGGCCGCATTGCGGTAATCCTGCGAGTGAACCTGAAAGATTGATGGATCGATAGCACTCGCATATCCGGGGATCACCGCATCCTGGTACGCTCCCGAGGCGATGACCACATGCTTTGTGTGCCAGGTCTCACCGCCCGCCACCACACGATAGCCACCGGCCTCATGACGTGTGATGGAGGTGACGGCTGTGTGTTCACGCAGCGGGGGATTGAACGAGTTAACAAAGCCTTTGACGTATTCAATGATTTCCTGCTTCACCATGAAGCCGTGTGGATCTTTTCCCTTGTATGGGTGGCCGGGAAGTTCACATTGCCAATTCGGTGTGACCAGGCAGAAGTTGTCCCAGCGCTCATCGTCCCATGAGTGACAGGCGGTCTTGGATTCAAAAACGATATGATCCACTTTTTCGCGACAGAGATACCAGCTCAGGGAGAGCCCAGCCTGTCCGCCGCCCACGATGATAACAGGAATGCTTTTTTCGTTCTGTGTCATGGTCGTTCTTTTCGTCTCAGTATCTGAAAGACAGGACGCGCACCTGCGCATCGGGTCGATTAAGGAAAGGCGCACTGCTCTGCTGAATGACGTGCAGCTGGCCAAGGGCGCGACTGCACGGAAAGCCGTAACGGGCACGAACCCGTTCGCTCGCCTGGGTCAGAGCCGTATCCGCCTTTTCAAGAAACTCCCGGACCGGATAATCCTGACCGGGTGTGAAGTGGTCCCTTATGACCAGCGATGGGGAGTAACAGTCGGTCTCGTTCCCATCGGGCCAACGCACGCGAAAGGTCATTTCGGGCATGGTGACAAAACTCCTGAAGCCGGGACGTCAGCGTGCTGTAATGCCGCGAGACGCCGATATGCGGGGAGATGCCGACTGGCGACGCTGTCCCAGTCGAAACGGCGGGCTGTTGCGGGGCCGCTGAGCCGGAAATGGTCACGGCTTTCGACGCGCAGGGCGTCGCGCAACGCCATGAACAAGGTGTCGGGGTGCGCCGGTTGGCACCACAGCGCATCCGTTGCCGAAAAATGTTCCGTGAAAGGTAGCGCGGCTGGCACCACCACGGGGATTCCACAAGCCAGGGCTTCCAGCGGGCACAGTCCGAACCCCTCGGTTACGGATGGATAGGCCAACACGTCCGCCTGCCGGTAGAATGAAGGCATGTCTTCATCAGCAACTGGCCCGGTGATGGTGACATGATCGGCCGCACCGCTTTCGCGCAGACGCTCCATGAATCGGGTGCGGTAGGCAGAATGATCCAGCAGCGAGGCCCCGCCTGCCACAATCAGATGCACATCAGGCTGTTCGCAACGAAGGGCCAGAAATGCGTCGAGCAAGTGCAGCGTGTTCTTGCGCTGCTCGATCCCGCCCACGGACAGGATCAGGTGCTGACCGGCAGGCAGATGATACCGCGCTCGCAACGCGGCATCGTGCGCGGTTGCTACGGGTGAAAAGCGCACGGGATCAACCCCGTTGCCCACGACCGGAGCTTCGCGGCCATGGTCGTTGCGCAGGACATCTTCCCACATTGTGCTGACGGTAAACAGTTCGGCCGCCGCCCTGATCCCCCGTTCCTGCCGCGCGGCAAGGACCGGGTGCGTGAAATGGTCAAGATGGTGGACCGTGCGGGCAAAGCCCGGTATCCGCCCTTCCCGCACCAGATCGGCCAAAGCATTGGCGCTGATCGGGTCCTGCGCATGCAGCACGTCAAAATGCTGTCCGCGCAATGCGTCTCTGATTTCGCCAATACGACGCTCCACCAGTGTCGGCAGATCAGTTACAGACGCGGCTGGGATGCACCAGGTTGCGCAACGGGGTTTGCGGAAGAAACCCGATCCTGTCACGTCCGGTGCGATCAGCGTTGCATCGTGGCCCGCGTCACACAGAGTTTCCGCTAGCGCCATGCCGTGCACCACGCCGCCACGCGGATTGGTCGAATGGGTCAGAATGCCAATGGACAGACTCATGGCGCAAATCCCATGAGTGAGGACCGGGCGAGATCCCAGAAGGTTTCTTTCTCGTCCGCCCATATGACATCCAGCCGCTGCGTGCTCTCACACCGCCCGATGACAGAAGCAGCAATGCCACGTCCACAAAACCGGGCTATGATCGCGTGGGCATCTTTGGGACGCGCCGTCAGCAGGTATCCGTAGCTTGGGAATGCAGACAGCCAGCGCTCCATCGGAGCATCCTCAGGCCGTGGAATGTCATCGAGCGTAATGGTCATGCCGATGCCTGAACATTCGGCCAGCATGAGAGCGGTCCCCAGCAGACCGGCCATGCTGATGTCCTTGGCAGCACGGCTCAGGCCATCTTCGGCAATAGTGGGCAGAAGTTCGATGTCCCCACGCAACCGGGCCGCTCCCTCTGTGCCGCATAGCCCGGAACTGGCATCCCAGAACGGGTGCGGATCGTGCCAGCGACCGCGCAGATCAATGGCAACGATCAGCACCTCGCCCGGTTGGGCGTCGAAGCTGGTTAGCAGATGACGGGCACGACCAAGGATTGCCACTGAGAGCGAATTATGGGTACTGCGCATGTTGGTGTGTCCACCAACAACCGGCACACCGTAGGTGTTCGCACCGTCATGGAGACCCGTCAGGATGGACGCGGCCGCCTCGGACGTATCGCTCCACAACGCATCCACCACCGCCACGGGACGGCCGCCCATCGCAGCGATGTCGCTGACATTGACCATCGCGCCGCAATACCCGGCAAACCACGGCATTGAGCGGACAAAGCTGTCCTGAAAGCCCTCGCTGGCCAGCAGGAGATAGCCATCGCTATCCGGGATCGCGGCGCAGTCATCGCCAAGACGGACAGCTTTGGCACCTGTCCCTAAAATCGCGCTAACTTCTGCAATATCCTGCTTAGCCGCAAGAGAGCGCCCCATACGAAGCGTGCGCAGGAGTGTGGTGAGCTCATGTGCCATCATGCCACCTGTCGTATCCGGGGTTGCGGACGCAGCAGCCAGGTCTGATCGAGACCGTGCGCCGGATAGCGTGACAGATCAGCCTCCATGTCGTGATGCGGCAGGCCATGCAGCGTAATGACGCTGAGACTTTTCCAGTGCAAGCGACGAAAGAACAGCACATTCTGTTCCTGCACCTGGGCCAAAAACCGTGTAGCCCCCAGACCGTGTGCCGTACTGACGGCCATGCGGATGAGTTCCGCCCCGATCCGCCCCAGCTTGCGGTGATCAGCATGCACGGCCAACCGGGAACCGCGCCACACACCGGGCTCTGCTTCGTGAATGCGCACTGCCCCCACGATCCGGTCCGGCATCCCCGCCATGCAGCAGGCGGCAATGATGGGAATGGCGTCCTCATCAATCGCGTCGCGGTCATCCTCTGCAAAAACATGCTGTTCACTGCAGAACACTTCACGGCGGAGCGCATGATAACCGGCACGCTCCCATGGCGTGCGGGCAAGGCGCACAACATATTCCGTCGGAATGAACGGCCGGTCTTCCATACCTTCGAGGATCGTGCTCATTGTTCGTACGCCGAAAGCGAGGAACAGGCGCCACAACGTCCACACCCGGCCCGGATATCGGTGGATTTCATGTTCGCTTCCCGGAGCATCCGCCCAAGCGGTGCCAGCACGGATTTCATAAACTCGGCTGAAGGCGGGACATGATTTTCCAGTGGGGTGCCGGAAATGGGCACAAACGGCACCACGAAGGGATAGACCCCCAGCGCAATCAGACGCTCGGCGAGAGCCAGAATGTCCTCGGGGCTGTCGCCAAGACCGGCCAGAATGTAGGTATTGACCTGCCCACGACCGAAGATCGGCACGGCGCTGGCGAAAGCGTCCATGTAGCGATCGACGCTGACCGTGGCCTTGCCCGGCATGATCTTCTCACGCACTGCCTGCGTGGCGGCTTCGAGATGCATACCCAGACTATCGGCTCCAGTTTCCCGCAAACGCTGGAACCAGCCGTGATCACGTGGCGGCTCGCACTGAACCTGAAGCGGCAGATCCACCGCCGCCTTGATGGCACGGGCTGACTCCGCCAGCACGGCAGCACCCCGATCAACCACATTGGGCGTGCCGGTCGTCAGCACCATGTCGCGCACGCCGTCCAGTTCCACAGCAGCTTTGGCAACTTCGGCAAGCTGCGCCGGTGTCTTGTAAGCAATCGTCCGGTCCGCCTCCAGCGATTGGCCAATGGCGCAAAACTGGCAGGATGTGCGCCGGTCGGCATAGCGGATGCAGGTCTGGTGCACCGTGGTCGCCAGCGTGTCACGGCCATGCAGTAGCGCGATCTTCCAGTAGGGAATACCGTCTGCCGTGCTCAGCCCGTAAAAGCGCGGGGCAGCCGGGAAATAGATCGTACCTACTGCCCGCCCATCGCGTAGCAGCATGCTCGTCCCGTGCTGGTCTGGCGGGCTGGCCTGAAACGGTGAATGCTGCGCGCCAGACGTATAGACCGGAACCATGACGGTCTGGCCCGCAATGGTGATCGTCTTGTGATCCGAAGGACCAGCGCCTCCCTTGCGGGCAATGCCGCCAGTCTGCTCGCCGATCTGCAGTCCGAAGGACTGGAGATCGGTAACGAGCTTGCGACCAGAAAGTGTACCGAGCGTCGGAATGGTCATGACGCAGCCTCATCTGTAGATGTGGAAACCGGATCGGCTTCACCAACGTAATGAACGGTACGGGCAGGCCGCCGATCCTGAAGCAGACTAAGCAGTTCAGGCCGTGCATAATGCCCTACAGAGTCCATCATCCGCTTGCGCTTGGTGATAAGAGCGAAATCAAGATCGGCAATCACCATCCCCTCACCTTCCGTCAAAGGCGGGGCCAGAAGCTTACCTTCGGGAGAGACGATGGCGGTAAAGCAGCCTCCTCGCAGCGGCCCTTCAAGTGCAGGGTCTCGCGCAATATCCTTGATCTGATCTTCCGTCAGCCAACCCGTGGCATTCACAACGAAACAGCCGGATTCCAGAGCGTGATGACGGATGGTGACTTCCATCTGATCGGCGAAGATCTGCCCCACCAGTGAACCGGGAAACTGGGCGCAGTGGATTTCTTCATGTTGGGTCATCAGCGCGTAGCGCGCCAAGGGATTGTAATGCTCCCAGCAAGCCAATGCCCCGATGCGGCCAGCGGCACTTTCCACCACTTTGAGCCCTGACCCGTCACCCTGCCCCCAGATCATGCGCTCATGATAAGTTGGGGTGATCTTGCGACGTTTGAGAAGGATCTCACCTGTCGCGTCGAAGACGATCTGCGTGTTATAGAGTGTGCCAAAATCCCGCTCATTCACGCCCAGCACGACGACCATGCCGGTATCACGTGCGGTTTCGGCCACCATGTCCGTCACCGGACCAGGAATGATGACGGCGCGTTCATAAAGTTCCAGATGTTCGCCGCCGAAACGGAAAGCTGGCTGGATGAACGAGAAATAGGGGTAATAGGGCACGAAGGTTTCAGGAAAGACCGCCAGCTTCACACCTTTTTCGGCGGCTTCACGGATGGCCTGACAGACTTTCCGGGCTGTCCCCAAACCGTCATCGCCGAGGACGGGACTGATCTGGATGGCAGCAGCGCGAACGATACGTGACATGGCTTGCGGTCCTTCCTTTGGCCTTTAGAGAGTCCAGGTATTGAGGATGAAAGCGTTGTCACGACGCGCAAGGAGGATAATGTCGAGCACATCTTGCGGATTGATCGGCGTGATGCCTGGGATCAGGTTCTGCTCACCGTATCCGTAGAGCGCCTGAAGCGCGAAACGGCAGGCATAGACTTTGCCGCCCTCTTCAATAATTTTTGCAATCTGCTTGTTGCAGTTCATGTGCCCTGGAAAGGCTTCATCACCCAGACGTGGGAAACCGCGCTGCACGCCAAGAGTAACACCTGGTCCGTACAGCAGAACGGATGTTTCAAAGCCTTTGCGGATTAGACGTGTGGCCTGAAGCAGATTTACAAACCCAACCGAACCTTCATTGGCGACGGTATGAAAAGTAATAAGAGCTTTTTCGCCTGGTTTGGCTTTGACGTCTTCAAAAACCTTGTTTTCATAATTAACGAAGCAATCACCATCCTGATATGGTGCATGTTCGACTTTTGGCATGATATCTCTCCCGTGTGATGCGATCTCCAGCCAGAAACCGGAACTGACCGCTGTGCCGAAGTGAACGTGACACGGGATAACCAAATGACAAAATATTGTATGTACTTAGAAATAAGTACAAATAAAACAAGTTTAACAGTTTATTGTCTTACAAAGGCATACAGAAACATACAAAAATAATATTCAAGACATACAATTCCAAATGACGCGCATAACTATATGTTTTATCGTCATTTTTTAATCACGCATTCGTGAATGATGCACTTTTTTGTTTTTCGGACATTCAGGCGAGACTCAACGAAATCAAATGAGTCCGTTGAGTCCCAAACCCAAAACCATGTCATACAATATCGGCGAAACCGGGAGAACGCTTATGCTGAAGAACGGACACCACACCATTTAAAGATTCTTCAAGACTTGCTGCATCTGGTGCGCTGCCAAGCGCGATGCGCGCGCGCTGTGGTGGCTCACCACTAATTGTAAAAACTGTGCTGGGGACCAGAGCAAGACCACGTCGGCGTGCATAAGCGACAAAGTCCGCACTGCCCCACCAATCAGGCAATTTCAGCCAGACATGTGGACCGTTCGGATTCATGCAGTGTCCTTCCCCTAAACAGTGTCCTTCCCCTAAAACCTTTCGCGCAATGGATTGCCGCAGGCGAAGTTCTTTGCGGATGGCATGAAGAATCGTTTCCGCTTGCCCCGTTTGCATCCACCGCGCAGTAAGCGCGCTCAATAAACCTGCATTTGTCAGAGCGATCGCCCGAATGGCAGCTGTCACACGCCGGGTCATATCTGCATTCGGCAAGGCGACGTAGGCTGTGCGCAGGCCTGGGCTCAATGTTTTGGCAAGCGTAGCAATATAACTGACCCGACTATGATCCAGAGCTGCCAACGCTGGCAGTGGCTCATCCATCAACAGGCTGTAAGGATCGTCTTCGGCAATGTGCAAATGATGACGCTGCGCCACTGCGAGAATATCCTTGCGCCTTTGCAGTGACATTGTCGCTGTGGTGGGATTATGAATGGTGGGAATACAGTAGAGTAGTCGTGGATGATGTTGCGAACACACTCGGTCTAGCTGATCTGGCATCATGCCTTCAGCATCACTGTCTACACCAACCAGAATAAGATCAAATTGCGCTGCAATGGTTCGGATCCCTGGGTAGGCAATACGGTCCGTTACAATCACGTCTCCTGGTTGGGTATGCGTGCTGACAATTGCTGCTAATGCGCTTTGCGCACCGGGAGAAACCAGAACTTCTTCTATGCGCCGATGACCGATAACAGGTGCTATCCATTTTGCGCCAAGCTGACGCTCCTCAATAGTGCCCCCAGTTACCCTGTAGGACATGAGACTATTCAAATCCTGCTGCTTCAAGATAGCGGAGATATCACTCTGAATAATACGCTGGAGCGGTGGATCCTGAGGAATAGGCGGCAGATTCATGGTAAGATCAACCACCGCAGGTCCGGTATGGCGCCAATGGCTTTCACCGGCACCGACGCGCACAAAGGTTCCCCGCCCTACGGTTGCATCAATGAGACCACGACGCCTTGCCTCGGTAAATGCACGCGTTACAGTTGTCAGGTTGGTACCAAGATAATCTGCAATCGTTCTTTGCGGGGGAAGTTTATCCCCTTCCCGCAAATCACCTCTCCGGATGGAAAGAGCCAAGGCATCAGCAAGTGTCAGGTAAATGGCATTCGGGCTTTGACTGATTTCTTCTTTCCAGTGAGCCAGATAAGGATAGGCTGACATGCGTGGCGGCTTCCATATATTCGACAAGATTGTATTGCACTACATCCCATACAATCCATGCAATGCATAGCGCAGCCGCTTATCTGTGAGAACAATTGTCTCCACATTACTACGATTTAACTCATAGCATTGTGCACAACACGCAAGTTCAGACTTTATTGCCTTGTGGCAAATCTGTTTTAGAACAAGTAAGAAAAATGAAGAAACTTATTCCGTTGTGGCTGAGCAATGCTTGAATATTTATATGTCTTTTTAGTATCAATTATTTTTTTAATAATACCTTGCACGACAGCTTATGCTCGTCCTGAGCAGTCACACTCTGTCAGCACCATACGTTCTGATATAAATGAACAGGTTTACAGCATACCTTTTAAAGGAGGTGGTTACGTAAGAGTGCTCTTTTGCATCCCGGCAACCCACCGAGGAACAATCATCATGTTTCCTGGCGGTTCTGGTGATATTGGCCTTGGGAAAAATGGCGTAATCCGACACGATCATAACTTTGTTGTCAGAACACGCCGGCTATGGAACAGACAAGGCTACGCAGTCATTATTCCAGATACAATCAATCATATTAATCTAAGAGGACAGCGCAGTTCCGCGACCTATGCAGGACTGATCCAAAGTATCATTGCTTTTGCACATGAAGAGGCAATAGTGCCTGTGTTTCTTTTTGGAACCAGCCAAGGCGCAATCGCTGCCGTAAACGGTACCGCGCATGCAGCTTCAGGAACTATTGCAGGTGTCGTGCTCAGTGAATCTGTATCAGTCATGGGAGGCAGCAAGGAAACTGTTTTTAGTGCAACCCCGCAAAAAGTGACAGTACCTGTTCTTATTGTGGCCAACCAAGATGATCGATGCGATGTCGCACCGCCTCAAGCCGCCCAACAGATTGCTTCCGGCATGACAGCAAGCCCTGAAGTGCGCGTGTTCATGGTTTCTGGTGGAATAACAAAATCAAAAAAGAATTGTGGCTCCTTAACACCTCATGGGTATTTTGGCATTGAAAATGATGTCGTCGACAAAGTCAGTGCGTGGCTGGATGCCAAATCCCGATAATCTTCAGGCTATTGTTGTTTGAATCTGAGAAATCAGATGACGTACGGCTGGTGCAACCTCATCTGAGCGAAAAATGGCGGCAATTTCTGAAACGATTGGTTCTCCCACAATATCGCGGAAAACAACGCCCGGCAAATTGACGACACTTCGTAAAGCACTGGGAATAACCGAAATACCATTGCCAATTGAGACCTGTGTCAACACAGCCAGTAAGCTCCCTGGCGTAGAAACAATACGGGGCGTAAATCCACCTCGACTTGCGACCTGAAATGTGCCGAAAGCCTGCTCGGGCAATATAAAAGATGCGTTGGCAATTTCGTGCGGCGTAACCGGGCCTTCCGACTTTTCTTCGACACCAGGAATCACGGAAAGTGCCAGGCAAAAGTGATCGCGGATCAATACATGGTGACTCAATAGCTGTGGCATCGCCATAGGCAGCCTTACAAAACCGATATCTACGTCACCGTCCGCAACCAACTGAGGCAGTTTATCCATGGGGAATTCACGTACTTTTAAAAGCACGTCTGGATAATTCTGCGTAAATTGGTTCATCTGGTCTTGCAGTATCCCCGTATAAGCAGCTGACGCAACATAACCAATCTCTATCCGACCCAATTCACCGCGCCCAGCACGACGACCGGCGTTCTCCGCTGTTGCAAATTGTTTGAGCACGCGCCGTGCTTCGGAAAGGAAAACCTCTCCCGCAGATGTAAGCGTCACAGAACGCTTTGTTCGGTTGAGAAGTTGAGCTGATAATGTGCGCTCAATTTCCTGTATCTGCACAGTCAGAGTGGGCGGGGAAATATTCAGCCGTTCTGCCGCCCGTGTAAAATGAAGTTCTTCCGCCAAGACCACAAAATAGCGGAGATGTCTCAGTTCCATTCCTCTATCCCCCTCCCCGCATTATTAGGCAAAACCTAATAATAACGAAAATAACCACCAATGACGAGAACCAAGGCATGACCTAGCGTTACAGACTAATGCGCTCTGCAACGGAACATCGCCATGACACAACTCTTTCAAGCCAATCATGATGAACTGATTATCGGAACTTCTAATGCTATCGTGAAGCGATGGGGACCTCGATGACATCCTCGCGCGTAACCAATCCGTTATTTGTCCTTCTGGCGGCTTCAACTGGCTGTGCCTTGACTGTGCTTGATACCAATGTGGTGGCAATCATCCTGCCAACCATTGCTCGCGAGTTTCGTGCAAGTTTCGCGGATATTGAATGGGTTATCAGCACATATGTTCTGTGCTTCGCATCTCTCCTGTTGCCCGCTGGAGCCATTGCAGATCGGTATGGACGCCGTCGCATCTATCTGATTGGAATTACGACATTTGCCCTTACCTCGTTGTTTTGCGGAGCCGCCCCATCTGCCACAGCACTATATCTGGCCCGTGCTTTACAGGGCGTAAGTGCTGCATTTTTGTTAGCACCTGCTTTAGCGATCATCGGACATACGTTTCATAATCCAGATGAACGGAACCGCGCATGGGCCATTTGGGGAAGTATCATGGGCCTTACCATGGTTCTTGCTCCTATTATTGGTGGTATTATTGCCTATGCGCTCGGTTGGCGGTGGGCGTTTTATATCAATATTCCAATCTGCGTCCTACTTGCTGGCGCAGTCTTTATTCTGGTCAAAGAATCACGTGATACTGATGCCCGAAGACTGGACCCGGTCGGGATTATATTTTTCGCTGCATTCATGTTCGGTCTGACGTGGGGAATGATTAACGGTCAGGCAAGCGGTTGGACCTCATGGAACGCCCTGAATGGTTTTATTGGAGGAAGTATCTCCTTAGGCATTTTCATAGCATCTGAACGTGCCCAATCACGTCCGATGTTAGATCTTGGCCTATTCTCCAATCCCCGTTTTCTGGGAGCTGTCTGGGCGATGTTTGCTTATGCAGCATCCGCTCAGGTTATGGCCTCAATGCTTCCGCTATTTCTCCAAAACGGCTTAGGCCGCTCAGCACTTCAGGCCGGCTTCGCCATGTTGCCTTTTGCCCTGGCAATGTTGATTTTCCCACATATTGGACGTCTTCTGGAACGCCATATCTCTTCGAGCGGTATTCTAGCCGGTGGTCTGTCATGCGTCGCCATTGGCAATGGAATAACAGCATGGGGAGCATATGTCGGATCATGGATCATTGTTATGGCTGGCATGGTCGTCATTGGAAGTGGGGGCGGCCTTCTCAATGGGGAAACACAAAAAGCTATCATGAGTGTTGTGCCAAAAGAACGATCTGGCATGGCGTCAGGGATCAGTACGACTTCACGATTTTCCGGGATTTTGCTTGGTTTTGCCATGCTTAGCGGCATACTCGCAACAATGGTAAGGAAATGGGTTGCCGCCTTTGGATGTGGCACTGGTTGCCATCATCCATCAGACTTCGCCGATGCCATCGTTGCCGGTGATCTACCCAGTGCTATTTCCGGTTTAGAGGGTTCCAATCAAGAAATCGCCATTCAGCATGCACATCATGCTTTCTCTTATGGTTTTGCCGTAGCACTTCTTGTGGCATCAATTTTCGCATTAGGATCATCAATTACTGTCTTTACACTGATGCATTCAAAGATGAAACAGAATATAACCTAAGTAAATAATAAATACTTAATGTGTAATGATAGATATTTTGCAGATTCTCTAGAGTGAATTGCCCCGGGTTTTGTGGAGACGTTTTTTATCTGATTTAAGCGGCTAATGCATGTGATTTCTGTTGTGCATAAAAGCGTGCCTCAGCTTCTGCTGGCGGGATGTTTCCAATGGAGGACAGGAGCCGCCGATTATTGAACCAGTCGACCCATTTAAGTGTTGCCAGTTCAACAGCTTCCCTGTTTTTCCATGGCCCCTGCCGATAGATGAGTTCGGTTTTGTAAAGTCCGTTAATGGTCTCTGCCAAGGCGTTATCATAGGAATCCCCAACACTGCCGACAGAAGCAACGAGCCCCGCTTCAGCCAGTCTTTGCGTGTAGCGAATGGACACATATTGACAGCCGCGGTCGGAATGGTGGGTCACTTTTCCCTCAGGCTGCCTCTGGCACAGAGCCTGCTCAAGGGCATCCAGTACGAAGTCGGTATGAGCCGTTGAGGAGACACGCCAACCCACAATAACCCGTGCAAAGACGTCAATGATGAAGGCCACATAAACAAAGCCCTGCCAAGTGGAAACATACGTGAAATCCGAAACCCACAGTCTGTTGGGGGCAGGAGCATGAAACTGGCGCTGCACCAGATCCTGCGGACACGGACGTTGCGGATCAGGCCGTGTGGTTCTGACCCCCTTGCCACGAATGACGCCTTTCAGCCCCATCCGGCGCATCAGCCGCTCTACCGTGCAGCGGGCGACATCCACGCCTTCACGTCTGAGCTGATGCCAGACCTTGCGCGCTCCATAGACGCAGAAATTATTATTCCACACTCTACGGATGTCATCGCACAGTTCTTTGTCTTTCTGGCTGCGCACACACGGATTTTTCTGTCTGGCAACAGTTGCATAATAGGCAGATGGTGCAATCGACAGAACCCTGCAGATTGACCCGACACCATATGTCTGCCGGTGCTCCTCAATGAAGCGTGTCATGGCTTGAAGATGCGGTCGAGCTCCGCCTGGGCAAAATATGCCGACGCCTTACGCAGGATTTCATTGGCCTGCCGCAATTCGCGGTTCTCTCGCTCCAGTTGCCTGATCTTCTCTCGATCAGGCAGGTCACTCACCGCAGGCGCATTGGCACGTTCATGCAGACGGGTCCATTTTGACAGCGTGTCAGGATGAATATCCAGCTTTGGCGCTATCATCATCACTGCAGACCACCGCGAAGGATGGTTCTTCTCTTCCTCCAGAACCATGCGGGCTGCACGGTCACGAAACTCAGGCGGAAAACGCTTCGATTTATTGCTCATGAATTCTTCTTACCTCACGGGTCTTTCTGTCTCCACAAAACCCGGGGCAATTCACTTCAACCCGGTATTCCACAAAGGCAGGATGCCGCTTATCGCGAAAACAGGCAGCAAAGCGGCGGCTGAGACCCAGAATGTCATCAGCCTGCTTCACCAGAATGACGCCCCCATCCGAACTCATGCGACCCCCGTCAAAACGGGCCACAACACGCCGTCCACAGGAGGCTGGAAACTCATACGCGCCTGCGCTACACTCTGTCTGCATCGGGTTTTCTTGATGATTATGGAAATTTCTTTTGTGCAAAACAGACTTTTTCATAATCTAACCCGATGTACAACCCTTCTGTGAGATTTCCGCGTCGAAACTTTCGATCGATAGAAACATGTGATTTGTAACCAAAGAACGGAATGGCGAGGTCCGTGGCCGGGAGCGTCCCGTCCTCCTGCCGCTTTGCCTTCGTGAACTTCAGCGTCCAGCGGGCGTGCCTGTCCTTGTGGGACAGCTTTGCCGGCTTGTCCTGCCAGTCCTGTGGGATCCGCCCTTCACGAAGATCCTCTTTCTCCCCGTTGGTATTGCGCTGCTTTGGCGCTGCCACCAGCGTGGCATCCAGGATCTGGCCGGACATCGGCAGATACCCAGCGTTACGCAGGGTGGCGTCAAAGCGCTCGAACAACTGCTGGATGGCGCCTGCCTCGGTCAGACGCTCACGAAATAACCAGATCGTTTTGGCATCCGGAACGCGGTCCGAAAGCCCCAGACCAAGAAAGCGCATGAAAGAGAGACGGTCATTGATCAGATACTCTGTCCGTTCATCAGACAAATTGTTCAACGTCTGGATGACTAGGATTTTGAACATCAGCACCGGATCAAACGGCGGACGGCCGCCTTTGCTCCTGTCTGAATAGGCCAGAGCCTGCTCCAGATCAGGGCGGAACGCCTCAAAATCCACAGTCCGGGAAAATGCTTCAAGTTGGTCACCAAGCCCACTCAACCGAGCAAGCCGCTCTTCAACATCAAAAAAACCAGACTGTTTCATGAGCCATCCCCCCAATCATCACACAAAAGAGGGAATCACAGAGAGAGACCTAAAACCAGAGAGTTTTTCGAACCCTCCAGCTTCACTACCTGCCCCCTATAACCATTTACACAACAAATACTTAAGTTTAATTAAAAATACACTTGGAACATTGATAAAATACTATCAAAATTATGATAATTTTCTTTTTCGTAATATTTTGTGTGTGAATAATCCAAAGAAATTCGTATGATATCCAAGGGATACCAATTTATATTTACGCTCCATATATTTTGCTTGCCCCCAGATACATCACTATTTTCTAAATCCATTTGAGAAAACCTTGTCGCCAGTTCTATGACTCCCATGGCATGGCAGAGGGTAGAGACTTTCTGATCACATGATGGAGAAGCAAAACTTGCAGATGTGGGTTTCCATGCTCGCGGCTTTCCAACCAATGTATATGCCGCAGTAATATACCATCCATAAAAATTTTGACGGTTTATTCTAGAGTTTTTATTTTCATTAACAATTAAATTATAGTATTCGCTACTTATTAATAGTTTCTTCCATGCAACAGCTCCCTCTAAACCAAAAGCACCAGAGCTCTTTGCTGGAATATTACCTGTCTTTATATATTTATCATTTAATCCATCGTCGTTTTCAGGTGTATCTGAAAATGATACACCTTCTTCCATAGAATTTTTATGAGACGGTCGAAAAACCCACTCACCTGATATACCTACATGCATAAGGAATTCTTGGGTATGTATCGGTAGAATCACAGATCTAAAAACAATTGCTCTTTGATTACCGTCTTTTCCCGGGCCAGCTGTCCCAGCCGTTCCAGAAATGGCTAAATGATAGTAATTTCCGTAAAATAACGCTTGCACTGCCTGACGATTTGCACCGGCGGCAAGTCCACGGGTAATTGTTGCAACGCTTGCCCGTTCAGGAAAAATGCTATCACCTCTGGACTGCATTGATGACAGTCCAAAACTCGGATTGAACACTCCGACAGAAAATTGAAAATGTTTCAAACCAGTATAGCTGGCAGCACCTTCGAATAGACGCATTTGTCCACCGGGAGCCGCCCCAAAGTCCCAAATGGCACCGATCTTGACCTGATTAGCTATATTAATTCTTACCCCGTTACGGATATGAGGGCCACTAGCAGATGGAGAAGAGTGCTGATTGCCATGTATATTACTACCCACCTCGAGTTGATCTTGTGCAAAAGGGTGGATAATAACTTTCCCTACAACGATATCTTTAACAGTTTTGGCAAAAGCATCGGAGTCAGAAAAATTCGAAACAATCAAAATACAGAAAATAAACTTTTTATTTTCCCACATAATTTTTCATATACTTCATATCATTTTCTTGTGGAACCGAGTTTACCAATATGTTTTTTTCTGTAAGATCAAGAAATCTTTTAGTTCCGGAACGAACAATAGATAAACCAATATTAACAAAATCTTTTTGTTTCCAAGGCTTTTCTTTTCCTAAAGACAAACATACAGCATAAGCTGCGCCAGCTAAGTATAAATCTAATTCTTGTACATTACGATTTTCTTCAAAACATAATTGTCCGATTTGTTCTCCAACATACTCAGGATCAAATCTGACTCGTAATGACATGACGTAAGACCCTTACTTGTTTCCATATGTGCACATTATCTAACGTGTTTTTGTTACAAAAAGGCATCTTAAATTACAAATATTTTTTATGTTATTATAATACATGATTTGCGCAAATATTTTTGGGCAGAATTTTTCTGACAGGAGTATACCCGCAACATATCTGGCCATCCCATTCTTTGGTTATAAATCGTATCATTCAAAAGCCAATGAAGACTTCATAGATAAAGAGGGTTTCGTCTCGAAGGTTCCCAGGAAGAAGCCGCGCCCCAACCCATGACTCCGTCATATTCAGCGATCCGATGCAGGCAAGTCCGTGATCTGATCACGCGTTGAGCATGTCTTTGCAGATCAGAAATCACAGACCGGACTATTCATCCGAACTGTCGGTATCATACGGGCCACCATGAGGATCGGGCTGACCAATATCATCTACAATATGCGACGTTTCCTCTTTCTGGAACGGGTCAGTGCCACAGCATAGCAGTCCAGAGCAGGAAGCCTTCTCCTTGCTCAAAACGCAGATCAGATGCCATCGCAGAAATCATCAATCAGTATGCCAAAACTCGAAAAATACCAGCCAACCTTACCAAAATAAGAGTTCTTCGAACCCTCCATCTGATTGCACAGACCACACCGGTGCCAGCGTCCTCATAATATCAGGTCTTAAGTTGAACTGGAACCGGGGAGGTGCGTAACCGCCATAAAGGCACTTTCACTCTCTGCCTGTAGGCTCTCTTTCTGCGCAGGCAGAGAATGTATGGTCTTAAAACGTGGCGGAAAGGCTTATATTGAAGGAGCGACCCATGCCCGGCAGAGCACGAGTGGTGCCAATATAGCGTGTATCGCCCAGAGAGAGACCACCCAGCGGCAGATAGTAGGGCTGGTTGAGCACGTTATCAATTCCGGCATCCAGCGTTAGCATCTTCCACGTGTAGCTGCCGCCAAGGTTCAGCAGGGCGTAGCCTGCAGTGCGGGGTTCGCCACGTAGCCAGTCCACCGTGTCCTTGGGTTTGACAAAGTTCATCTCCACCCGGCCTGTCCAGTGTCCCACCGTTTCATGCACCGCCACCGTACCGTTAAGCGGCATCATGTGGTACAGGCCGGAATGCGTGACCTCATCCTGCCCACGCACCCAGTTGAGCACACCGGTGACTTCACCCTTGCCATATTGCGCCGTGTCCCACAACGTGTAATGGCCAGAGGCGTTAATGCCGTAGGTCTGAGCGTTGTGATTGGCAAATTGCAGCAGATGGTGCCCGTTGGAGAAGGTGCTCAACTGCACCACGTTGATGTAATTGCGCACGTAGCTGTAATAGGGCTGCACCGTCAGGCCCCATCTGTTGGCGGCAGTGGGGTCATGCCAGTCCAGCGTCACGCTGGCCGTGTTAGCGATTTCTGACTTCAGATCCACGTTGCCCACATAGCCGTTACCATCGCCAAACCAGCCGATCATGCTGGAAGACATGGTGCCACGGCCCCACGCATAGCGTTCATACAGGTTGGGCGCGCGGGATTTACGGGCGTAGCCGCCTTCCAGCGTAAAGCTGTCTGTTACCTTCCAGCGGGCCATGGCGGTGACATCAAAGTTCACATCCGTCCGCTCCCGGTTGCGGGCGTTGAAGGCGCGGGCCGCCATGGCATCCGTCATGTTCATCATGCCGGTCCATGAATAGGGAGCTACGTTTCCCGTGTTCATCATGATCAGATCATTGCGGAACCCCAGCAAGGTGGAAACGCGGGGCGTCCAGTGGGCTTCCCACTCGGCGTAATGGCCCAGCCGATCGCGGTGGCCGTTATTGATGTTGTGGTAGGTATCTGGCCCCATCATCATGCTACCTTGCAGCGGGGGCCACCAGTCATTCAACCCCACATGGTCAAACCCGCTGCCCAGTTTGAGCGTGTGGAAACGCCCCAGCGGTATGGTGGCCTTGAGCGAATAACCCGCCAGACGGGAGTCATTGTTCATGGGCATGCCGGTGGTGGCGGAATGGCCGCCCTTGTCCGCCAGCATGTCCATGGCGTGGGTAATGCGCTGCCAGTAGCCACGGGCTTCAAACGTGCCCCAGTCAAATGATCCGGTATATTTGCCGTTTACAAAGGTGGAGCGGTTGTTGGTCATGTCCATATACTGGTTGGCAAAGCCCTCACGCGGGGTATCCTGCTGCCCCACGGTAATGGCCACCAGATGGTTGCCCTTGTGCAGGCCCACCGTTACGGCGTGATTATAGGTCAGGTAATTGGTGGAGTGCACGGTGCCCATGCCCGCACCCCCCCGATAATTGCCAGACTGATCATAAGAACCCGTATAGCGGATGCTGAGCAGATGATTGGCAACCGTGACGGAACCGGAAGCCCCGTAGGCCCCGCCATTGCTGCGGTAGGTACCGCGCACCCGGCCTGTCACAAGAATTTTTCCCTTGCGGGCAAAGCGCGGGTCTGCCCGTTCCACATCAATGGTGCCGCCCAGACTGTCGCCCCCGCTGCTGACAGGGGTCAGGCCCGCAATGCTGGTGGCAGTCTGCACGCTGTCCGGATCAATGTAGGAGAGGGCGGGATTCATGTGGTTGGGGCAGGCGGGAGAGATGCGCACGCCATCCACAATAGTGGCGACGCGATCATCCGCCATGCCGTTCAGCACGGGCAGATTGGCCAGCCGCCCGCCGCCGTAGGAACTGAACCCCGGCTGGTTACGGAACAGCGAGGACACATCCGGGCTGGAAAGCCGGGACATGCGCTGTGAGCTAGCATCGGGCGAGGACGCGGTCAGCGGGGCATCGGAGAGGGAGGTTTCTTCTTCCTCATCCGTTGAGATATCCAGCCGGGGCAAGGTGACAACGGAACTGCCAGAGGCCGTGTTGCTTTGTCTGGCACTACCCTGTGCAGCCGTTGTTTGCGCCTGCGCGGCGGATATGGTGGGGGCCGCGTACACCGCGGCAATAACCCACGCCCACGTCGGCACGCGGCGTGGGTTGATAAGTGTAATCATGAGAACAATCCTGAAAACAAAGCGTACAGAACTCTTTTCCGGTTATGGGGCCGGAAAGGCGTGAAGAGGCTTTGGTTCAGGCAGGAGGCCCACATGAGGGGGGCAGACCAAGCAAAACGCTCGGCGGTGCGCGTGGGGTGGAGGCATGACTGCCACGCCGCATCCACCGCAGAACGGGTGGGGGCACCAGCATTACGGCCATGGGAAGCGCCGCTGGTAGCGAGAGCAGCGGACAGAGTGGACACCCATCCGCCCTATGGTGATGGCCGGAATGCGACTGGGTGGATTTACCCGCCATGGCCGCAGCCATGTGGTGGGCACGACCTACCGCACTTTCTGGTGAGGTAAGGCCCGAACCCTTCTGCCTTGTGTGAGACGATGTAGAGCCAGAGAACACTGCACCAGCGGGCGTTGCATCCAAAACGTCATCGGGGACGGAGAGGGAAGCGGCAATATCCATGCCCAGAAGGCGGACTATGGTGGTGCGGGGCAGTTCATCCGGTTGCGCAAAGCTCTGAAGGGCAAGCAGGCCGAGAAAGCCCACCAGTGTCACCACCACCAGCGGCCATTTCAGCAGTGTATGCAAAGAGTGGGAGGGGCGAGCCATCAGAGCAGCCTGAACTCCTGTCTGTGCGGGCCATGGTAGGATGGCCCAAAAATGGGGTGGGGCTTTGCTTTATTTGTCTATTGGGGGCTTTGTGTCAAACGTGTGACTGCCGCGAAAGTAATCTTTCTGATTGAAGGCAACGGCCAGAGGTATAAAACTACGGAAAAAGCCCACACAGACCACGCAGAAAACGGGCGGAAAACAGGCAGGCACGCGTGTAAGGCGGCATGAGTGGCAAGGAGTCGCAGCCGTTTGGGCGCTTGGGTGTATCTGCCTTGCGTTGTGGGTATGGGCGGTTCAGGACCAAAGGACAAAGGAACGCGGACGGGTGAAACCGCACGGCAGACTGGGGCAGGATGACGGTGCATTAACGCCAGACGTGCGTGCGCCGGAAATCTGTCCTCCTCTGGCACCGCCGGAGGGGGCCGTGTTCTCTGCTCGCCAGAGCCGGACCAGCCGGGTGTGGAGTCTGGCTCTTCTGGCGGCAGTGGCGGGGCACGGGGTGATTACAGCCTGCCTGCTGGTGACATTGCACCCCAGACATCCGCCTGAAGCACCGGGGCAGAAAGCTGTGGAGATGGTGTTTGAATCTCCGGCCAGCAGGCCCGCCAGCACCGCGAACCCCGCTTCTGTGACCCCGCCGCAGGAACCGCAATCTGTTCCCGCTCCATCTCCTGAGCAAGCAGAACCGCTCAGTGTGCCTCCTGCGGCTAACCTCACTCATGCCGCGCAGCCCCCTGAGATGACGCTGCCAGATGAGGCGCTTGCCTCCCCGCTGGAAGCGCCAGTCACGCCAGCGGATGCACCACCCGTACCGCCCATGACCGATATCTTGCCGCCTGCGAGTGTGCCCGCGCCTGTTGCCGCGCAGAAGGCCGCTTCCGCACATGAGCACCGGCCTTCGGCTCCGTCTTCTCCAATGCTCCACAAGGCGGCTGTGCCACCTCCACCCAAGGCCAGTCCGACTTCGCATTCTCCAGAGGGAGCGACACCTCCTGCGGCTCAGGGCTCTGCTGCTGTGCAATCGGCGGCGGCATCGGTGGCGCATGTGGCCAAAGGGAGCGGGGCGCGCACGCTTACCTGCACCCCACCGCAGACGCATTATCCCCCCATGGCCCGGCATCTGCACGAAGAAGGAGAAGGCGTGGTGGAGGTCACTCTGGCAGCAGACGGGGGTATTGCCGCCACCCGACTGGTACAGAGTACCGGCTATGATGATCTGGATGCACAGGCGCTGGCCGCTGCCCGTGGGTTGCACTGTGCCGCACCGGCGTCCGCCCCCATGGTGGGGCGGATTCCGGTGGGGTTTCATATTCGTTAGCGTAGAAAATAAAGTTTTTTTACTGCTATGTGCCGTGTTTGATACATTGAGCCCCCATCCCTGTGCAGTATAATGCCCCCGATTTCGATCAGGGGCGGCAGGCTCATGGTGTACACATTCTCATACGCGCAGCGGCATCAGTATGCAGACGCATATAACAAGATGGAGGGTTCGAAAAACCCTTTGTCTCTGAGCTGTTCTGTGTGATTCCATTTCTTCGGCGTTGATTGGGGATGGTGGAAGATGAAGCAGCCTGGTTTCTTTGATGTTGAAGAGCGCCTTGCTCGGCTGAGCGGGCTTGGCGATCAGCTGGAGGCCTTTTCCCGGACTGTGGATTTTGAGGTGTTCCGCCCTGATCTGGAGCTGGCTCTGGCCTATTCGGACGGAAGTAAAGGCGGACGTCCGCCGTTTGATCCGGTGCTGATGTTCAAAATTCTGGTCATCCAGACGTTGAACAATTTGTCTGATGAACGGACAGAGTATCTGATCAACAACCGCCTGTCGTTCATGCGCTTTCTGGGATTGGGGCTGTCGGACCGCGTGCCGGATGCCAAAACGGTCTGGCTGTTTCGTGAGCGTTTGACACAGGCGGGTGCCATTGAAAGGCTGTTTGACCGATTTGACGCGACCCTGCGGAACGCCGGTTATCTCCCGATGTCCGGCCAGATCCTGGATGCAACACTGGTGGCTGCTCCAAAGCAGCGCAATACGAACGCTGAGAAAGCGGATCTCCGGGCAGGACGTATTCCAGAAGACTGGCAGGACAAGCCCGCAAAGATGTCGCATAAGGATCGTCATGCACGATGGACACTTAAGTTCACGAAGGCGAAGCGGCAGGACGATGGAACCATACCGTCGAGCGATCTCGCCATCCCGTTCTTTGGCTACAAATCCCACGTTGAATTGCCCCGGGTTTTGTGGAGACGTTTTTTATCTGATTTAAGCGGCTAATGCATGTGATTTCTGTTGTGCATAAAAGCGTGCCTCAGCTTCTGCTGGCGGGATGTTTCCAATGGAGGACAGGAGCCGCCGATTATTGAACCAGTCGACCCATTTAAGTGTTGCCAGTTCAACAGCTTCCCTGTTTTTCCATGGCCCCTGCCGATAGATGAGTTCGGTTTTGTAAAGTCCGTTAATGGTCTCTGCCAAGGCGTTATCATAGGAATCCCCAACACTGCCGACAGAAGCAACGAGCCCCGCTTCAGCCAGTCTTTGCGTGTAGCGAATGGACACATATTGACAGCCGCGGTCGGAATGGTGGGTCACTTTTCCCTCAGGCTGCCTCTGGCACAGAGCCTGCTCAAGGGCATCCAGTACGAAGTCGGTATGAGCCGTTGAGGAGACACGCCAACCCACAATAACCCGTGCAAAGACGTCAATGATGAAGGCCACATAAACAAAGCCCTGCCAAGTGGAAACATACGTGAAATCCGAAACCCACAGTCTGTTGGGGGCAGGAGCATGAAACTGGCGCTGCACCAGATCCTGCGGACACGGACGTTGCGGATCAGGCCGTGTGGTTCTGACCCCCTTGCCACGAATGACGCCTTTCAGCCCCATCCGGCGCATCAGCCGCTCTACCGTGCAGCGGGCGACATCCACGCCTTCACGTTTGAGCTGATGCCAGACCTTGCGCGCTCCATAGACGCAGAAATTATTATTCCACACTCTACGGATGTCATCGCACAGTTCTTTGTCTTTCTGGCTGCGCACACACGGATTTTTCTGTCTGGCAACAGTTGCATAATAGGCAGATGGTGCAATCGACAGAACCCTGCAGATTGACCCGACAACATATGTCTGCCGGTGCTCCTCAATGAAGCGTGTCATGGCTTGAAGATGCGGTCGAGCTCCGCCTGGGCAAAATATGCCGACGCCTTACGCAGGATTTCATTGGCCTGCCGCAATTCGCGGTTCTCTCGCTCCAGTTGCCTGATCTTCTCTCGATCAGGCAGGTCACTCACCGCAGGCGCATTGGCACGTTCATGCAGACGGGTCCATTTTGACAGCGTGTCAGGATGAATATCCAGCTTTGGCGCTATCATCATCACCGCGGACCACCGCGAAGGATGGTTCTTCTCTTCCTCCAGAACCATGCGGGCTGCACGTTCACGAAACTCAGGCGGAAAACGCTTCGATTTGGTGCTCATGAATCCTTCTTACCTCTCGGGTCGTTCTGTCTCCACAAAACCCGGGGCAATTCAGTTCACAGAAAAAAGCCGCATCTCAAGCCTATGCCCCGACATATCCAGAAATCGAATGCTGGAAAGTCCGTGATCCGATCACGCGTCGAGCACGTCTTTGCCGACCAGAAATCACAGACGGGGTTGTTCATCCGAACTGTCGGTATCACCCGGGCCACCATGAGGATCGGGCTGGCCAATATCGTCTACAACATGCGCCGCTTCCTCTTCCTCGAAAGGTTGAACGCGAGCGCGTAGTCATCCAGCGGGACGGCAGTCCCCGATCTGCTCAAAACGCAGATCAAAAGCTACCCCAAAAACCGTCAATCAAATCGCCAAAAGCCTGAAATCACGAGCCAAGCGCATCAACCAACGATTCTTCGATCCCTCCAGCTGGTTTCAAAACCAGCGGGTTTTTCGAACCCTCCATGTGGATGACGGCGAGGAACGCTGTTGCTGTTTTTTCGTATCTAGTTGCGACAGCGCGCCACTCCTTGAGGCGAGCCCAATGGTTCTCAACGAGATGTTGGCACCGATAGACCCATTTTGGGCAGGCGACCGCTCCATTACGTTGTTTCGCTGGGATGGCGGGTCGTGCTTCCATACCTCATCTCCGTTCACTAAAGGCGTTTGGCGCGTAACCCTTGTCCGCCACGACCCACAGGGGAATGACGGGAAAGCTGTCGAGCATAGCTGGTGACAGAGGCAGTTCATGAGCTTGTTCTGGAGCCAGAGCAAAACCGAAGGCTTTTCCTTGTCTATCAGTGATCACGCATACTTTCGTGCCATACCTGCGGCGAGGGTGGCCAAGTGTTTCACGATGGTCTCGTTCTTCGAAAGAGGTCCCTTTTTTTGGGCTCCTGCCGCTTTGCCGTGAGCCCAGATGTTCGTGTTATCCAGATAAAGTCATTCCGAGCGTCACTCCGTGTTGTTCCTGAACCAGTTCGAGCAGACGCTCCCATCCGTCGAGTTTCACCCGGCGGATGAAAAGCTGCGTTGCCCGCCACCACGCACCCAGTTCAGCGCGGATACACCGTCATTTCGTGCCATTCTCATTGGCGCTAGAAAATCGCTGCTATCGTACGCCGCAGGTCATGGGCGGCGTCTTATCTCTTGGGCGAAGCGTCTCAATCAGAGGTTCCCAGATCAACCATGTCTCGTTCGTAAAAGTGCCTGTTCCGTCCCCTTCTTCCATCCTCGTAATATGGGAAGAGTTTCAAGATCTAACAGGTCCTAGCTGTTTTCTATGTTTCATATGAGTGGTGAACAGGATTCCATTGACATCGTATCCGCGCTTGCTGATTCTGTCATCAACGACACTTATGTGATATAGACCATGAGTAAGAAGATGAGTCAGGATGCCTTGTGCGGTTAACTGACCAGGTTCTCCATCGGTGTATGTGAAGTCAAATACTGCCTGTCGATCATGTTCAGACAGATTTGTCTCATAATTTATCAGCCAATTGTCTGTATTACGAACACTTGTGATCAGTTCGGTCGCTGAAGGTAGTTTATCAACTACAGTTTTTGAATAAACGTGTTTCGTTTTCGTTAGATGTGCGCGGAAAATCTCGTCGACAATATTGATATGTGCTAACCAGAACAGGATTGTTTCGACGATTTCCTGATCACCTGACTTTTCTGCATTCATAAGACATGTAATCAGATTTTCATCCATCCACTTTTTGTATTCCATTAATCCTGACATATTAATCCTTTGTTTCATTTCTGATGAGTCGTTCACATTCAAACGGAGTAATCATATCGGCCAGAGTGTAGCGGTCGAGAACGGACATCATCGCCTGCATTGTTTCTGACAGAACCCCTCGGAGTCGACATGAGGGCATAAGAATACACGTGCCCTCTCTTTCACAAGTTTTGTGGCTGAGGCAATCAAGCAAGCTCATGTCTTCTTCCATATAACTTACGACTGCACCGATACGTATCGTTTCGGCCAACCTTCCCAAACGGATACCACCATTGCGACCACGCAGGGTTTCAATAAAACCACCTTTACCCAGACGATGAATCACTTTGACCATGTGAGTTTCAGAAATCCTGTAGGTCTCAGCGATCTCCCGAATGGAAGACAGTCGATCAGTTCGACTACCCAGGAAGATCAGTGCACGGAGCGCATAATCGGTCTGCAAATTAAGTTTCATACCTACAGCATGCATCTACTTGACAGATTTTCCAAGATGTCTGACACAAAAGGTGTATGGACTATGAACCTTAAAGGATCGAATCACAATGTCCGCCCCACTCGACGAAAAAACACGCGCTCTCGTTGTTGCGACAGTTCCAGCTCTCAAAGCGCACGGTCTTGCGATTACGGAAGAAATGTACAAGCGTCTTCTGTCGCACCCCGAAATTCGAGATCTCTTTAATCTCTCCCATCAGCGGGATCTGGAGCAGCCCAAAGCACTGGCGCTGGCTGTTCTCGCGTATGCCGAGCATATCAATGATCTTGGAAAGCTGGGCGGCATGGTCGAGCGCATTGCCGAAAAGCATGTTGGCCTGAACATTTTGCCTGAGCATTATCCTTTCGTTGCAGACGCGTTGATCGGTGCTATCAAGCACGTTCTCGGCGATGCGGCGACTCCGGAAATTATTGATGCATGGGGTAAAGCTTACTGGTTTCTGGCAGATGTCCTGATCGGTCGAGAAAAACAGATCTATGACGAGCACGAACATGCTCCTGGAGGCTGGAAGGGGTGGCGTGAATTCACGGTCCGAGCACGGCACAAAGAAACGCCTTTCATTACTTCGTTTGATCTGGTTCCAGTCGATGGAAAGCCGCTTTTTCATCATAAGGCCGGCCAATATCTGAGCTTCAAACTTGATATTCCGGGTCACGGGTCACAACGACGTAATTACAGTATTTCTTCAGCACCTGGGGCCGACCATTACCGTATTACTGTCAAGCGTCATGATCAGGGGGTAGTCTCAACGTGGCTTCACGACAGTGTGCAGGTCGGTGACATTCTTCAGGCCGCTAATCCAGCGGGTGATTTTTTTCTGGATGAAGCCAGTCATGCCCCGGTCGTTCTTCTGGCGGCAGGCGTTGGTCTCACGCCGCTGATCTCTATGATTGAAGATCTTGTCGCAACACATTCTGGTCGTAAAATACATTATGTTCTGGGAGCCGACACAGTTGATCTGGCAGCGTTTGTGCCTTTTGTGACGTCTCTGGCGACTGCAGGAAAACTGACAGCTGAGTTCTTTTTTGCAAAGGGCAATGTTCCTGCGGGAAACCTTCCAGGACAGCCTGTTGCGCAATCCAATGTTGCTTCATCAGGATGGCTGCATAGAACACTCAGTCATTTGACAGGTAGCAAGGGAACAATACCAGAAGCTGTCTCTTCTGCGGGTATTACGGTTCATTCAGGTCATATTACACAAGATTGGCTGCGCAAAAACCTTGATCACGCAGCGACCTATTACATCTGTGGCCCGGATTCTTTCATGCGCGACATGATTGAAACTTTGCGTAACGAGCAGTTGTCAGGCTCTCAGATCCGCTATGAGATTTTTGGCTCCGCATCTGATCCGGCTCTGGTGATCTGAAACCTGTCAGACGACCTTCTCAGAAAGGAGGAGGTCGTCCGGTCGCTTTTTTTCTGTTTTCTTAAAGTTTTAGCCAGAAAGTCCGTTCAGGATGTCCAAGACGGCATTAGTCAATCGTGCTGACAGGGATCCTGTCAGCACTGTCCTGAAGTGGGTTTTACTTGTTGTCGGGTTTGCTACCGCGATGCTGCTGTTCTGGACAACACTCAGGACATATCAGGGTGTTCCACCTCAGCCTCAGAGATTTGTTTCCCGGTCCGGGGATGTCATCATGACTGCAGATGACATTATCGCTGGTAAAGGCGGGTTCCAGAAAGCAGACCTGATGGATTATGGCAGTCTGTATGGTATGGGCTCGTATTATGGAGAAGATTACACAGCATCCTTACTAAAAAATATTGCGCTTTCAACACGGGAAAATTATGCACACGATGTCGGAGAGAGGACCTTTTCCCATCTGTCTCCGGAAAAGCAGACGGTTGCGACAACCCATATGCGTGAGGATCTTCGTGGCATCGATCTGACACAAGACACGATTGTGTTACCCGATGCCGTATCCCACGCTTTTGTAAAAATACGTGATGAAACAGCGGCGTCGTTTCTTAGGACAGACCGCTCTTCCGGCTGGAATGCGACACAGGCTCTCACGCCAGCGCTTGCGTTAAAAACAGCCGATTTTCTCATGTATTCAGCTTTGACGACTGTGGCGCATCGCCCTGGCAAGACCTATTCATGGACGCAGAACTGGCCGTATGAACCGTTGGTTGGGAATACACCAACGGGGGCCACATTTATATGGACGTGGGCGAGTTTTGGCTTTGTTTTTCTCGCATTTGGTGTCGTTCTGTTTATCTATGAATACTGGCTTGATGATGCTGATACTAGTTTACGCGAGTGTATTCTGGTTCCTGCACGTCCATTAACATCGAGTCAGAGAAAAATATGGAAATATTTTCTGCTGGTTTCGGCCTTGATACTTATACAAATACTTGTTGGCTCGATCATGGCTCACATGTATTACGACCGGTCTAGCTTTTATGGTTTTGATGTCAATCGTTACATCCCGTTCAGTTTTATGCGTGATGTACATATTCAGGCACCTATAGTCTGGATTGGCCTGTCGTGGATTGGAGCTGCCCTGTTCCTTTCCCCGGTCATCGCGGGAGGCGAAGAAGCACGAGGTCAGGGATGGCTTGTCGATGCTCTATTCTGGGTTACGGCATTTGTTGTGGTTGGCGGTCTCGTCGGAGACTATCTCGGTATTATGGGAGCGATAGATACAAACTGGTTTTGGTTCGGCAATCAGGGGCTCTCCTACATCCAACTTGGTCGGTTCTGGCAGATTGGTTTCTTTGCAGGTTTAATCGTGTGGAGTGCGCTTGTCATGCGCGCTCTCTGGCCAACAGTGCCTGGCTGGATAGATGCTGCTCGTGATTTCTGGACAGGTCGTATCCGGCTTGAACACCTGATCTGGGCCTCAACAGTAAATATTGCCCTGTTGTACGTCTGTGGAATGGTGCCTCTGACAGGAATCGAGAAATCTTTTACACTGGCTGATTTCTGGAGGTGGTGGGTCGTTCATCTGTGGGTTGAGCAATCGTTTGAGTTTTTTGCTGCAACCATGACGGCATGGACTCTTATGGCAACGGGGCTGGTGTCACGAAAGCTGGCCGAGCGCGGAATGTATTTTGAAGTCATTCTCGTCTTTCTTGGTGGGGTGATTGGTACTGGACACCATTTATATTGGGCAGGAGAGCCCAGTATTTGGATCCCATTTGGAACAATGTTTTCGTTTATTGAGGTGCTTCCACTGGTTCTGCTCATCATGGAGGGTATTCATCATTATCGCCTGATCAATGCTCACGGAGATTTCCAGTATCGCGTTGGCTATATGTACATTATTGGCGCTGCTTTCTGGAATTTTGTTGGTGCGGGCGTTTATGGAGGAGGTATCCTGAATGCGCCATTGGTCAACTATTATGAACATGGTACATTTTTAACGTTAAATCATGCACATGCATCTTTGTTTGGCGCCTTTGGTGAACTGGCAATTGGTCTGATTTACTTCTGTCTGCGCTATATCCATGCCGGTGAGAAAACGTTTTCTGAGCGACCAGGGATCTTGGCATTCTGGCTATACAATGCAGGTCTCATTCTCTGGACTGTTCTGAATTTCTTCCCCGTTGGCTGGTCGCAGCTCCTGGCTGTTTACGAGCATGGTTACGCTTATGCACGGAGTGCTGCATTCTATGATACGACATTGTTCTGGCAATGGATGCGCCTGCCTGGTGATGTTGTCTTTGCAGGTGGTGCTTTGGTCATGAGTGGTGATTTTATCATCAAATTGTATCCGCTTTACCCGCTATGGACACAAAGACTTTTTAGGAGTGTGTCTCTGGACACCAAAAAGGATTAGTCTGTCATGAAATCTCGACACGACGTTCGGATAAAACGAGTTTACGATCTGCCTTCGGAAATAGATGGCGTTCGTGTTCTTGTGGATCGATTGTGGCCTCGAGGGTTGCACAAATCAGATGTTAAAATGGATTATTGGTTAAAGAATGCTGCTCCAAGCTCCGATCTTCGACACTGGTTTGATCATGACCCGGCTCACTGGGATGAATTCAAACTCAGGTATCGTCATGAGCTTTCTGAAGGAAATTCCGACATCAAAAAACTTGAGAACCTTATGAAAAAAGGGAGGATCACTCTTCTTTATGCTGCGCATGATCCGCTTCATAATCACGCTCTTGTTCTCCAGAAATTTCTGGATGAGCAGGACATATAGGTATTGACGCTAACGTATAAAAAGTATTCATCCGTTATCACGTTTTTAGGAATTATGTTCCATGCCGAATTTAAGTTTTGCTGAAACAGATCAAAAGAATTCTCCCATTATTTGTGACGATGCGATTGTCCGGGTCCATCGCTCAGGCATCATCGAGTTGTGGGATGACAACGCAGTTCAGATGTTTGGTTTTGCGGCGGAGGAAGCTATTGGGAAGTCACTTGATCTGATTATACCGGAAAAATTACGTGAACGGCACTGGAAAGGTTGGTCTTATGTCGTGGAGCAGGGAGTAACAGGTTTTAATTCAGATCGTACACTCACCGTGCCGGCTTTAAGACGGAATGGTTCGCAGATTGTTGTTGTATTCAATATGGATATCATAAGAAACCATAGTGGGAATATCGATGCGATAAAGGTTGTTTTTCGTGATATCAGGAAGCAGCCATGAAACCGTATCGTATTACGTCGGAGTTCAATGCGATAACTCTTCCCGCAGGTCTGCGTCAGCGTCATGCCACGAAGGCTGGCGTATGGGCAGTTATCCGTATTCTGGAAGGAACTGCGACGCTCGTGTACGTTGACACTGGAGAAGTCAGGCATCTGACACCTTGTGAACCAGGCCTTATCAAACCGGAGCAGGCGCATTACCTAAAATTATCTGGTTTGGTCCGGCTAAAACTGGAGTTTTACGATTCTGATCCAGTTCATTCTTTGTGAAGTATATGAACACTTACATCTGTAGCTGTAGGGCCGACCCTTTGTGAAATGCTATATGCCCAGTTTTCTGGCTGACAATCTCGTATTGAGGTTCCTGGCCTGACGCATGATGATGATACCCATTGACGAGAAATGGTGATGTGTGAATTTTCGTAATTTTACCTGTGACATAACCGGCTTCAGAGTTCCATGAAACAATGTCGCCAATTCTGAAGGTTTGTGAAGACATGGTAATTTTCCTTATGCAACCGAAGACACTGTAAAATGACCAAGGTTAAATGTAAGACGATTTATACGATTGGTCACTCTACGCATTCCCTTGACGAGTTTATAACACTTATTTGTCATTATCATATTACATTCGTGGCGGATGTTCGTGCGTTTCCGTATTCCAGGCGTAATCGGGATTACAATGGTAATGTCCTGTCTGAAGCGCTTGGGAAAGTAAACGTTATTTATCGTCATTTTCCGGAGTTAGGCGGGAGACGTCCGCGGTCTAGAACCGTTGCACCTACGATTAATGCATTCTGGCGTGTGCAAAGTTTTCATAATTATGCCGACTATGCTTTAAGCGATGAATTTCAGAAAGGTCTAGCAACTTTAATCGAAGCGAGCCGATATGAAACGGTTGTTTTAATGTGCGCAGAGGTTCTTTGGTGGCGGTGTCATCGGCGCATTATTTCAGATTATCTTCTTTCTAAAGGTTTGACGGTGATCCATATCCTGTCGTTGACGAACACGCAGGAAGGCGTTCTTACGCCTGGTGCTGTTGTCGAACCAACAGGTTGTTTAACGTATCCTCTTCCAGAGTCCGTATGTGTCCAAAATGATGAGAAGTCATAATAAAAATCAGAATATTCCATCGGAACCTGAAGAAATGTTCAGCGCTCTGAGACTCTTTGATGGTGTTTCAAAGCGTGAAAAACGCGTTCTTTTGTCATCTGTGAAAAAAACGATAAACCAAAAAATTTGTGGATTGTGTTTGATGGCATCATACACTTAAGGAGTCCGCATCCAGAAAAGAAAGAAAATATCACTGTTATGAGTATGATAACCGGTGACTTTCTTCTTCCTGCAGCGGTCGTAACACGACAACCTTATCTTCTGGAAGCTTATTGTGCCTCAGCAGCGACGATGCTTCAGATTGATGCAAATATTATAGACGTATTGTGTTCTTTTCATTCATCGTTCGCGCGTATTATGCTGGAATATGTTGCAAAACAATTTAGGAATAACATCAATCAGACGAGTTGTTATTATCATTGTAGTGGTTCACAGCGTTTGTTCTGTTATCTCGTGAAACTTTCCATTATACAGGACAATCGAAAAAAAGTCGTACTTCCGCATAGCAAATCTTTGGTGGCAGCCGAGCTTCGCATGACACCTGAAAATTTATCCCGTATTATAACACGGTTTCGTGGTGAAATTTTAGAAGTAAACGGTTCGGAAATAGTGATTTTAAATTATGCTCAGTTAATTAGTCTTTGCGGGCACATTAGGGCTTAATGATGGAAAGAAAAAATATAGAATAAAAATATATTATTTTAAGTCGCATTTATTTTTATCAATGATAGCTAATAATTGTTCAATGTCACCGGGCTCGACATCAAGCGTATCGGGCATTGATTGCAACGCATTGTAAATATCTTCCCGTGTAAAGTAATTTTGAATTACTGTGGAAGCTTCGACGTCCTGAGGACGATGTGGATACGTATGACCGGTAATCCGATGATAAGCAATAGCGGCGATGGTCAAAGCGACAGCATTCAGGCCGACTGGCACAAAAGGAAATAAGAAACCAGTCGTGAGATCATGATTGCCAGGATGGAGGAGCGTTGCTGTGAGTGCCGATGCGCCACCCGGAGGATGAAGTGATTTTGAGGCGTTCATTGCAGCGATTGCGAGCCCTACTGAAAGAGCACAGGCGATGAGAAGTGGTACATCGGGAATAAGTGAAACTATGACGCCAATCGTTGCTGAAAGAACATTTCCTAAAATCACAGCTCGAGGTGTTGCTAAAGGACTGGCTGGAACACCGAATGCAAGGACGGCCGATGCACCCATAGGTGCAACAATGGCGGCACTTTCAATTGGCATTAAGATAAACCCAGCAGAATAAGATGCTATTATACCGACAAACCCGCCAATAGAAGCACGTAATGAAATAAAACGACTCATATTGTGTCCACTACTTTGTTTAAATCAAGATAACATGCAGAATACTCTGGTGTTCAAAAAAGTAAATACAATACATCTTTTGATTGCGGGATTTCATCGATTCATATGATCGACGCGGAAATCTCACGGAAGGGTTGTACATCGGGTCAGATTATGAAAAAGTCTGTTTTGTAGAAAAGATATTTTCATAAGCAATAAACGAACCCGATGCAGACAGAGTGTAGCGTGAACGCGTATGAATTTCCAGCCTCCTGTGGACGGCGTGTAGTAGCCCATTTTGATGGAGGTCGCATGAGTTCGGATGACGGTGTCATTCTGCTAGGTGTTTGGTCCCGGGGTTTGATGGGTTGGATTGATGATGAATCTTTCTGGCTCTGAAGTCCATATTTTGCAGACGTATTCGTAAGGCGTGAGGCCACTCAGCGTCTTGAGCCTTCGCCCGAAATTATAAGCTGCCATGAAGTCGTTGAGGTGTGTCCTCAACTGCTCATGACTGTCGTAATGGAAGCGTTTGACGGTTGCCTCTTTGATTGTCCGGTTCATCCGTTCAACCTGACCATTGGTCCAGGGATGATTGGGTTTCGTCAGACGATGTTCGATCCCGTGGGCTTCGCAGATCATGTCGAAGCGCATGGGACGCGACCAGGCCGTATTGCGATTACGGGGTTGGTCAGCGAACTGGATCCCATTGTCGGTCAGGATGGTGTGGATCCGGTAAGGGATGATGCTCAGGAGATGTTCGAGGAATTCCCAGGCCGTCTTCCGATCAGCTTTCTCGACCAGTTGTGTGACAGCGAATTTGCTTGTCCGGTCAATGGCAACGAAGAGGTACAGCTTGCCTTCAGCGGTCTGGACTTCCGCTATGTCGAGATGAAAGAACCCGATCGGGTAGCGTTTGAAGCGCTGGCGTTTGGCTTTGTCCCCCTCCATGTCCGGCAGTCGTGAAATCCCGTGACGCTGAAGGCAGCGATGCAGGGCCGAGCGTGTCAGATAGGGAATGCTGGCCTGCAGGGCATAAAGGCAGTCATCCAGCGGCAGCAACGTATGCCGGCGAAAGGCCACGATCATCGCTTCGTCCGTCTCGGACAGGACCGTTGAGCGCGGCTCTTTAGGACCTGTCTTCTGATCTTCGACACTCTGTCGCTTCCGCCATTTAGCCACTGTCTTCGGGTTGATCCCGAACTCCTCGCTCAGCGCCGCGAGCGAAGCCTGCGATCGCTGTATTGCTGCTCGCACGGCGTGCGTGGTCGTGGCGCTCCCATGACGTATCTGTCCCATAATGCTTCCTTCCACTCTCGTGAAAATATCACACCATCAAACCCCGGGACTAAACACCTAGATTTGCGTGAGGATCAGCGAGCAGGGCATGGAATGAGTGCCGAACAGACACAATCTCCTGAATCGTGGTTCGATCGGGCCAGTCAGAAACTGTCTGCGTCAGAAGGAACGGCCCCGCAATCAAATGGGCCAAAATCGCGAGGCCCACAGATTGGATAGAACACTCTGTGCCTAATCAGCACGATAGCGGCGTATGATGCGTTCTGCGTTCTCTATCGCACGCTCCAGCTCCTCATAATTTATGGGTGCAAACGTGGGCACTGGTCCTGGGGGCCGGATGTCCACGTCCTCCTCTGGAGGAGTGGTCTCCTGACTTTCGCTTTTTTTCGGCCGCCCGCGTTTCCTGCCAGGTAGGGGTCTTTTGGGAGGGCGCACGATCTCGCGGAGTGGTTCAAGTTCTTTCAGGGCGAATAATCGCCTTGCGGTGCGATGCGTGACTTCAACAATCAGACCATCTGACAGAAATCGTTCCAGATAGATGTAAGCCGCTTTTAGAGATAACCCCAGTTCGTCCGAGAGGCGCGTTGCAGATATCAGTGGGTATGCGGCAAGGATATCTATGACCTTATCGGCACGCGATGTGCTTCTCTGGGCACCTGATTGCATGCGTGCGTGACGCCAGCTTCGTTCGAGTTTACGCGTACGGTTTTCTACGGCCGTCATTTCATCATACAGACAGTTGAGGAAGCACGGGATCCATTCTGATGGTTCCCAAGGTGCATCCGCTATAAAAGCTCTGGCGCCAACAAGGGGAAGCGGAAAATGAAGGATATCCGTACGTCGCCAATGTCGGATCAAGGCTGCGCGCATCGGGGCACGGGCATGACCAGTTTCTACCCAGGCATGAAATGCAGTAGCAGCGCCAAGAAGAGGGCCTGATGCCTTGCTGTGTTCAGAAAGCCACCCCAGGGCGCTCTCTATCGCGTTGCGTTGTGCTTCATCTGGCTTAACGAGCCATTGGTATTGTGCAAAAGCAGCATGTGCCGCATCAACAGAGGACCCCCGCTCAAAGACATCAGAGCCGAGAGGTACCACTCTCAAGCCCTCAAGTTCGGCGGCAAGTCGCCAGGGATCTATGAGGTGGCCATCGACAGCTGCACAGGCACGTGAGGCTTCAAGCCGTTCCCGAAAGAGGATGGCTGGGAGAAGAGGGTGATGACGGAGATGCTGATCAATGCGACCGAATGCAATTGCCGTCTGGGTAAGAGCAATCATCAACGAGGCGGATCAATCACTCCAGCCATGGAGTTATATTCTCCAGTATCAACTGTAACATCGAAATGCATTTTAGCAGTTTCAAGGAGACGGGATGTCGCTGTTAACCAGCCCTCAACATCTGCTTGGGGTGGGGCTTTGGGAATCCTGCCGCCAGGTGTCGCATACCGGTAAGTGGTGGCATATCCTGTTAATACTTCTAGTGGACGAAATTCCGGCTTCCATGGATTTTCATCAGGCATGGTATCAAGTATCGCGCCTAATTGATGTTGTTGATGCCGGTTAATATGTAGTCCTTCGGCTGTCATCGTTGCGATCAAGAGCGCCTCAACCGCATAAAAGAGTTGATTGACTGCATTTCGGCTGCGTGCCTCAAGAAGTGTTTTTGCATCATGAAGGTAACAGCTTGCCAACCATATCTGCGCGCCGATTTTTTTCGCAATGGGATCAGACTTTTCAGGCAACGCGAACACCTTCACGATGTAAGACATACGACAAAGTATTCGGCACGTTGATTGCTGAACGGACTTCAATATCGCGTTCAGCGACAACATCAGCAATCAACCCGGCGCTTCGCCCAATAGACCAGGTCGTAACGGGATTAAGATCATTATCAGTGGCCGTATTGGGGAGGACGAGGAAAATGTCCCAGTCGCTATCTGGCCGGTTTGTCCCATTGGCGCGGCTACCGAAAATCCAGACCTGTTTGGCCTTGAGTTGTTTTTTCGCGAGTGCGACAAGGGTCTTCAGCTTTGGTTCGCCAGCAAGCAGGTCATGCGCACGCTGATTGTTATGCCTTCTGCGCTCTACGGCGTTTGCTTGAATTTCTCCAGAAAGGGCACGTTCTCGTTTCTCGCCGATAATCATGGTTTGCATCTTGAATATCCGCTCAGTGTTCTAGTGTGCTTTAGGTTCTTTACCACATATTGCAGAAAGACGTCAGGTCTCTCAATTCTAAAATGGAGAGCAATTTCATTTTATTCTATTTAAAGTAATCTAAATTGTTTTTACATTCAAACCGTGTCTTGTCCTACAAATCCTTTTCCTACGTCTTAATCTACCTGCGATAATATCAATATCCCGCTAAACCATTATGAAGATGCGCTAAACAAACAGGAATAACGGGATATGCGTGCATTGATGATGCGGTATTAATCTGTCTGTTTTTGTTTGGAAATCTCGCCAAGGTGCTCAAGGATTGCCAGCAAAATGCGCGGTGCACCACGATAACCTGGAGGGTTCGAAAAACCCTTTGTCTCTGAGCTGTTCTGTGTGATTCCATTTCTTCGGCGTTGATTGGGGATGGTGGAAGATGAAGCAGCCTGGTTTCTTTGATGTTGAAGAGCGCCTTGCTCGGCTGAGCGGGCTTGGCGATCAGCTGGAGGCCTTTTCCCGGACTGTGGATTTTGAGGTGTTCCGCCCTGATCTGGAGCTGGCTCTAGCCTATTCGGACGGAAGTAAAGGCGGACGTCCGCCGTTTGATCCGGTGCTGATGTTCAAAATTCTGGTCATCCAGACGTTGAACAATTTGTCTGATGAACGGACAGAGTATCTGATCAACAACCGCCTGTCGTTCATGCGCTTTCTGGGATTGGGGCTGTCGGACCGCGTGCCGGATGCCAAAACGGTCTGGCTGTTTCGTGAGCGTTTGACACAGGCGGGTGCCATTGAAAGGCTGTTTGACCGATTTGACGCGACCCTGCGGAACGCCGGTTATCTCCCGATGTCCGGCCAGATCCTGGATGCAACACTGGTGGCTGCTCCAAAGCAGCGCAATACGAACGCTGAGAAAGCGGATCTCCGGGCAGGACGTATTCCAGAAGACTGGCAGGACAAGCCCGCAAAGATGTCGCATAAGGATCGTCATGCACGATGGACACTTAAGTTCACGAAGGCGAAGCGGCAGGACGATGGAACCATACCGTCGAGCGATCTCGCCATCCCGTTCTTTGGCTACAAATCCCACGTCTCCATCGACCGGAAGTTTCGGTTCATCCGAAAATGGAAGACGACGGATGCCGCCGCCAGTGATGGTGCGCGATTGAGAGAGGGGCTGTTAGATAAAACCAATACGGCCTCAAGCGTTTGGGCTGATACAGCTTATCGCTCGAAAGCGAATGAGGACTTCATGGACAAAGAGGGTTTTGTCTCAAAGGTTCACAGAAAAAAGCCGCATCTCAAGCCTATGCCCCGACATATCCAGAAATCGAATGCTGGAAAGTCCGTGATCCGATCACGCGTCGAGCACGTCTTTGCCGACCAGAAATCACAGACGGGGTTGTTCATCCGAACTGTCGGTATCACCCGGGCCACCATGAGGATCGGGCTGGCCAATATCGTCTACAACATGCGCCGCTTCCTCTTCCTCGAAAGGTTGAACGCGAGCGCGTAGTCATCCAGCGGGACGGCAGTCCCCGATCTGCTCAAAACGCAGATCAAAAGCTACCCCAAAAACCGTCAATCAAATCGCCAAAAGCCTGAAATCACGAGCCAAGCGCATCAACCAACGATTCTTCGATCCCTCCATGTATGCAGCCACAACACTTCGACGCATCTGGTTATAACCTGCAACTTATGAGCCAAACTCTAATTGGAAGAGACTTAACCAGATGAGAAGAACACTCAAGACCGCACGATATAACCGCGTTTGAGCTTCTTACGAAACAAAACAGCCAGTTGATTGGCCGCAGCTCCCGCATCTGGGAACAGATCAAGCCTAACCCTTCCGGGGGTCCCTATTCTGCCCCATCGCCGGATAAGCGCTGCTCCCCCAAACAGATCCGGTTGAACAGAGAGGTCATAATAGCGCCACGTGTTGCGAGGGGGAAATATGCGCACCAGAGAGACCGCGTCCGGAAAAAGAGAAAGCTGCTGAAATGCTCCGTCCCCCAGCGCCGGCTCACAGTTACCACAAATAGTCTATTCCACCCTCAGAGCATCCTTGACGGCCTTTGCGGGTGTATAGGCGAGTTTACGAGATGCAGGGATCACCAGCTCAGCACCCGTTTGCGGGTTGCGACCTTTACGCTCCGCCGTCTGACGCACCACAAATTTGCCAAATCCTGCAATAGTTGTGTCATCGCCTTTGACCGCAGCTTCAGTAATCGCAGCAAAAACTGTTTCCAAAGCCGTTTTGGCATCCTTCTTCTGAATGTCCGTTGCAGCAACAATACGTTCAATCAAGTCCTGGCTGTTCATCTTAATATCCCAACATAAGAAATTATGGATTGGAAGGTAGTAGATTTAACATCCCAACTACAAGAGCTTCCCTTCCAATCCCTCAATGATGAAACTTATGATCTTTCTGGTGATGCAGACGTTACCGGCTCAAAATAGGGGCCAGTCCCAAACTTATCATCGAGTAGTCTCATAACTGCGGACAAACGACACATATACTGGCGCATTTGATCAGACCGTTCACTATTCTGCCCAAGAGCAAACCAACTAATTTGCACGAGCTTCACCAGATGAATGAGTTCCAGAATATCCAGATCATAGGACCACGGGCGTTTTGCTTCACTTAACGCTCTTTCGACAGAAAATTTGCCGTTCATGCGTGTCACCAGGTGGCGTGTTGCTTGATAGATATCACCCTCTTTCAGCTCCGCCAGAAGACGTAGATCTTCCTGCGTGAGACCAGCCGATCGAAGGTCAACGTCATCTTGACCTTTATCAGGCCGATATTCTCCAGTGCGGCGTATCTGGGGCAGAACTTCTTCCGTGACCCAGCGGCGGAACCTCTTAGCTACGGGTTTTCTGGAAGCAAACGTGAGATAATAGAGTCCACTTTCGCTCACAGCCACGACTTTCTGCGGCCCGCCAGCAGTCGGAATCGTAACAAGTCGTTTTTCATTCTCGTCGAGTTTTTCCAACGCACTCCGATGGCGCTGAATTTCCAGCACGTCACAGACTGCACGTCCAAGCAGCCATGGCCGGCCATCACACTCGACCCATTCGAGTTCATGTCCTTCGAACGTCATTGCTGTATTTGATATCGGGGTCATCTTTTAATCCTCGCGAAATCTGATTACGCAGTCAACATCCCCCTCCATCATGCGACGAACCACGAAAAAATCACTCCTATCCCTCATCCAGATGCGAAGTCCCGTCTCACAAAGGGAGCCCTCACTAATGCCTCTTTTTCCAGCTTGCCCAATCCTGGCGGCGTAGCCGCCGCACTGAGGGTGCAATGGTGTATGAAGACCCTGAAATATGTGTGGTCAAAGTGTGGACAGATCATAGGTCAGAGTGAGGTCGAAAGTGAGGTCAATGCAGGGGCAGATCGATAGTCAGTGCTAGGTCTAGATAAGATCCATGTGGGGACTCTTCCTTGTAAAAAGCTTTCTCGTCGCATCATCGCAGGCAATTCTCCCCGACAAGGAGCAGAACAACGTGTCAAAAGGTATAGAAAAACTCAGAGCCCGAACG